>NZ_KV813407.1:0-5343 GCF_001813645.1 Pseudomonas sp. HMSC063H08
TTCGAAACGAAGCTTCACCGAGGTGCTTGACAGCGAGTTTGAACGCTGTAGAATGCGCCTCCCGCTGATCGGAAGATGGTTTGAAGGTCGGCGCAAGCGGTTGAGTAGAAAAGAAAATTTTCGAAAATAACGCTTGACGGAAAGAGAGGTTGCTGTAGAATGCGCGGCCTCGGTTGAGACGAAAGCCTTGACCAACTGCTCTTTAACAAGTCGAATCAAGCAATTCGTGTGGGTGCTTGTGATGTAAGACTGGTGATCGAAAGATTATCAGCAACGCAAGTAACACTCGTGAATTCGAGAGTTTTATCTCTTTTTAAGAGAATGCGATTGCTGAGCCAAGTTTAGGGTTTTCTCAAAACCCAAGCAGTATTGAACTGAAGAGTTTGATCATGGCTCAGATTGAACGCTGGCGGCAGGCCTAACACATGCAAGTCGAGCGGATGAAGGGAGCTTGCTCCTGGATTCAGCGGCGGACGGGTGAGTAATGCCTAGGAATCTGCCTGGTAGTGGGGGATAACGTCCGGAAACGGGCGCTAATACCGCATACGTCCTGAGGGAGAAAGTGGGGGATCTTCGGACCTCACGCTATCAGATGAGCCTAGGTCGGATTAGCTAGTTGGTGGGGTAAAGGCCTACCAAGGCGACGATCCGTAACTGGTCTGAGAGGATGATCAGTCACACTGGAACTGAGACACGGTCCAGACTCCTACGGGAGGCAGCAGTGGGGAATATTGGACAATGGGCGAAAGCCTGATCCAGCCATGCCGCGTGTGTGAAGAAGGTCTTCGGATTGTAAAGCACTTTAAGTTGGGAGGAAGGGCAGTAAGTTAATACCTTGCTGTTTTGACGTTACCAACAGAATAAGCACCGGCTAACTTCGTGCCAGCAGCCGCGGTAATACGAAGGGTGCAAGCGTTAATCGGAATTACTGGGCGTAAAGCGCGCGTAGGTGGTTCAGCAAGTTGGATGTGAAATCCCCGGGCTCAACCTGGGAACTGCATCCAAAACTACTGAGCTAGAGTACGGTAGAGGGTGGTGGAATTTCCTGTGTAGCGGTGAAATGCGTAGATATAGGAAGGAACACCAGTGGCGAAGGCGACCACCTGGACTGATACTGACACTGAGGTGCGAAAGCGTGGGGAGCAAACAGGATTAGATACCCTGGTAGTCCACGCCGTAAACGATGTCGACTAGCCGTTGGGATCCTTGAGATCTTAGTGGCGCAGCTAACGCGATAAGTCGACCGCCTGGGGAGTACGGCCGCAAGGTTAAAACTCAAATGAATTGACGGGGGCCCGCACAAGCGGTGGAGCATGTGGTTTAATTCGAAGCAACGCGAAGAACCTTACCTGGCCTTGACATGCTGAGAACTTTCCAGAGATGGATTGGTGCCTTCGGGAACTCAGACACAGGTGCTGCATGGCTGTCGTCAGCTCGTGTCGTGAGATGTTGGGTTAAGTCCCGTAACGAGCGCAACCCTTGTCCTTAGTTACCAGCACCTCGGGTGGGCACTCTAAGGAGACTGCCGGTGACAAACCGGAGGAAGGTGGGGATGACGTCAAGTCATCATGGCCCTTACGGCCAGGGCTACACACGTGCTACAATGGTCGGTACAAAGGGTTGCCAAGCCGCGAGGTGGAGCTAATCCCATAAAACCGATCGTAGTCCGGATCGCAGTCTGCAACTCGACTGCGTGAAGTCGGAATCGCTAGTAATCGTGAATCAGAATGTCACGGTGAATACGTTCCCGGGCCTTGTACACACCGCCCGTCACACCATGGGAGTGGGTTGCTCCAGAAGTAGCTAGTCTAACCGCAAGGGGGACGGTTACCACGGAGTGATTCATGACTGGGGTGAAGTCGTAACAAGGTAGCCGTAGGGGAACCTGCGGCTGGATCACCTCCTTAATCGAAGATCTCAGCTTCTTCATAAGCTCCCACACGAATTGCTTGATTCACTGGTTAGACGATTGGGTCTGTAGCTCAGTTGGTTAGAGCGCACCCCTGATAAGGGTGAGGTCGGCAGTTCGAATCTGCCCAGACCCACCAATTGTTGGTGTGCTGCGTGATCCGATACGGGGCCATAGCTCAGCTGGGAGAGCGCCTGCTTTGCACGCAGGAGGTCAGGAGTTCGATCCTCCTTGGCTCCACCATCCAAACAATCGTCGAAAGCTCAGAAATGAATGTTCGTGAATGAACATTGATTTCTGGTCTTTGCACCAGAACTGTTCTTTAAAAATTCGGGTATGTGATAGAAGTAAGACTGAATGATCTCTTTCACTGGTGATCATTCAAGTCAAGGTAAAATTTGCGAGTTCAAGCGCGAATTTTCGGCGAATGTCGTCTTCACAGTATAACCAGATTGCTTGGGGTTATATGGTCAAGTGAAGAAGCGCATACGGTGGATGCCTTGGCAGTCAGAGGCGATGAAAGACGTGGTAGCCTGCGAAAAGCTTCGGGGAGTCGGCAAACAGACTTTGATCCGGAGATCTCTGAATGGGGGAACCCACCTAGGATAACCTAGGTATCTTGTACTGAATCCATAGGTGCAAGAGGCGAACCAGGGGAACTGAAACATCTAAGTACCCTGAGGAAAAGAAATCAACCGAGATTCCCTTAGTAGTGGCGAGCGAACGGGGATTAGCCCTTAAGCTTCATTGATTTTAGCGGAACGCTCTGGAAAGTGCGGCCATAGTGGGTGATAGCCCCGTACGCGAAAGGATCTTTGAAGTGAAATCGAGTAGGACGGAGCACGAGAAACTTTGTCTGAACATGGGGGGACCATCCTCCAAGGCTAAATACTACTGACTGACCGATAGTGAACCAGTACCGTGAGGGAAAGGCGAAAAGAACCCCGGAGAGGGGAGTGAAATAGAACCTGAAACCGTATGCGTACAAGCAGTGGGAGCCTACTTGTTAGGTGACTGCGTACCTTTTGTATAATGGGTCAGCGACTTATATTCAGTGGCAAGCTTAACCGTATAGGGTAGGCGTAGCGAAAGCGAGTCTTAATAGGGCGTTTAGTCGCTGGGTATAGACCCGAAACCGGGCGATCTATCCATGAGCAGGTTGAAGGTTAGGTAACACTGACTGGAGGACCGAACCCACTCCCGTTGAAAAGGTAGGGGATGACTTGTGGATCGGAGTGAAAGGCTAATCAAGCTCGGAGATAGCTGGTTCTCCTCGAAAGCTATTTAGGTAGCGCCTCATGTATCACTCTGGGGGGTAGAGCACTGTTTCGGCTAGGGGGTCATCCCGACTTACCAAACCGATGCAAACTCCGAATACCCAGAAGTGCCGAGCATGGGAGACACACGGCGGGTGCTAACGTCCGTCGTGAAAAGGGAAACAACCCAGACCGCCAGCTAAGGTCCCAAAGTTGTGGTTAAGTGGTAAACGATGTGGGAAGGCTTAGACAGCTAGGAGGTTGGCTTAGAAGCAGCCACCCTTTAAAGAAAGCGTAATAGCTCACTAGTCGAGTCGGCCTGCGCGGAAGATGTAACGGGGCTCAAACCACACACCGAAGCTGCGGGTGTCACGTAAGTGACGCGGTAGAGGAGCGTTCTGTAAGCCTGTGAAGGTGAGTTGAGAAGCTTGCTGGAGGTATCAGAAGTGCGAATGCTGACATGAGTAACGACAATGGGTGTGAAAAACACCCACGCCGAAAGACCAAGGGTTCCTGCGCAACGTTAATCGACGCAGGGTTAGTCGGTTCCTAAGGCGAGGCTGAAAAGCGTAGTCGATGGGAAACAGGTTAATATTCCTGTACTTCTGGTTACTGCGATGGAGGGACGGAGAAGGCTAGGCCAGCTTGGCGTTGGTTGTCCAAGTTTAAGGTGGTAGGCTGAAATCTTAGGTAAATCCGGGGTTTCAAGGCCGAGAGCTGATGACGAGTCGTCTTTTAGATGACGAAGTGGTTGATGCCATGCTTCCAAGAAAAGCTTCTAAGCTTCAGGTAACCAGGAACCGTACCCCAAACCGACACAGGTGGTCGGGTAGAGAATACCAAGGCGCTTGAGAGAACTCGGGTGAAGGAACTAGGCAAAATGGCACCGTAACTTCGGGAGAAGGTGCGCCGGCTAGGGTGAAGGATTTACTCCGTAAGCTCTGGCTGGTCGAAGATACCAGGCCGCTGCGACTGTTTATTAAAAACACAGCACTCTGCAAACACGAAAGTGGACGTATAGGGTGTGACGCCTGCCCGGTGCCGGAAGGTTAATTGATGGGGTTAGCGCAAGCGAAGCTCTTGATCGAAGCCCCGGTAAACGGCGGCCGTAACTATAACGGTCCTAAGGTAGCGAAATTCCTTGTCGGGTAAGTTCCGACCTGCACGAATGGCGTAACGATGGCGGCGCTGTCTCCACCCGAGACTCAGTGAAATTGAAATCGCTGTGAAGATGCAGTGTATCCGCGGCTAGACGGAAAGACCCCGTGAACCTTTACTGTAGCTTTGCACTGGACTTTGAGCCTGCTTGTGTAGGATAGGTGGGAGGCTTTGAAGCGTGGACGCCAGTTCGCGTGGAGCCATCCTTGAAATACCACCCTGGCATGCTTGAGGTTCTAACTCTGGTCCGTAATCCGGATCGAGGACAGTGTATGGTGGGCAGTTTGACTGGGGCGGTCTCCTCCTAAAGAGTAACGGAGGAGTACGAAGGTGCGCTCAGACCGGTCGGAAATCGGTCGCAGAGTATAAAGGCAAAAGCGCGCTTGACTGCGAGACAGACACGTCGAGCAGGTACGAAAGTAGGTCTTAGTGATCCGGTGGTTCTGTATGGAAGGGCCATCGCTCAACGGATAAAAGGTACTCCGGGGATAACAGGCTGATACCGCCCAAGAGTTCATATCGACGGCGGTGTTTGGCACCTCGATGTCGGCTCATCACATCCTGGGGCTGAAGCCGGTCCCAAGGGTATGGCTGTTCGCCATTTAAAGTGGTACGCGAGCTGGGTTTAGAACGTCGTGAGACAGTTCGGTCCCTATCTGCCGTGGACGTTTGAGATTTGAGAGGGGCTGCTCCTAGTACGAGAGGACCGGAGTGGACGAACCTCTGGTGTTCCGGTTGTCACGCCAGTGGCATTGCCGGGTAGCTATGTTCGGAAAAGATAACCGCTGAAAGCATCTAAGCGGGAAACTTGCCTCAAGATGAGATCTCACTGGGAACTCGATTCCCCTGAAGGGCCGTCGAAGACTACGACGTTGATAGGCTGGGTGTGTAAGCGTTGTGAGGCGTTGAGCTAACCAGTACTAATTGCCCGTGAGGCTTGACCATATAACACCCAAACAATCTGATGATTGTGTGTTGTAAGGTGAAGTCGACGAACCGAAAGTTCGCATGAACCGCAAA
>NZ_KV813408.1:0-487 GCF_001813645.1 Pseudomonas sp. HMSC063H08
GATCCGCTCGACGAAGTGCCCGCGATCCAGCAGCCCACAGTAGCCCCGGCGGTACCGCCGAAGTCGCCCCAGAAACCGAAGCCTCTGCGCCCCGCTGCAACAGGGGAGGACGCGCCTTTCGGTATGTCCCCTCCGGCTCCTGCAGAGCAGGCCGCCACTCCGGACACAGACGCAGATGCAGAGCTGTTCGGGACGGTCTGGCCGCTAGGCGAAATCGTCAAGCTGGACACCACGGTCGACCGCAAGCGACTACGCCAACAGTGCGTGCGACTCGGCGCGCTGGGCTATGAGCTCGACTTCAAACAACAAGTGTGGACCCGCAAGGAGGCCGCATGAAATCGATCTACAACACCCCAGGCTTCAGCGAGGAGTTGTTGCTGGTTTGCGCCTCGCTGCGCGAGGTCGGACTGGACAATCTGGCTGACCAGTTCCGCGATGCAGTGTTCGACCGATCCGTCGTCGACCAGGCCATCATCGCACTGCGTGA
>NZ_KV813409.1:0-487 GCF_001813645.1 Pseudomonas sp. HMSC063H08
TCACGCAGTGCGATGATGGCCTGGTCGACGACAGATCGGTCGAACACTGCCGCGCGGAACTGGTCAGCCAGATTGTCTAGTCCGACCTCGCGCAGCGAGGCGCAAACCAGCAACAACTCCTCGCTGAAGCCTGGGGTGTTGTAGATCGATTTCATGCGGCCTCCTTGCGGGTCCACACTTGTTGTTTGAAGTCGAGCTCATAGCCCAGCGCGCCGAGTCGCACGCACTGTTGGCGTAGTCGCTTGCGGTCGACCGTGGTGTCCAGCTTGACGATTTCGCCTAGCGGCCAGACCGTCCCGAACAGTTCTGCATCTGCGTCTGTGTCCAGAGGGGCGGCCTGCTTTGCAGAAGCCGGAGGGTCCATACCGAAAGGCGCGTCGTCCCCGGTTGCACTGGGGCGGAGAGGCTTCGGTTTCGGCGGCGACTTCGGGGGTGCCGCCGGTGCGGCAGTGGGTTGCTGGATCGCGGGCACTTCGTCGAGCGGATC
>NZ_KV813410.1:0-829 GCF_001813645.1 Pseudomonas sp. HMSC063H08
CTGGTGTTCGGCGACGACCAGACGGTGTTCCCCCGCCTGGGCCGTCCCACCGCCTACGTGCACGACAGCGGGCTGGTCGCCGACGAACCGGTGATCAAGCGCTTCAGCCTGCGCCTGGCCAGCCGCACCACGCGCACCACTCGCCGCGACTACGACTTCGAGAAGCCGCGGCTGCTGCTGGAGGCCGGCAATCGCCCCGCTGCCGACGCCCCGGCCGAGCCGGACCTGGAGGACTACGACTACCCCGGTCGCTTCGTCGATCGCCAGCGCGGCAAGCTGCTCAACCAGCGCGCCCTGGAGCGGCACCGCGCCGACCGGCGCCTGGGCGAAGGGGTCAGCGACCAGCCGCTGCTGGTCAGCGGGCACTTCCTGGAGATCGCCGAGCACCCGCGCGCGGAGTGGAACGACCTGTGGCTGCTCAGCGAAATCTTCCACGAAGGCAAGCAGCCGCAGGTGCTGGAAGAGAACGTTACCTCCGACACGTCGGCCAGCACGGACGACTTCCAGCAGGGCTACCGCAACCGCTTCCTCGCCACGCCCTGGGAGGTGTTCTTCCGCCCGCCGCTGGAGCACCCGAAGCCGCGCGTGCTGGGCAGCCAGACCGCGGTGGTGACCGGCCCGCCAGGCGAGGAAATCCACTGCGACCGCTACGGCCGGGTCAGGGTGCAGTTCCACTGGGACCGCGAGGGCCAGGGCGACGACAAGAGCAGTTGCTGGCTACGCGTAGCCAGCGGTTGGGCCGGCAACGGCTATGGCGGCATCGTCATTCCGCGGGTCGGCATGGAAGTGCTGGTGGACTTCCTCGAAGGCGATCCCGACCAGCCGCTGG
>NZ_KV813411.1:0-89995 GCF_001813645.1 Pseudomonas sp. HMSC063H08
CTGCAGGACCTCGCCGCGCTGCTCGACCAGCAACAACAGCAGAAGGGCCGACAGCTCCTCCAGGACCTGGCCGCGGTCCTCGACCAACAGCAACAGCAGGGAGGCCGCAACCTGCAGGACCTCGCCGCGCTGCTCGACCAGCAGCAACAGCAGAAGGGCCGGCAGTTCCTCCAGGGCCTGGCCGCTATCCTCGACCAGCAGCAACAGCAGGGAGGCCGCAACCTGCAGGACCTCGCCGCGTTGCTCGACCAGCAGCAACAGCAGAAAGGTCGACAGTTCCTCCAAGGCTTGGCCGCTATCCTTGACCAACAACAGCAACAGGGAAGCAAACAACTAGCCAATCTGAAGGGTGAGTCTCAATGAGTCCGGGCACCGACCGCCCCTGGAACTCGGCATTCCAGCCCGACAGGGGGCTCGGGGCTTTCCACTCGCTGCGCAAGGCCATCCTTGCGCAGCGTACCCAGCTGGGTCTCGATGCCCTGAAACAATGCGACGAAGTGCTGAGGACGGCACAGGAGCCTGGCCTCCCCGAGCCGCTGCTCAATCTCCGGGAGGGGGAAGGAGGATCTACGCTCGTCTTCGATGATCCCGTCTATTCGATCTGGCTGCGTTTTTTCCTCCGCGCATCGGCCAACAGGCGCACGGAAGAACTCATCCGCCATATATCGAAACTTCCCTCGGTACTGCAGGACGTCGAGCGTCGACTCACAGGCAAGGCCAACCTCTACGTCCCCGGCAGCGCGATCGCACTCCAGCGCGAGGATCTGCATCCCTATGTCATGAAAGCGACACCGCCAACCTATGATTTCAGTCGTGCCCCCTCCTCCTCCGGAGAAGAAGGACGCACCATCGGCCATCCGTTGAGAATGCAAGCCGGCCTTCTCGGCAGCGCCCTGAAGAACATCGAAACGGCCTGGCCCGAATTGCATGCGCAGATCGAGGAGTGCGTGCGCATCTTCGGCTACCTTCCGGATGCGGCATTTCGCAGTTGCTCGGCGGCGCGCTACTCCGGAATCGTCTACCTGGGCAACATGGATGAATCACTTCTCGATCTTGAAGAGTCGATCGTCCATGAAACCGGACATCAGGTTCTTTACCAACTTGGAGAAATGACCAGGCTGACCCTCCCGCAGACACCGCTCGAGGCCAACTACGTGCTGCCGTGGTCCGGCTCGCGTCGTGATCTCTTCGGCTTCCTGCATGCCCATTACATCTACGCCCTACTGGTCAAGTACTACTGGCGCCGAGCAAACCTGGATGGACGGGAAGCGGCCGAATGCCGGGGCCGCGCGTTACTGATCCTGTCCGGCTGCCTGAAGGCGACCCCCATGCTGCAAGGAGACGCCAACCTGACGGAACAGGGAAGAATCATCGTCGAGCGGCTTGCCGAAGAACTCGCCGAACTGGATGGCGAAATTCGCGGACGGGTCCGGCACGAGCGGGAGAAAGCGAATGCAGAAGCGACAGGTTGAAACGGATGAGCCAGCCACCCTGCGGATCAGCGGCAACGCCCTGCATCTCTCGGACGGCGTGGGAGTAACGCTGCTCGACGATCAGATCGTCCTCGAGAACCGCGCCACTGGCGCCAGCAAAGCCTTTTCCAGGGAGGCGATACCGCTGCTGGATCTGTTCATGGACTGGATCGAACCCGACGATTTCGTCAGCCGGGCCTTCGAGCAGGGAGGCGAGGCGGAGTCTGTCAACAGAGCCATCGGCGTTCTGCACGATCTGCTGGAACTCGATGTGCTGACGGTGCGCGCCGAGGATCTGAGGGGAACCCGCCTGCGCGCCCCTGGTGCGGGCTGGGGCGACGCCATGCGCTTCCTGCTCGCAACACGGACGAGCAGGGAGACGATCTTCGCCCCACCCGCGGAGTTCAATGCCGCCCTGGCCGAGAAGGCAGCCGTCACGCGTCAGGCATCCGCCTTCATGGAATATCCGGCGGCACCGTTCAGTCCATTGAGCGAACCACGCATGACGGCCTCCAGAGGAGAACCCTCGTTCCCGAAAACCATGCTGAACAGGAGGACGGCTCGCCGATACGCGGACCATCCCCTCACCGAAGCCCAGTTGTCCAGCCTGCTCAAGTTCGCCTGGGGCATGATCAAGAGCGTACCCAACCCTCTCGGCGACGTGTTCGTCCGCAAGACCTCGCCGAGCGGCGGCTCGTTACATCCGGTCGAAGTCTATCCGATCGTCCTCAACGTCGACGGCATCGAGAGAGGGATCTACCACTATTCCGTTCGCCGCCACGGCCTGGAGCGCCTGTGGACGGGGGATGCACACGAGTGGATCGCCAAGGCCTGCGGAGACCAGGAATGGGTTCGGGAAGCCGCCGTCATCTTTCTCTGCTCCGCGTTCCTTCCGCGCACGGCCTGGAAATACGACTTTTCGCGCGTCGCCCGGGCCGTGATGGCCGAGATCGGCTTCAGCGGGCAATCGCTTCTGCTCACCGCGTCATGGCTAGGCCTTGGCGCCTTCACCACCATTGCCCTGCGCGATGAACTGTTCGAGGACCTGCTCGGCTTCGACCCTCTGCGCGAACCGGTATTCGCCGTCTTCGGAGTCGGTGCCCTGGAACCGGACATCGTCGACCATTCGCGTCCTCGAACGGAAAACCAGGACGAAGCGGGCGCCCTGTAGAAGATGGACATCGTGCATTCCCATGGACACGACCCGGGCGTACTCGATCCCCGGACCGATCGCCTGTTCGTCGTCGCGCTCAGCCAAAGCCCAGCCAAGGTCATGCTGCGCGCGGCGGATGGCGCGCACCTGGAAATAGCGCTGCCGGCAAGCGGAGCTCCGGACAGACCGGCCGGGACGCGCTGCTACATGAATCTGGAACGCACGGTGGTGGAGCTTCGCGAACGCTTGAAGCCGCGTGATTGCGGCGCGGCGGTGATCGATCGGGTCAACGCCTATATCTCTCCGCCAGGATGCGGAGCGCCGCTGCATTTCGACATTCGTACCGTATGGATCGTGCAACTGTTCGGCTGCAAGACCTGGAGGCTGGGCGACAAGCCCGCGGTGGAACAGCCAAGCCACAACTGCGTCCTGCCCAATGGCGAGCGCCACGTCATCTACGACGGGCGGGAGCTCGAGGCGCCGACGCGGATGCGAACCTATAACCTGTTTCCGGGCGACTGGCTTCTGGTGCCAAAGGGCGTATGGCACGAAACGACAACGACCGCAGGCTCCGTGTCGGCCACCCTCGCGGCGCCGGAAGGCAGCTAGCCGACGCCTGCTGGGAGGATGTCCTCACCGGGTCGTCATCGGCAGACGCGTCACACCGTGCTCGGTGGTCACCGGACCGCTCGCCACGAAACCGAACCTCTGGTAGACCGGCACAGCCCCCAGCGCCGCGCTGACAGTGAAGACACCCGAATATCCCGCCTCGAGACAAGCCTCGCGCGCACGTGCCCAGAGGGCACGCGCCAGCCCCTGGCCCTGGGCCTCTTCCGCGACGAATAGCATGAGCAGATGATGGTCGTCGCGAGTGGCGACGACGCCAAGCATTTTCCCCCGCTCCTCGGCGACGAAATAGCGGCAGGTTCCACGCATACCCTCCAGGATTCGCGGAGTGCCAAGGGCTCGCTGAAGGAAACGCCGCCCCTGTGGAGGGAAATCACGGGCAACATGCTCGCGAGTCAGCCGGCGTACGAACGCGCCGATCATCTCTGCGTCCTCCACCCGGGCCAGGCGAATATTCACCCGATTGGCAGACATGCCCGCCCTCCCGTCGGTCGTCGGCAAACCATGTTTCCACAGTATTGCCCAGGCGACGCCGGCCTGCCATGCCGGCAGGCCGGACAGCGCAGGCATGGCGCCTGGAGGGAGGCAAGGTAAAGAAAGAAGGTGGCGTCCCCGACAGGAATCGAACCTGTACCGACCCCTTAGGAGGGGGCCGTTCTATCCATTAAACTACGAGGACGAATCGCGCCGGTGCTTTTTGCCATGCCGGCTTTCGACAGAAAGACCATCTCCATCGGAGTCCAGCGGCGCAATGCACGATGCGCTGACGGGGCGGCATGTTAACGGCAGAGAAAGCGTTTGTCATGCCACTGCCACCAAGGCTGCGCATAATTTTCCGCAACCCTGGAGGTGCAGCATGAACCAGACCGTCGCCATTCCCGCCGCACAGGACCTGCCGGACGCCCCGCGCCAGCCGCGGATACCGGACTCCCCCTTCGCCAGCTTCGATGTGCGGATCGCCAGCGAGCACGACGCGCCGCGCCTGTCGTTGCTGCTACAGCAACTAGGTAGCGCCGATCCGCGCCCGGACCCGGCGTTGCTGGCCATCCAACTGCAACGACCGCGCGGCGACCGGGTCACCCTGGTGGCCGAGCGCGGCGAGCGCCTGCTCGGCACCTGCACCCTGCATCTGATCGAACACCTGGCGCACGATTTCGCCCGCTCGGCAATTCTCGAAGACATGGTGGTCGACCGCCACGCCCGCGGCCAGGGCGTAGGCCGCGAACTGATCGGCCGGGCCGTGGAGCGCGCGCGCAGTTGGGGCTGCTACAAACTGGCGCTTTCCAGCCACCAGGACCGGGAAACCGCGCAGCGCTTCTATGCCGCGCTGGGATTCACCAGCCACGGCGTAAGCCTGGCGCTGCATCTGGGCTGACCTCATCATGCATTTTGCAACCGGCAAAATGCCAATCCGTGCAAAGTGCATGTCAGAGAGCCCCATACACATATATAGACCATTGATTTAAAAGGATTTTTTATAGGAAAAAGTTGGCACAACCGCTGCTACAAGACCCTCAGGATCAAACCTTGGCCATCTGCCTGGCAAAGCTACGAAATGGAGGTGAACATGAGCAGCTCACGCAACCTGGTCGGCACCGGACTTCTTTCCCTGCTGGCTCTCGTAGTCTTCCAGAACAGCGCACTGGGCGACGAGGACAGGACGCAGGAACGCCACGGCGAAAGGCCGGTAGTGCTGGACAGCAACGCAACGCCGCAGTGGGCACCCGCTGCGCAGCGACTGGTGATCCAGGCGCCCGAAGAATCCCCGCGCATCGTCACCGTAGGCGAGGACGAGCGCGGCACGGCGCTGGTAAGCGCGGCCGACGAACAGGCCTGGACATTCTGACGAAGCAAGCGCCGGGAGACCGGCATCCAACGACGCTACACCGCCGCACAGGTCCCCGGGATGCTGGCGGGCGGAAGGGAGAACGAACATGTGGATCCTGGCTTTGCCGCTGACCGCCCTGGCCCTTTCGGTCGGCGTCTACGGGCTGCTCTGGCTGATAGAGCGCGGAGGAGAAGAATATCCAGCGAGGCTTCCGCTGAGCGACAAGGGCGCCACGGAACCTCGGCGCCACTGAGCCGGCACAAGGAACAGCGAGCCCGACGGAGAGGGCTCCGGGAGTGAAACCATGTCACGATCCGCCGTCATTCTTCTGTTCGTGGTGATCGCCAGCGCGATCCTGGCGCTGAGCCTGCCGCCCGATGCCACCCTCCTCGCCTGGTGCGCCTGGGGACTGCTGGGCATATCCGGCGCCTGGCTGCTGTTTGCGCTGGTGGTAGGTCGGCGAATCCGCTTCGATCCCAGCCTGGACTGATTTCGCCCACAACGCCTTGCCGGGCGCTACAGCGTCGCTCACAGCGGCAGGCACATGCCGTCGTGTGCCAGTTCCACCCCCTCGGGCAACGCAGCGGGGTGGTCCAGCAGCCAGGCGTCCAGCGCATGCCCGACGTGAGTCAACACGGCCCGCCGGGGACGCAGCGATTCGATGCACTCCAGTGCCCGCGTCAGGTCGTTGTGGTTGCGCGGCGGCCGCTCCTGCGGCGGCATCGAGCAGTCCAGCACCAGCAGGTCCAGCGGCGCCGCGAGCAATCGCGAGGCGCTGTCCGCCGGCAGCCCGACGGTATCGGTGAGGTAGGCCAGACGCCGTATCGTTCCCTCCTCGGAAGCCCCCTCCAGCAAGTAGCCGAAGGTCGGCTTCGAGTGGACCAGCGGTAGCGCGGTCGCCGCCAGCGCGCCCCACTGGCGCCGCTCGAAGGCGCCGAAGGGCTGGCTGAAATCGAGGATGCCCGGATGCTTGTAGAGGTCGGCGAGGCCCTCCGGGTCGGCCGGGCCATGCACCGGGATCACCAGGCCCTGGCCCCAGCGCAGGTGCAGCAGGCCTTGGGCGTGGTCGGCGTGGTAATGGGTCTGGAGGATGCCGTCGAGGCTATGGGGCGGGAAGCGCTCGCAGAGATCGACCAGGCCGCTGTCGATCAGCCAGCGCTGGCCGGCGCACTCCAGCAGCGCGCTACAGGGACGGCGACGCAGGCCGGCGTCGGCGCGGGCGTTGCGACAGGCCGGGCAATCGCAACCGTAGACCGGCACCTGGCGGGCGTCGCCGGTGCCGAGCAGGGTCAGGCGCATGCGCGGTCGCTGCCGAGACGGGCCAGGAGGCTGCGTAGCGTGTCGTCGAGGTCACCGGAGTTGTCCAGTTGGAACAGCGGGCCCTCCAGGCCGGCGGCGAACTCGGCGTTGCGCGCCAGGCGCGCCTCGATTTCCTCGGGGCTTTCCCGGCCGCGCGCCAGCAGGCGCTGGCGCAGCACCTCGGGTTTCACCCCGAGCAGGACCGCGAGCAGATCCGGATAGCGCCGGCGGGCCTGCGCCAGGTAGCCGCGCGAGCCGTTCACCAGCACGTCGTAGCCCTGCGCCAGCCACTCGTCGATCTGCACCGGAATGCCATAGCAAAGGCCGTTGGCGCGCCAGCTCATGGCGAACGCCGAGGCCCGCTCGAGGGTGTCGAACTGCGCCGGGGTCACCGCCTGGGCGTCCTCCCCCACCGCTTCCGCGGAGCGCGTGATCACCCGCCGCACGATACGGCAGCCGCGCAGCGCCAGGGGCTCGCGCGCGGCCTGCAACAGGCTGTCCTTGCCCGAGCCGGAAGGCCCCATCAGATAAATCAGTCTGCCTGTCATCAGAACACTCTCTGCCCGCCGCGCCAGACCTGGCGCACCACCGGCTGGTTGTTGCCGAGCGCCCGCGCCTGCAGCAGATCGGCGCGCAGGCCGACGCGGATTTCGCCACGATCGGTCAGCCCGGCGGCCAGCGCCGGGGTACGGCTGACCATCGCCACCGCGCGCGGCAGGTCGTAGCGGATCGCATCATACTCGCTGTGCTCGCCGGCGAGCAGCAAGGCCGCATGCAGCAGGCTGGCCGGATAGTAGTCGCTGGAAAGGATATCCAGCACGCCGATTCCCGCCAGTTGCGCCGCCGCCACGTTGCCCGAGTGGGAACCGCCGCGGACCACGTTGGGCGCGCCCATCAGCACCTGCAGGCCATGCTCGTGGCTGGCCCTGGCGGCCTCCACGGTGGTCGGGAACTCGGCGATGGCCATGCCGTAGCCGGCCGACTCGCGGACATGCGCGAGGGTCGCGTCGTCATGGCTGGCCACCGACAGGCCGCGTCCCTGGCAGACATCGACGATGGCCGCACGGGCGGCGTCGCTGTAGCGCTCGGAGTTGGCTACCTGCTCGACGATGAAGGCGTCCATCTCGGCATCGCTCAGGTGGTACTTGCCCTGGTAGTACTCGCGGTACTTCTCCAGCCTGGCGAACTGGCGCTGGCCGGGGGCGTGGTCCATCACCGAGACCAGTTGCACCAGCGGATGCTCGACCAGTTCGCGGAACACCTCCAGCGTCTGCGGATGGCTGACCTCGCAACGCAGGTGCAGGCGATGGTCGGCGCGCGCGTCGCCGCTGGCGGCGGCCTCGCCGATGGCCTCGAGCATCTTCGGCAACTGCTGCATGCGCTTGCCCTTGGGGTTGACGTCGCCGATGGACAGCGCGTCGAACACCGTGGTGATCCCCGCGGCGACGATCTGCGCGTCGTGCGCCAGCACCGCCGAGGCCGACGGCCAGTCGACGCCGGGACGCGGGGTCATGTGCTTCTCCAGGTTGTCGGTGTGCAGCTCGACCAGGCCGGGCAGCAGGTAGTCGCCCCCCAGGTCCTCGGCCCCGGCCAGGTGGCTGCGGCCTTCGTCGACCGCGGCGATCAGGCCGTCGCGCAGCAGCACGCTGCCGACGAAGACCCGCTCGGCGCTGACTACCCGGGCATTGCTGAGAACGCGTTCAGACGACATGGGCTTGCTCCTGGCGGGAAAGCTCCTGGCTCATGTCCAGGTAGCGGCTGGCCACCGCCTCGCGGGCGGCGCGGTCGTGGAAGATGCCGATCAACGCGGCGCCGGCGCCCTTGGCTTCGCCGATCAGTTCCAGCACTACCTGGCGGTTGGCTTCGTCGAGGGACGCGGTCGGCTCGTCGAGCAGCAGGATCGGCCACTCGACCATGAAGCCGCGGGCAATGTTGACGCGTTGCTGCTCGCCGCCGGAAAAGGTACCCGGCGCCAGTTGCCAGAGGCGTTCCGGGATGTTCAGCCGGGCCAGCAGGCTGCGCGCCCGCAGTTCGGCGCTGTCGCGGCTCCAGCCACGGGCCAGGGCCGGCTCCATGACCACGTCGAGGGTCGCCACCCGCGGGATCACCCGCAGGAACTGGCTGACGTAGCCGAGGGTCTGGCGACGCACGGCGAGCACCTCGCGAGGCTCGGCGCCGACCAGTTCCAGCCAGTCGCCGGCGTGGCGCAGGCGGATGCTGCCGCCGGCCGGCAGGTAGTTGCCGTAGAGCGTGCGCAGCAGGGTGCTCTTGCCGGCGCCGGAGCGTCCGTGGAGCACCAGGCATTCGCCGCCGGCGACATTGAAGTTGAGCCCGCGCAGCACATTGAGCACTACGCCCTGTTGCTGGTGCAGGGTGAAGGTCTTGCTGAGGTCGCGGACCTCGATCAGGTTGTTCATCGCTACTTCTCCGGGCGCCCGTCGCGCGGACCGGCGCCGACGCTTCGGCTCAGGGTTGCAGGACCGACGACACCAGCAATTGCGTGTACGGATGCTGCGGGTCGTCGAGAATCTGGTCGGTGAGACCGGCTTCCACCACCCGCGAACGGCGCATGACCATCAGGCGGTCGGCGAGCAGGCGCGCCACCGCCAGGTCGTGGGTGACGATCACCACCGCCAGGTCCAGCTCGCGCACCAGGCCGCGCAGCAGGTCGAGCAGGCGCGCCTGCACCGACACGTCGAGGCCGCCGGTGGGTTCGTCCATGAACACCAGGCGTGGCGCCGAGACCAGGTTGCGGGCGATCTGCAGGCGCTGCTGCATGCCGCCGGAAAAGGTTCGCGGCAGGTCGTCGATGCGCAGCGGATCGATCTCCACCTGTTCCAGCCAGTCCAGCCCGGCCTGGCGCAGCCGACCGTAGTGGCGCACGCCCTGGGCCATCAGCCGTTCGCCGATGTTGGCGCCGGCGGACACGCCCATGCGCAGGCCGTCGCGCGGGTTCTGCTCGACGAAGCCCCACTCGGTGCGCAGCAGGGTGCGCCGCTCGGCTTCGCTGGCGGCGTAGAGGTCCAGCCAGCGGTCGCCGTCGTCGCGGTAGGCGACCGTGCCGGCGTCCGGCGGGCAGCGCCCGGAGAGCAGCGAGAGCAGGGTCGACTTGCCCGAGCCGGACTCGCCGACGATGCCCAGCACTTCGCCGGGGTAGAGATCGAAGTCGACCTCCTGGCAGCCCTTTTCCGGCCCGTACAGGCGGGTCAGGCCGCGCACCGAGAGCAGCGGCCGGTCGCGCGCGTCGAGGCTCGCATCGATGGATTCGCAGACCGCGTTCATTGCGCGTCCTCCCCTTCTTCCTGGCGGGCACGCCGCTGCGTGCAGTAATCGGTGTCGGAACAGACGAAGCGCTTGCCGCCACGGTCGTCGACGATCAGTTCGTCCAGGTAGGACTCGTGGCTGCCGCAGAAGGCGCAGCTTTCCTCCCAGCGCTGGACCTCGAAGGGGTGGTCCTCGAAATCCAGGCTCGCCACCCGGGTGAACGGCGGCACCGCGTACAGGCGCTTCTCGCGACCGGCGCCGAACAGCATCAGCGCCGGGTTCATGTCCAGCTTGGGGTTGTCGAACTTGGGAATCGGCGAGGGATCCATCACGTAGCGCTCGTCCACCGTCACCGGGTAGGCATAGCTGGTGGCGATGTGGCCGAAGGTGGCGATGTCCTCGTAGAGCTTCACGTGCATCACCCCATAGTCGTTGAGCGCATGCATGGTCCGGGTCTCCGCCTCGGAAGGCTCGATGAAGCGCAGCGGCTCGGGGATCGGCACCTGGTAGACCATGATCTGCTCGCCGCTCAGGGCGGTTTCCGGTATCCGGTGGCGGGTCTGGATCACCGTCGCCTCCGGGGTCCGTTCGGTGGTGGCGACCCCGGCGGTACGGGCAAAGAAACGCCGGATGGATACCGCGTTGGTGGTATCGTCGGCGCCCTGGTCGATCACCTTGAGCACGTCGTCGGCACCGAGGATGGCCGCGGTCACCTGCATGCCGCCGGTGCCCCAGCCGTAGGGCAGCGGCATCTCGCGGCCGCCGAAGGGCACCTGGTAGCCGGGGATCGCCACCGCCTTGAGCAGGCCGCGGCGGATCATGCGCTTGGTCTGCTCGTCGAGGTAGGCGAAGTTGTAGCCCTGCTCCGGCGCGGCGCTGGCTTGCGGGGAAAGGCTCATGCGCGCTTCTCCTGGACAGTGGGTTGCGCGGATTCGGCGACGCCGGGACGACGCAGCTTGCGAATCAGCTCCAGCTCGGACTGGAAATCGACGTAGTGCGGCAGCTTCAGGTGCGAGACGAAGCCACCGGCCTCGACGTTGTCGCAGTGCATCAGGACGAACTCTTCCTGCTGCGCCGGCGACACCACCTCCTCGCCGTATTCCTCGGCGCGCAGGGCGCGGTCGACCAGGGCCATGCCCATCGCCTTGCGCTCGGCGTAGCCGAAGGCCAGGCCGTAGCCACGGGTGAATTGCGGCAGCTCCTCGCGGGAACCGACGAACTGGTTGACCATCTCGCACTCGGTGACCTCGATCTCGCCCACCGGCACCGCGAAGCCCAGTTCCTCGGGCTCCAGCCAGACCTCGCAGGCGCCGATGCGGATCTCCCCGGCGAACGGATGGTTGCGGCCGTAGCCGCGCTGGGTCGAATAGCCCAGGGCGAGAAGGAAGCCCTCGTCGCCGCGTGCCAAGGCCTGCAGGCGCTGGGCGCGGCCGGTGGGGAAGTCGAGCGGCTCGCGGGTGATATCCGGCACCGCGCCGGGCAGTTCGTACTCCGGCGTCATCAGGCCTTCCCGGTCGAGCAGGCCGAGCACGCGCGGACAAGGCTCCAGGGACGCGCCCCGCTCCACTTCGGGGCCGGGGTAGTCGCCCTCGGCGAGCAGGCTGAAGTCGAGCAGGCGATGGGTATAGTCGAAGGTCGGACCGAGCAGTTGCCCGCCCGGCAGGTCCTTGTAGGTCGCCGAGATCCGCCGTTGCAGGCGCATCCCGGCGGTGTCCAGCGGCAGGCTGGCGGCGAAGCGCGGCAGCGTGGTGCGGTAGGCGCGGAGAAGGAAGATCGCTTCCATCAGGTCGCCGGCCGCCTGCTTGATCGCCAGTGCCGCCAGTTGCTCGTCGTACAGCGAACCTTCGGTCATCACCCGCGACACGGCCAGCGGCATCTGCTGGCGGATCTGCTCCACCGACAGCTCCGGCAGCGCGGTATCGCCGCGGCGCTTGCGCGCCAGCAGGCGATGGGCGTTGTCGATGGCCTTCTCGCCACCCTTGACGGCTACGTACATCAGGCCACCTCCTCGACGGGTTCGCTGACCCGGGTACTGCGTGGCAGGCCGAGGATGCGCTCGCCGGCGGCGAAGAAGGCATCCAGGCCCCTGGGGAATTCGGTGCGTGCGGCGCGCTGCGCCCAGAACCCGGCGCTCACCGGCAACGCCACCTGGCGCACCTCGGCGATACCCGGTCCGCGCCACTCCAGCGAGGCGCCGCCATCGAGGCCGGCAAGCTGGATCAGCAGGGTGCAGGACTGGTCCGGATAACGGTCGCTGCCGCTGTCGAAGCCGCTCAGGTCGTCCAGCTCGCCTTCGTCGAGCAAGGCGAACAGCGCCTGCTCGCGCTCGGCGACGATCGGGCAGCCGCAATGGAAGGCCAGGTTGGCGCGCAACGTCGGGCTGTCGAGACCCGGCGCCAGCCACAGCGGGGTGTCGGAGTCGAGGAAGCTCAGGCACAGCGCGTAGCTGGCCGGTTGCAACGCGGCCAGCGCCGGTGCGCGGTCGAGGTTGCGTACCAGCCCCGGTTCGGCGAGGGCCTTGAGCGCCGCGCGGAAACTCCGCTGGGCGTCCAGGACCGGGTCCTGGAACGCCGGTTGCAATAGCGCGGCGGTATCCGCCGGGCTGGGAAGCGAAGCGCTGGTCATCAATCTTCTCCTCGGACCAAGGTGAAGAACTCCACCTTGGTAGTGGCGATTTCCGCCTCCTGGGCGGCACGGAGCTCGGCCTGGGTACGGGCCAGCGGTTCGATCAGGCGCGCCTGCCAGGCCGCCGCATCGGCGCCCTGCAGGTGCGCGTCGGCCAGGGCGGCCAGTTCGGCGTGGCGCTTGTCGCGCCCGGCGACATAGCTGTAGCCGGTACGTCCGTCAGCGAGGCGGACCACGCAGCGGGTCACGGTCATCTCGCCGAGGTTGAACGGGCTGCCGGTGCCACCCATGCGTCCGCGCACCAGGGTCATGCCGGTCTCGGCGGCGCGCAGCAGGTGATAGTCGGCATCGCGCAGGGCGTCCGCATGGGCGTCCAGCTCCTCGCGACGGGCGCGGGCGAGCACGCCCATCCAGCGCTGTCGTGCGGCGATGGTGGGATCGGAATGCAAGGCGGTCATGGGCTTCTCCTAGGGGGCGACCTGGTACTGGAAGCGATCGGCGCGGCTGATCGACTGGGCCAGTTCCACCGGTTGGCCGGTACGGTCGCGGGACAGGGTGAGGACGGTGAGCAACGGCGCATGGCGGGGCATCAGCAGGCGCGCCGCCTCCTCGCGGTTGGGCAGGCGCGCACCGATCAGGCTGTAGGTGCGGGTCAGCGGCAGGCCTTTGTCGGCCAGGTAGCGACGCAGCGAACCGCCCTGGTAGTCGGCGAGCAGCTCGCTGCGGGAAACGGCGTAGCAATGGCGGATCAGGCTCACCGGCTGGCCGTCGAGGTAACGCAGGGTGGTCAGTTCCAGCACCCGCCCGCCCTCGCCGATCCCCAGGTGGGTGGCCTCGGCGGCGCCGGCCGGACGCTGGCGCGCCTCCAGCAGCCGAGCCTCGACCCGGTGGCCCTGGGCCGAGAGCGACTCGGTGTACGCGTTGGCGGCGCCCATCGGGTAGATCGTCGGCGCCTCCAGGACCTGGGTGCCCTTGCCCTGGCGCCGCAGCACGCGGCCTTCGAGCACCAGTTCGTCGAGCGCCCGGCGCAGGGTATGGCGGTTCACCGCGAAGCGCTGGGCCAGCTGGATCTCGCCGGGCAGGTAGTCGCCGGGGCGGTAGGCCAGCAGTTCCTGGCGCAGCCGTTCGGCCAGTTCGCGGTACAGCGGTTCGCTTTGTCTAGACAAGTGCATGGTTTGGAAAGGGCGCACCAGGCGCCCTCCTCACGTCGTCAGATGAACAGCTTGCGCAGGCGTTGTGACAGAACGTCGATCAGGCTCACCACCACGATGATCACGATCAGCACGGCGCAGGTCTGGCCGAACTGGAAGCCGCGGATGGCCTCCCAGAGGATCACGCCGATGCCGCCGGCGCCGACCATCCCGACCACGGTGGCGGAACGCACGTTGGACTCGAAGCGGTACAGCGAATAGGAGATCCACAGCGGCAGGACCTGCGGGATGACCCCGAATATGACCTCCTGCAGGGCGCTGGCACCGGTGGCGCGGACGCCTTCGACCGGACCGGGGTCGATCGCCTCGACCGCCTCGGCGAAGAGCTTGGCGAGCACCCCGGTGGTGCTGATGAACAGCGCCAGCACGCCGGCGAACGGGCCCAGGCCGACGGCGACCACGAAGAGCATGGCGAAGACCATCTCGTTGATCGAACGGCAGGCATCCATCACCCGCCGCACCGGCTGGTAGACCCACCAGGGCACGATGTTCTCGGAGGCCAGGATCGACAGCGGGATGGCGCAGACGATGGCCAGCACCGTGCCCCAGAGGGCGATCTGCACGGTGACCAGCATCTCGCTGAGGTAGAGCTTCCAGTTGCCGAAGTCCGGCGGGAAGAAGTCGGCGGCGAAGGTCGCCATGTTGCCGGCGTCGCGGAACAGCACGGCCGGGTTCATTTCCGCGCCCTTCCAGGACCAGGCGAGGATGGCGAGGAACAGGCCCCAGCCGACTAGGCGTCCCCAGGATGGCTTGCCGGTGGCGGCCGCCGCGGCGGTGGTGCTCAGAGTGCTCATATCGGGAATCTCGACAGCGGTATTGGCGAATCGGGTGGGGCGCGGCGCCGGCCGCGCCCGGGGTGGATCAGCCGGCGTTGGCGGCGGTCTTCTGCTCGCGCTCGGCCATGCGTTTCTCCAGCTTGGCCAGCTCCTCGTCGAGGGCCTTCAGCTTGGCGGCCTTCTCCTCGGCGCCGAGGTTGGCGTTGTTCGCCACGTCGGTGCGCTGCTTGAACAGCTCGAGCTGGCGGATCGGCAGCAACTGGTCGTCGTCGGAGGGCTGGAACTTCGACCATTGCAGGTCGGCGAGGACCTTCTTCTGCTCGGCGTTGGCGCCGTACTTGAAGAAGAAGTCACGCAGCTTGTTCTTCTGCTCGTCGCTCAGGTTGTTGCGCCACACCAGCGGGTCGCCCGGGATCAGCGGCGACTTCCAGATCACCTTGAGCTGCCTGGCCTTCTCCGGCTGGGTCAGTTCCAGGCGCTCCATGCCCTCGGTATTGAAGGTGGCGACGTCGACCTGCTTGTTGGCCACCGCCAGGGCGTTGACCTCATGGCTGGAGTTGAGGGTGCGCTTGAAGGCCTTGACCGGATCGACGTTGTTCTTGGCGAACACGTAGTAGCCGGGCACCAGGTAGCCGGACGTGGAGTTCGGATCGCCGTTGCCGAAGGTCAGGCTCTTGGCGTTCGCCAGCATGTCCTCGACGCTGTCGATCTTGCTGTCCTTGTTGGCGATCAGCAGGCTCCAGTAGCCCGGCGCGCCGCTGGCGGCGACGGTCTGGGCGAAGATCTCGCCGTGGGCGCGATCCACCGCTTCCATGGCGGCCTTGTTGCCGTACCAGGCGATGTCGACCTTGTCGAAACGCATGCCCTGGATGATCCCGGCGTAGTCGGGGGCGAAGAAGGCCTTCACCTGGTAGCCGGTCTGCTGGCTCATGTCCTTGAGGAAGGGCTCCCAGATGCTCTTGAGGTTCTGCGACGACTCGGTGGAGATGATCCCGAAATTGATCACCGGCTGGTCGGCGTGCGCCATCCCGGCAAGGGAGCCGGCGAGCAGGGCGGAAGCCGCGAGCACACGACTGAAGCGTTTCAACATGGAGAGAACTCCTGGGCAGGGTTTGGCGGGTTTTTATGCGGTTCGAATGACGTCAGGCGCGCGCGAGGGTCAGTTCCGGCTGGCTCTCCGCCCCGCGCCGGGCACGGTCGGAAAACAGCAGCGGGGTATCCCCTTCGGCGCCGTAGAGTTCGTTGAGGAAGCCTTCGGAAAGGTGCTCGCTGCTGCCGTCGAAGAGGATCCGGCCGCCCTTCAGGGCCACCGCGCGCGGGCAATAGCGCAACGCGTAGTCGACCTGATGCAGGGTCACCACCACGGTCTTGCCGTCGTGGCGGTTGATGTCGGCGAGGATGTCCATCACCTTGCGCGCCGACTCCGGGTCGAGCGAGGCGATCGGTTCGTCGGCGAGAATCACCTCGGCCTTCTGGGTCAGGGCGCGGGCGATGGCTACGCGCTGCTGCTGGCCGCCGGAGAGGGTCGAGGCGCGCTGCCCGGCGAAATCGGCCAGGCCGACCCGCGCCAGCGCTTCCAGGGCCTGGCGCTTCTGCTCGGCGCTGAACAGCCCCAGCGAACCGCGCCAGCGCGGCATGCGACCGAGGAAGCCGAGCAGGACGTTGTCCAGCACGCTGAGGCGGTTGACCAGGTTGAACTGCTGGAAGATGTAGCCGATGTCGGCGCGCAGGCGGCGCACTTCGCCGCTCAGGCGGCCGGACGCCTGCAGGCGGCGACCCAGCACGTCGATGCTGCCGCCGTTGTCGCGGTCGCAGCGGGCGAGCCCGGCGACGTGACGCAGGAGCGTGGATTTGCCGGAGCCGGATGCACCGATCAACGCCACCATCTCGCCCGCCTGGATCTCCAGCTTCAGGTTGAAAAGCGCCTGCTTGCGGGCAAAGGTCTTGTTCAGGCTGTCGACACGGATCACCGCGCTCATCGTTCTCCCCTCCAATCGGTTGCACGAAGACGCCAGCGGCGCCATCTGGTGTAGACCAAGATAGGAGGAGACTGTGTCAGACCGGTGAAGTGACGATGACAGTCGAGTGACAATCCATTGAACGACCGGTGGTCAGAAGGCCATCATCTAACCCCAGTAAAAAACTAGGCTTTTGTTGAATCGCTCGCATTTCAGATAGCTGGTACTGGCAAAACGCCGTCACGCAACGCACAATTGACGTCAACTAATTGTTGTTTCCGAAATAACAGACTGAACGGCTGGCGGAAATCGTGGTCATAGGCCCGAGAACAATGAACGCTTCCTCGGCACCGCTTTTCCCTGACTCTACAGGTTCAATGTATGCGCCCACTGAAACAGGCAACTCCTACCTACTCCAGCCGTACCGCTGACAAATTCGTCGTTCGTCTGCCCGAGGGCATGCGTGAGCAGATCGCAGAAGTCGCTCGCAGCCATCACCGCAGCATGAACTCCGAGATCATCGCCCGACTCGAGCAGAGCCTGCTCCAGGAAGGGGCGCTGCAAGACAATCTCGGTGTTCGCCTGGACAGCCCGGAACTCAGCCTGCACGAGCGCGAGCTGCTGCAGCGTTTCCGCCAGCTGACCCACCGTCAGCAGAACGCGCTGGTCGCCCTGATCGCACACGATGCGGAGCTGGCTCAGGCCTGAGCGCCGAAGCCCACGCGTAGCGCTTGAAATGGCCGGCATTCGCCGGCTTTTTCTTTATGGATGGCCAAACCATGGGCGAGTAACCGCAAGGCGGTTATCCGCCGGCCCCTGTAGCGGTGGCGTTATCCCTCCAACGCCACGAGGGAGAGCCGAATGAGCTATCGCCTGGCCGCCGATGCCCTGGTCTGGCTGCACCTGGGCTTCATCCTGTTCGTCCTGTTCGGCGGCCTGCTGCCGTTGCGTTGGCCACGCCTGGCCTGGCTGCACCTGCCGGCGGTGGCCTGGGGCTGCGCCGTTGAGTTCCTCGGCCTACCCTGTCCGCTGACCCCGCTGGAGAATCGTCTGCGCCGGGCCGCCGGGGACGCCGGCTACAGCGGCGGCTTCGTCGAGCACTACCTGTTGCCGCTGATCTATCCCGCCGGCCTGACCCCGACGGTGCAATGGATCCTTGGCGCCATCGTTCTGCTGGTCAACCTGATCGCCTACCTGTATCTGTGGCATCGCCGCGGTAGCCGCTGAGCCACGGATGCCACGTCATTCCGTACCTGGATAGTGCTGCGCCGGCAGCGAGGCGAATCGTAGGCTGGTCACCCCTGCCCAGCCCGGAGTGTTTCCCATGCATCCCTATTTCAGCCTCGCCGGTCGCGTCGCCCTGGTCACCGGCGGCAGCCGCGGCATCGGCCAGATGATCGCCCAGGGTCTTCTCGAAGCCGGCGCCCGCGTCTTCATCTGCGCACGTGACGCAGAGGCCTGCGCCGACACCGCCACACGCCTCTCGGCCTACGGCGATTGCCAGGCGATCCCCGCCGACCTTTCCAGCGAAGCCGGTGCCCGGCGCCTGGCGCAGGCGCTCGGCGAACTCAGCGCGCGGCTGGATATCCTGGTGAACAACGCCGGCACCAGTTGGGGCGCAGCGCTGGAAAGCTATCCGGTGTCCGGCTGGGAAAAGGTCATGCAGCTCAATGTCACCTCGGTGTTTTCCTGCATCCAGCAACTGCTGCCGCTGCTGCGCCGCTCGGCCAGCGCGGAAAATCCGGCGCGAGTGATCAACATCGGCTCGGTGGCGGGCATCAGCGCCATGGGCGAACAAGCCTATGCCTACGGGCCGAGCAAGGCCGCGCTGCATCAACTGTCGCGGATGCTGGCGAAGGAACTGGTCGGCGAGCACATCAATGTCAACGTGATCGCTCCCGGACGCTTCCCGAGCCGCATGACCCGTCACATCGCCAATGACCCGCAGGCACTGGAGGCGGACAGCGCGTCGATTCCCATGGGCCGCTGGGGTCGCCCGGAGGAGATGGCGGCGCTGGCGATCAGCCTGGCCGGCACCGCCGGCGCCTACATGACCGGCAACGTGATCCCCATCGACGGCGGTTTTCATCTCTGAGCGCCGCCAATCCGGGTAACATGACGCCCCCGACCGCTCGCCTCGTCCCGCCATGACCCACAGCGTTTCTCCCATCGGCTACATCCGCTCCTGCTTCATGGAGAAGTTCGCCATCCCGCGCCAGCCGCTGCTCGCGCCGGCGGCGCGGGGGACCCTGGAACTGCTGCCGCCGTTCGACCAGGCGGAAGCGCTGGAAGGCCTGGAGCAGGTCAGCCATGTCTGGCTGCTGTTCCTCTTCCACCAGGCCCTGGAAGACAAGCCGCGGCTGAAGGTGCGCCCGCCGCGCCTGGGCGGCAACCGCTCGCTGGGAGTCTTCGCCACCCGCGCCACCCATCGGCCGAACGGCATCGGCCAGTCGGTGGTGCGCCTGGAGGGCTTCGAAGCGGGGCGCCTGTGGCTGTCCGGAATCGACCTGCTCGACGGCACCCCGGTACTCGATATCAAGCCCTACGTACCCTACGCCGACGCCGTGGCCGACGCCCGCAACGGCATCGCCGACGCGCCGCCGCCGGGCATCGCGGTGGAGTGGAGCGAGCAGGCGCGGCGCCAGGCCCATGAGCACGGCCAGCGGTTGCGGCAGCCGGTGGCCGAGCTGATCGAGCAATGCCTGGCCCAGGACCCGCGTCCGGCCTACCAGAAGCCGGAGCCCGGGCGCCGCTACGGGGTGCGCCTGTGGGACCTCGACGTGCATTGGCACTACCCGCGCCCGGACCTGATCCGCGTGCTGGACGTCGCCCGCGGCGACTGAGCCTTCTCAGCGCAGCGGATTGAGCGCCAGCGCGTCGCTTTCGAAGACTTCCTGTTCGAGGATCAGCGGCTCGACCAACGGCCGGCTGTCGCGGAAATGCGCGGTGCGGGTGTGCGCCTCGTAGGCCGCGTCATCGCGATAGATCTCGTAGAGATAGACCAGGTCAGGGTCCTGTCGGTCGCGGGAAACGTCGAACACCAGGCAGCCGGGCTCGGTGGACACGGAAGCGGCGGCGTTGACCTGGATGGCATCGATGAAAGCCTCGGCGCAGCCGGCCCTGAGGCGGGTCTTGATAAAGATGCAGTACACGGAAACTTCCTTTTGTTTTAGATTTACAAAATTATTGTATACAAAAAAGGAAGCAAACCCATGTCCGACCGCCCTGCCCGCCCCTCCCGCCTCAACGGCCTGCGTCACCTCGCCCTGCTGGTGCCCAACCTGGAAGAATGCGAGCGCTTCTATATCGACGTGCTGGGCATGGAAGTGCTGAACCGCGCCAACGAAGACCTGGTGTATCTCACCTGCGGCAACGACAACCTTTCCCTCGGCCGCGCCCACGCCGCCAGCAACGGCCTGCAGACCATGGATCACTACGGCTTCGTCGTCGACAGCGTGGAGGAACTGGAAGCCTGGTACCGTTACCTGAAGGCGCTGGGCGTGACCCTGCTCGACCAACCCTTCGACCACGGCGACGGCGCGCGCAGCTTCCACCTGCTCGACCCGGCGGGCAACAAGGTGCAGCCGCTGTACCATCCGGCGGTATCCGGGCAGCGCCTGGCCTGAGCCTCGGGCAGCCCTCTCCCCCTCTCCCTGAAGGGAGAGGGGCGACTCGGTACACTGAGTGCCAGCAACCTCGCTGGCTCCTCATCTCCACTTCTTGACTTTCATCAAGCGCGTTCCGCCCCCGCACCTCCTAGCATCCGGCAACGGAAGCGATTCCACCGCCAGGCGCAGACCCCACCGCAGCGCGGCGTCCCTTTTTTCGCCGGTAGCCAGTAGTAGATGGAACCTATGCGCGCCCTTCGTTTTTCCGCCGGATCGTGGCGGTGTGTCTTCGCCTGGATGCTCCTGCTGGTCGGCCTCGCCGCCCAGGGTGCCGAACTCAGCGAGTTGGAGCGTCTGCGCATCGCCCAGGTATTCCCCGCGGTCGAGCGGATCGGCGACCCCGAAGGCGACTACGGCGTACGCCGCCTGAGCAAGGGCGAGGAAACCCTCGGCTACGCCTTCCAGACCCTCAGCGTCACCGACATCCCGGCCTACTCCGGCAAGCCGATCAACCTGCAGGTGATCCTCGATCCGCAGGCGGTTATCCGCGACGCCTACGTCCTCGAACACCACGAACCGATCCTGCTGATCGGCATCCCGGAAGAGAAGCTGCACGCCTTCAGCGCCAGGTACGACGGCGTGCGCGCCGACCAGCGGGTGGTGGTCGGCCGCTCCAGCGACCCGCAGGCGGTTACCGTCGACGCGGTGAGCGGCGCCACGGTGACGGTGATGGTGGTCAACGAGATCGTCATGCGCGCCGCGCATACGGTGGCGGTTGCCCTCGGCCTGATCCAGGACCGCGGCAATGTGCGGCCCAAGCCGGCGCAGGTGCGCCAGCAGCCGGCAGCGACGGCGAGCTGGAGCGAATTGCTCGGCAACGGCGCGATCCGCCGCCTGCAGTTGAGTCGCGGGCAGATCGACGACGCCTTCAAGGGCAGCGAGGCCGAAGGCATCGGCGAAGCCGACGCGGCGCACCGCGACGAGCCGTTCATCGATCTCTACAGCGCCCTGCTCAACCCTCCCGCGGTGGGCCGCAGCCTGCTCGGCGACAACCAGTACCGCGAACTGATGGCGTCGCTGAAGCCAGGCGAATACGCCTTCGTCGTGCTCGGCGACGGCGAGTATTCCTTCAAGGGTTCCGGCTACGTGCGCGGCGGCATCTTCGATCGGGTCCAACTGCGCCAGTTCGGCGACATCATCAGCTTCCGCGACCTCGACTACCAACGCCTGTCGGACGTCTACGCCGAAGGCATGCCGGAGTTCCGCGAGATGGCGATCTTCGTCGCCCGCGCCAGCCAGCGTTTCGATCCGGGCTCGCCCTGGACCCTGGAGTTGCTGGTGCGGCGCCAGACCGGCCCGGTGGCGGGGGTATTCACCAGCTTCGAGCTGGCCTGCCAGACGCCCGAGGAATACCTGGAGCGGCCGCAGCCAACGGCCGAGGAACTGGCCGCCCTGGAAGAGGCCGCCCGGCCGCTGTGGCTGCGGGTCTGGTACCAGAAGAGTTTCCAGATCGGGGTCCTCTGTACCGCCCTCGTCCTGCTCCTGGCGATCCTCTTCCTCCAGGACCGCCTGGTGCAACGGCCGCGCCTGATGCAGCGACTGCGCACCGGCTACCTGGCGTTCACCCTGGTCTACCTGGGCTGGTACAGCCTCGGCCAGCTATCGGTGGTCAACGTGCTGACCTTCGTCCACGCGCTGTTCGAAGGCTTCCGCTGGGAGCTGTTCCTCAGCGACCCGCTGCTGTTCATCCTCTGGACCTTCACCGCAGCCAGCCTGCTGCTCTGGGGCCGCGGCGTGTTCTGCGGCTGGCTGTGCCCGTTCGGCGCGCTGCAGGAACTGCTCAACGAACTCGCGCGCAAGCTCCGCGTGCCGCAGTTCCAGGTGCCGTTCGCCGTACACGAGCGGCTCTGGGCGATCAAGTACATCATCCTGCTGGCGCTCTTCGGTCTCTCCCTGGAATCCCTGGCGCTGGCCGAGCAGGCCGCGGAGGTGGAGCCGTTCAAGACCGCCATCACCCTCGGCTTCGACCGCCAGTGGTGGTTCGTCGCCTACGCCGTCGCGCTGCTGGTGGTCAACCTGTTCACCCGCAAGGTCTATTGCCGCTACCTCTGCCCGCTGGGCGCGGCCCTGGCGATCCCGGCCAAGGCGCGCCTGTTCGACTGGCTCAAGCGCCGCGCGGAATGCGGCAGGCCCTGCCAGCTCTGTGCCCGCGAATGCGAGATCCAGGCGATCCATCCCGACGGCCGCATCGAGGCCAACGAATGCCACTACTGCCTCGACTGCCAGATGACCTACCACGACCAGGACAAGTGCCCGCCGCTGGTGAACAAGCGCAAGAAGCGCGCGAAGAGCGCGCCGGCGGACAGCGCGCGGATACCCGCGGAGAACCTCTGACCTGGCTCCCTTTCCCCTGACTGCCCTTGAGGACCACACGAGATGAGCGACGACACGAAAAGCCCCCACGAAGAAACCCACGGCCTGAACCGCCGCGGCTTCCTCGGCGCCTCGGCGCTGACCGGCGCCGCCGCCCTGGTTGGCGCCAGCGCCCTGGGCAGCGCGGTGGTCGGCCGCGAGGCCCGGGCCGCGGGCAAGGGCGAGCGCAGCAAGGCCGAGGTCGCCCCCGGCGAACTGGATGAGTACTACGGGTTCTGGAGCGGCGGACATTCCGGCGAAGTACGCGTGCTCGGCGTGCCGTCGATGCGCGAGCTGATGCGCATCCCGGTGTTCAACGTCGACTCGGCCACCGGCTGGGGCCTGACCAACGAGAGCAAGCGGGTCCTCGGCGACAGCGCGCGCTTCCTCAACGGCGACTGCCACCATCCGCACATCTCGATGACCGACGGCAAGTACGACGGCAAGTACCTGTTCATCAACGACAAGGCCAACAGCCGGGTCGCGCGCATCCGCCTGGACGTCATGAAATGCGACCGCATCGTCACCATTCCCAACGTCCAGGCGATCCACGGCCTGCGCCTGCAAAAGGTGCCGCATACCCGCTACGTGTTCTGCAACGCCGAGTTCATCATCCCCCATCCCAACGACGGCTCGACCTTCGACCTGTCCGGCGACAACGCCTTCACCCTGTACAACGCCATCGACGCCGAGACCATGGAAGTGGCCTGGCAGGTGATCGTCGACGGCAACCTCGACAACACCGACATGGACTACAGCGGCAGGTTCGCCGCCTCCACCTGCTACAACTCGGAGAAGGCCGTCGACCTCGGCGGCATGATGCGCAACGAGCGCGACTGGGTGGTGGTGTTCGACATCCCGCGCATCGAGGCCGAGATCAAGGCGAAGCGCTTCGTCACCCTCGGCGACTCGAAGGTGCCGGTGGTCGACGGCCGGCGCAAGGACGGCAAGGACAGCCCGGTGACCCGCTACATCCCGGTACCGAAGAACCCCCACGGGCTGAACACCTCGCCGGACGGCAAGTACTTCATCGCCAACGGCAAGCTCTCGCCGACCTGCACCATGATCGCCATCGAGCGCCTCGGCGACCTGTTCGCCGGCAAGCTGGCCGACCCGCGCGACGTGGTGGTGGGCGAGCCGGAACTGGGCCTCGGCCCGCTGCACACCACCTTCGATGGCCGAGGCAACGCCTACACCACGCTGTTCATCGACAGCCAGTTGGTGAAGTGGAACCTGGCCGACGCGGTGCGCGCCTACAAGGGCGAGAAGGTCGACTACATCCGCCAGAAACTCGACGTGCAGTACCAGCCGGGGCACAACCACGCCACCCTGTGCGAGACCAGCGAAGCCGACGGCAAGTGGATCGTGGTGCTCAGCAAGTTCTCCAAGGACCGCTTCCTGCCCACCGGTCCGCTGCACCCGGAGAACGACCAGTTGATCGACATTTCCGGCGAGGAAATGAAGCTGGTCCACGACGGCCCGACCTTCGCCGAACCGCACGATTGCATCCTCGCCCGCCGCGACCAGATCAAGACCCGCAAGATCTGGGACCGCAAGGACCCGTTCTTCGCCGAGACGGTCAAGCGCGCTGAAAAGGACGGCATCGACCTGATGAAGGACAACAAGGTCATCCGCGAGGGCAACAAGGTCCGCGTCTACATGGTCTCGATGGCGCCCTCCTTCGGCCTCACCGAGTTCAAGGTGAAGCAGGGCGACGAAGTCACCGTGACCATCACCAACCTCGACGAGATCGAGGACGTGACCCACGGCTTCGTCATGGTCAACCACGGCGTCTGCATGGAGATCAGCCCGCAACAGACCTCGTCGATCACCTTCGTCGCCGATAAGCCCGGGGTGCACTGGTACTACTGCAGCTGGTTCTGCCACGCCCTGCACATGGAAATGTGCGGGCGGATGCTGGTGGAAAAGGCTTGATCCACTCAGCGCGGTCGATGGCCGGGCGCCGGGCGGGGCCGCTCCTCGCCCTGCTCCTGCTCGGCCTCGCCACGGCCCGCGCGGAGCCGGTCGACGGCCTGCCGCTGCGGGCCGACGGCAATGGCCGCTGGAGCCTGGCGGCGGGCCGCTACGCCGGCAACTTCGTCATCGACCGACCGCTGCACCTGCGCTGCGAGGCCGGCGCCGAACTGGACGGCGGCGGCCACGGCAGCCTGCTGACCCTGACCAGCCCCGGGATCACCGTCGAGGGCTGCCGGCTGCGCAACTGGGGGCGCAACCTGACCGAACTCGACGCCGCGATCTTCGTCGGCAAGGCCGCCAGCGGCGCCGTGATCCGCGGCAACGACCTGCGCGGCGCGGGCTTCGGCGTCTGGCTCGACGCCACGGCGGGCGCGCAGGTGCTCGACAACCGCATCGAGGGCGACGAAAGCGTGCGCTCCCAGGATCGCGGCAACGGCATCCACCTCTATGCGGTGAAGGACGCCCTGGTCCGCGGCAACCGGGTCAGCCACACCCGCGACGGGGTCTACATCGACACTTCCAACGACAGCAGCATCGAAGCCAACCGCTTCGAGGAGCTGCGCTACGGCGTGCACTACATGTTCACCCACAACAGCCGGGTGATCGACAACCTGACCCGGCGCACCCGCACCGGCTACGCGCTGATGCAGAGCCGCAAGCTGACCGTGACCGGCAACCGCTCCATCGACGACGAGAACTACGGCATCCTGATGAACTACATCACCTACTCGACCCTGGCCGGCAACCGCGTCGAGGGCGTGCGCAGCGGCAGCACCGGTGACGCGATGATCTCCGGCGCCGAGGGCAAGGCGCTGTTCATCTACAACTCGCTGTTCAACCGCATCGAAGGCAACAGCTTCGCCGACAGCGCCCTGGGCATCCACCTCACCGCCGGCTCGGAGGACAATCGCATCGCCGGCAACGCCTTCATAGGCAACCGCCAGCAGGTCAAGTACGTCGCCAACCGCGAGCAGGAGTGGTCCGCCGACGGCCGCGGCAACTACTGGAGCGACTACCTGGGCTGGGACCGCGACGACGACGGTCTCGGCGACGTCGCCTACGAGCCCAACGACAACGTCGACCGGCTGATCTGGCTGTACCCGCAGGTACGCCTGCTGTTGAACAGCCCGAGCATCGAGCTGTTGCGCTGGGTCCAGCGCGCCTTCCCGGTGGTGCGCTCGCCCGGCGTGCGCGACAGCCATCCGCTGATGCGGATGCCCGCCGCGGAGCCGAGGCCATGAGCCTGGTCGAGATCGACGGCGCGACCCTGCGCTACGGCGCCCTCACCGCCCTGAGCGGGCTCGACCTGCGCCTGGAGCCCGGCGAGGTGCTCGGCCTGCTCGGCCACAACGGCGCCGGCAAGACCACCACCATCAAGCTGGTCCTCGGCCTGCTGGCCCCCAGCGAAGGCCGCGTGCGGGTCCTCGGCCACGATGCGAGGAGCCTGGAGGCGCGCCGCCAGCTCGGCTACCTGCCGGAGAACGTGACCTTCTACCCGCAGCTCAGCGGCGCCGAGACCCTGCGCCACTTCGCCCGCCTCAAGGGCGTGGCGCCGGCCGAAGCCGCGCGCCTGCTGGAACAGGTCGGCCTCGGCCATGCCGCCAGGCGGCGCCTGAAAACCTACTCGAAAGGCATGCGCCAGCGCCTCGGCCTGGCCCAGGCGCTGCTCGGCGAACCGCGCCTGCTGCTGCTCGACGAACCGACGGTGGGCCTCGACCCGCTGGCCACCGTCGAGCTTTACCAATTGCTCGACCGCCTGCGCGGCCAGGGCACCGGGATCGTCCTCTGCTCCCATGTGCTACCCGGCGTCGAGACGCACATCGACCGCGCCGCGATTCTCGCCGGCGGCCGCCTGCAAGTGGCCGGCAGCCTCGCCGAATTGCGCCGCAAGGCGGCTCTGCCGACCCGCGTGCGCCTGGCCAGCCCGCATAACCCGCAGTGGCTCGAACGCTGGCACCGGGCCGGCCTGGCGGCGCGGAGACTGGACGACCAGCGCATCGAGGTACTGCTGGACGATGCCGAGCGCGACGGCGTGCTGGAAGCGCTGCTGGCCGCGCGCGAGTTCGACCTGGAAATCCTGCCGCCGTCGCTGGAGGACCTCTATCGCCACCACATGTCCCCCGCCCCCGCCCCCGCCGGAGCCACGCCATGCCCGTAGTCTGGACCATCGCCCGCAAGGAACTGGCCGACGGCCTGCGCAATCGCTGGCTGCTGGCGATCAGCCTGCTGTTCGCCCTGCTCTCGGTGGGCATCGCCTGGTTCGGCGCCGCCGCGGCCGGCCAGGTCGGCTTCACCTCGGTGCCGGCGACGGTCGCCAGCCTGACCAGCCTGGCCACCTTCCTGATGCCGCTGATCGCCCTGCTGCTGGCCTACGACGCCATCGTCGGCGAGGAGGAAGGCGGCACCCTGCTGCTGCTCCTGACCTACCCGCTGGGGCGCGGCCAGTTGCTGCTCGGCAAGTTCCTCGGTCACGGCCTGATCCTCGCCCTGGCCACCCTGATCGGCTTCGGCAGCGCGGCGCTGGCGATCCTCGCGCTGGTGCCGGAGGTCGAGGCGGCCATCCTGCTGGGCGCCTTCGGCCGCTTCATGGGTTCCTCGCTGCTGCTCGGCTGCGTGTTCCTCGCCCTGGCCTACGCCCTGAGCAGCCGCGCCAGCGAGAAATCCAGCGCCGCCGGGCAGGCGCTCGGCCTGTGGTTCTTCTTCGTCCTGCTGTTCGACCTGGCCCTGCTGGCGATCCTGGTCCTCAGCCAGGGTCACCTGAGCCCGCGGCTGCTGCCCTGGCTGTTGCTGCTCAACCCGACCGACCTCTACCGGCTGATCAACCTGTCCGGCTTCGACGCAGCCGCCGCCGGCGGGGTGGTTCCCCTGGCCAGCGACCTGCCGGTGTCCGCCAGCGCCCTCTGGCTGGCCCTGGCCCTCTGGGCCTGCGCTGCCCTGGCGCTGGCCCACGGCCTGTTCCGCCGCCGCCCCATCTGACTCACGAGGTTCCGCCATGCAACGTCATACCCTCCCCCTGCGCCCTCTGCTCGGCACGCTCCTGCTCGGCCTGCTGCTGGCCGGCTGCGATGCGTCGCGGGACGACGCCACGGCACTCGGCCCGGTGCCGATCGCCAGCGGCGACGAATGCCACGTCTGCGGCATGCTCATCGAGGAAATGCCCGGTCCCAAGGGCGAGGCGGTGCTTCCCGGCGCGGTGCGCAAGTTCTGCTCCACCGCCGAACTGTTCGGCTGGTGGCTGCAACCGGAAAACCGCCAGGGCCAGGCGCGCCTGTATGTCCACGACATGAGCCAGGCCGACTGGCGGCACCCCGACGATGCCCGCCTGATCGACGCCACCCGCGCCTACTACGTGGTCGGCATCCAGCGGCCGGGCGGCATGGGCGCCACCCTCGCCTCGTTCGCCGACGAAGAGGCCGCGACGCGCCTGGCGGCCGAGGAAGGCGGCCGGGTACTGCGCTTCGACGAGATCGACCAGGCGGTGCTGCAAGGCGTGGGCGGCGACCACCCGCACCGGCACCCGGCGCACTGAGCGGGGGCCGGAAAGCAGAAAGCCCCTGCCGCGGATACGGCAGGGGCTTTCTTCGCCTGGCGCGACGAGGCGCGGCGGAGGCCTACTTCTCGACGAAGGCGCGCTCGATCAGGTAGTCGCCCGGCTCGCCCATGCGCGGCGAGATCTTCAGGCCGAAGCTATCGAGCACGGCGCTGGTCTCTTCCAGCATGCTCGGGCTGCCGCAGATCATCGCACGGTCGTCCTGCGGATTCATCGGCGGCAGGCCGATGTCCTCGAACAGCTTGCCGCTGCGCATCAGGTCGGTCTGGCGGCCCTGGTTGCGGAACGGCTCGCGGGTCACCAGCGGGTAGTAGATCAGCTTCTCTTTCACCTGGTCGCCGAAGTACTCGTGTTCCGGCAGGACCTTGGTGATGAAGTCGGCGTAGGCCAGTTCGCTGACCCAGCGCACGCCGTGGACCAGGATCACCTTCTCGTAGCGCTCGTAGGTTTCCGGGTCCTGGATCACGCTGAGGAAGGGCGCCATGCCGGTGCCGGTGCTGAGCAGGTAGAGGTGCTTGCCGGGCAGCAGGTCGTCGTGCACCAGGGTGCCGGTCGGCTTGCGGCTGACCATCAGCTCGTCGCCTTCCTTCAGGTGCTGCAGGCGCGAGGTCAGCGGGCCGTCCGGGACCTTGATGCTGAAGAACTCCAGGTGCTCTTCGTAGTTCGGGCTGGCAATGCTGTAGGCGCGCATCAGCGGGCGACCGTCGACTTCCAGGCCGATCATCACGAACTGGCCGGTCTTGAAGCGCAGACCCGGGTTGCGGGTGGTCTTGAAGCTGAACAGGGTGTCGTTCCAGTGGTGCACGCTGAGAACGCGCTCGGTGTACAGATTGCTCATCAAAGACTCCTAGGAAAACGCGGGCGCACACCAACAGCAGCAGACGTGACGCAGTTGCGCGGCATTTTATCGGTTGCCAAAATATCCGCAAAATGAATTGTCTGGATAATGCTTATCCAGAATATGGATATGGGATAACACGATATCGGTCGGCCGCCGGCCGCCGAGGGCTCCCATCGCTCCCGCGGACGGGGCGCAAGGATAACCGAGCCAACCCCGCCGACGGAACGGCAAAATGTCGCGGGGCCTTTCGCTCTAGACGAGGAAGCCTGGATGAAATTCACCCTCCGCCAGCTCGAGGTGTTCGTCGCCGTGGCCCAGCAGGAGAGCGTCTCCCGCGCCGCCGAGGGGCTGTCGCTGTCGCAGTCGGCGACCAGCACCTCGCTCGGCGAGCTGGAGCGGCAGTTCGACTGCAAGCTGTTCGACCGCGCCGGCAAGCGCCTGACCCTCAATGCCCTCGGCCGCCAATTGCTGCCGCAGGCGGTGGCGCTGCTCGACCGCGGCGAGGAAATCGAGAACCTGCTCAACGGCAAGACCGCCTTCGGCTCCCTCGACCTCGGTGCCACCCTGACCATCGGCAACTACCTGGCCACGCTGCTGATCGGCGCCTTCATGCAGCGCCAGCCGGACTGCCGGGTGCGCCTGCACGTGCACAACACCGCCCAGGTGGTGCAGCAGGTCGCCCACTACGAGCTGGACCTGGGCCTGATCGAGGGCGACTGCCGGCATCCGGACATCGAGGTGCAACCCTGGATGGAGGACGAACTGGTGGTGTTCTGCGCCCCCCAGCATCCGCTGGCGCGGCGGGGCGGCGCCGACCTGGAACGGCTGACGCGGGAGGCCTGGATCCTCCGCGAGCAGGGCTCCGGCACCCGCCTGACCTTCGACCAGGCCATGCGTCATCACCCGCGGCCGCTGAACATCCGCCTGGAGCTGGAGCACACCGAGGCGATCAAGCGTGCCGTGGAGTCCGGCCTGGGCATCGGCTGCATTTCCCGCCTGGCCCTGCGCGACGCTTTCCGCCGCGGCAGCCTGGTGCCGGTGGAAACGCCCGGCCTGGACCTGCGCCGGCAGTTCTACTTCATCTGGCACAAGCAGAAGTACCAGACCGCGACCATGCGCGAGTTCCTCGACCTGTGCCGCAGCGAGACCGCCGGGATCAGCCGCAGCGACGAGATCGTGCTGCCGCTGATTCCCTGACTCAGTTGGCCAGGGACAGGTTGCCGTCGCGGTACTGGCGGTACGAGGTATAGGGCAGCGCGAGGGTGTCGATCACCCCGGACAGCGCGAAGTCGAGGGCCAGCACCTCGAGGATGCCGTCGGCTTGCGCCGGCGCCACCGGCGACCCGGTCTTCACGTTGAGCCGGCAGAAGGTATAGCTGACCCCGCTGTACACCCGCGGCAGGCTGGTGCAGGCGGTCGCCTTCAGGCGCAGGTCGTGGGCGGCGCTGGCGTCGTCGCGCACCAGCGTGTTGACGGAACCGCACCCGCCGAGCGTGGCGAGCCCCAGAAGCACCAGCAAAGAAAGCCCCGAACGAAACATTCCTTCATCTCCCTGTGCGAACGCCAGCCGAGTATGGCCGGCCTTGCGCCGCTTCACCAACCCTTGATGTTGTCCCAGCGCCAGTTGCGGTACTGGTACAGCAGCGTACCCAGCAACGCATAGGTGGCGGCCATGCCCAGCAGCACCAGGGCATGGTCGCTGACTTCGCGCAGCGGCAGGTCCATCTGGTTCATCTCGGCGATGGCGCGGATCGCCCAGGTCGAGGGGATCGCGTCGGCCAGCCAGCGTACCCAGTCCGGCATGGCCTGTTCCGGCCAGCTGTAGCCGGCCATGTAGAACAGCGGCAGGGTGATGAAGGTCATGGTCAGGTACACCGATTCCTCGGTGGGCAGCAGCTCGGCGATGAACTCGCTGAGGGCGATCACCGCGATCAGGAACGGCAGGACGATCCCCAGCAGCATGAAGAACGAGGCCGACTGGCGATAGCCCAGCAGGTGCGGCCAGATCACGTAGAAGAGCATCGCCAGCACGGTCCAGATCAGCAGTTGCGCGCTGTAGCGGCCGAAGCGGGTCGACAGCGGCTGGCGCATGTAGCGCGGGGTGCCGCCGCGCAGCATGATGTTGCCGCGGGTGCAGCCGAGCAGCAGGCTGTGTTGCAGGATCAGCGACAGCAGCCCCGGAAGGACGATCGCGGCGAAGCTGATACCGGGGTTGAACAGGTCGGTCAATTGCCCTACCAGCGGGCTCAGCACCACCTGCGCCTGGGTCGCGGTGAAGCCTTCGCGTTCCAGCAGGGCGGCGTTGTAGCGGTTGGTCAGCGCGCTGTAGACCGCCGAGATGTCCTGCTGGATCTGGCCGTTGGCCATGCGGTTGGTGGCGTCGCCGAAGTACGGGATCACCAGCGCCTCGCCGCGCAGCAGGCGCTTCTCGAAGTTCAGCGGGATCACGATGATCGCGTACAGCTCGCGCCAGGCCAGGTCGCGCTTGGCCTGCGGCAGGCTGTCGTAGCCGACCACGGCGACCTTCGGCGCCGAATCGAGCAGCCGGACCAGCTCGCGCGACACGTCGCTGTGGTCCTCGTCGACCACCGCCACCGGCAGGTCGAGGGCGGTGTGGTTCATGTACGGCAGCGAGGTGATGCACACCGAGGCCACGACCATCAGCCACATCGGCTTGGACAGCATGGCCTTCAGGGTTTCCCGGAGGATCTGCAGGTAGTTCTTCATATCGGGCTCAGGTCCAGGCGGCTGCGCAGGCGCATCTTGGCGATCATGTAGGCGATCAGCGGGTACAGCGCCAGCTTGGCGCAGGTGTAGAGCGCCGAACTGGGCGGCGCCTGGCGCAGGAACTGGTCGAACAGGCCGTGCAGGGTGTGGGTCAGCGGCTCGGCCTCGGCGATCACCCGCGCCAGGGTCGGCATCGCCAGTTCCGGGATCAGCACTCCCGAGTAGGTCTGGGCGACGCCGATCAGCATGCCCACCAGCGAATAGGCGGTGAAGCGGTTGGCGGTGAAGACGAACAGCACCAGCCCGACGCTCTGCGCGGCGATCACGTAGAACAGCGTGATCATCAGCATCGCCAGCGGGCTGCCGTTGATGCGCGCGCCGGAGAACGCCACCAGCAGGAAGATTTCCAGCATCAGCAGCGCGGTGAACAGCAGCGTGTAGGGCGCCAGTTTGCCCACCAGGCGTACGCCGAGGGCCTTGGCCCGCAGGATGTGCGGCGAGGAGGCGCGCAGTTCCGGCGCCTCGCGGGCCAGCACATGGACCATGGTGACGATCACGAACAGCTGTAGCAGGTGCACGATGGCGGCGAACTGCTGGTAATAGATGTAGTTGCCGCTGGCATTGAACAGGCTGTCGTAGGACACGCTGATGCTCGCCAGGTGCGGCAGCGCCGCCGGCATCCCGGCGGCCAGGCGCGGACGCAATTCGCCGTTGAGGCTGGCGACCAGCGCCGAGAAGTCCTGGGTGGCGGCGTAGCCGGCCGAATACAGCAGCGCGTTGTAGTACAGCTCGGCCTTCGGCGCGCGCCCGCCGAGCACGTCGGCCTCGAAGTCCGGCGGGATGTAGAGCAAGGCGTAGGCATCGGCCCGACGGATCGCGTCGAGCCCCTCCTGGACGCCGGCGGGAACGGTGATCACCTGGGCGTGGGAGGTCGCGTCGAGGTCGCGGATCAGCTTGCGCGACAGCTGGCTATGGTCCTTGTCGACCACCGCCAGCGGCATGTCCAGCAGGGTACCGGCCTGGTAGACGCCGCTGATCACGCCGAACAGCAGCAGCGGCCAGCACCAGCCGAGCCAGTGGATGGTCCAGCTGCGGCAGGCGATCCGCGTCTCGGTGTTGAACGCCTGGACGAAACGGCTGGCGTTGCGCTTCAGCGCGGCCCACGCCATCGCTCAGTTCGTCCAGCGCCACAGCGCGCTCATGCCCGGGCGCAGGCCGGGTGTCGGCTGCAACGGGTAGAAGCGGGTCTCGAAGGTCTTCAGGTCGAAATCGCCGGTGGCGCGGGTCGCGCGCCTGGTCGAGAAATCACCCAGCGGGGCGATGTAGCGCAGCTCGGTCTCGACCTCGGCGCCGCCCAGGCCGGGCACTTGCATGACGATGCGGTCGCCCTTGCGCACCTTGGCCAGGATGTCCTCGCGCAGGTTGAAGACAAAGTAGCTGTCGTCCAGCCGCACCAGCGTCAGCAGCGGACTGTAGGCGTTGATCAGTTCGCCCTGTTCGGCGGGGATCGGCCCGACCTCGCCGTTGACCGGCGCGCGCACCTGCAGGTCGTCGATCTGCGCCTGTAGCTCGGCGATCTGCGCGTCGGCCCGGCGCACCGCGGCCTGCAACGCCTGGCGGCGCTCCTCGCGGTCGCCCTTGAGGCCTTCGTCGAGATTGGCCCGCGCCTCGGCGACGCGGTCGCGGGCGACATCGCGCTCACGCCGCGAGAGGTCGAACTGGGTCCGCGAGAGGAAGCCGCGCTCGACCATCTGCTGGTTGCGCTGGAAATCCGACTCGGCGTTGCGCAACTCGGCCTCGGCCTGTGCCAGGCTGGCCTTGAGCGCGCGGATGCTCTCCTCGCGGGTACCGTGGAGCGACTCGTCGAGCTGCGCCTGGGCCTGGTTGCGCGCCGCGTGCAAGGCATCGAGCTGGGCTTCCAGCTCGGGGCTGTCGAGGCTGATCAGCAGGTCGCCCTGCTTCACCTCGTCGCCGCGCCGCACGTGCAGCACCTGGACCCGGCCCTTGGCCTTGGAGGAAACGATGACGTTGGTGGCGTCCGCCTCGCCCTGCAACAGCAGGGGCGGATTGTGCAGGCGCAGGTAGAGGGTGATGGCGACGATCGCGAGGATCAGCAACGGGGTAAAGAGTTTCCATCCCTTCATGGGGCAGGCTTCCTGAACACGACCGGGCGATGGTAGTACATTGCCAGGCCGTTGCGCTGGCCGGCGCGCCGGGCGGAAGCGCGCCGGAGACCGGCTCCGGCGCGGCGACGAATCAGGCTTCCCCTTCGGCGTCCTCGCTCGCCACCCGCCGCGCGGCGGCGCCGTCGGACTTCGCCGAAGGGAAGCGCGCCGAGGCGAAGCGCACCACCAGGATCGCCAGCGCCAGCAGGAGCAACGCCACCGAGACCAGGATGATGCCATCGTCCGGCGTATGGTTGTGCTGGATGTCGGCGATCATCAGGCGGGTCAGCGCGGTCATCGCCACGTAGATCAGGAAGCGTACCGGCATGTGGTTGGTCTTGAAGTAGATACCGACCATCGCGCCCAGCTCGAGGTAGATGAACAGCAGGAGGATGTCGTCGATCGACGCATGCCCCTTGTTCACCATCCCCAGGAAAGCCGCGCCCGCCGCCCAGAACACCGTGGCGCCAATGGCGAACAGGGCCAGGTAGTGGAATGCCTCCACCAGCAGGTTGCCGAGGCTCTCCGCCTGGTGGTGCATGCTTGCGCGCAGGCGCTCGGCCCAATTCTGTTTCATAGCTTCTCCCGACAAAGACGACGGCCACCTGGCCCGAAGCGTGCAAGGCCCAGGCCAAGGCACGTGCGCAGATAGACGTCCGCACGTCGGCGCAGGGTACAGCCCGGCGGTGACAAAGAACTTTCCGGGCGGCACCCAGTCCCAACCAGCACGACAGCATTCAGGTGGTCCGCCATGACCGACAGCAGCCCTTTCCAGCTCCTCACCGAGGCCTTCCAGGCCGAGTACCGGGTCAACCTCAGCCTGGAGCGGCCGGACGGCAGCATCGTCCTCACCCTCTCCAACGAACGCGGGGTCGCCGCCAAGCGCCTGATCCGACCGGCGCAACTGCATGACCTGGAACAGTTGCAGCGGATGATCGAGAGCATCCGCTTCGGCATCGCCATCGAAAACGGCACCAGCGCGCCGCAACTGTTGCAGGCGATGACCCAAGGCAAGGCACGCTGGCCGATAGCTATCTGATGGCAGCGGCGACCTGCGCGCGTCCTTCGCCGGCGCCGAAATAGGCGGCCAGTACCGCCAGGTCGCGGTCTTCCAGCACCCCCGCCAGCTGGCGCAGGCGCAGCCAGGCGTTGAGGTAGGCGTAGCGCGCTTCCGCCAGGTCGCGGCGGGCGCCGTAGAACTGCTGTTCGGCGTCCAGCACGTCGCGATTGACCCGCTCCCCGCCGGCGACGCTGCGCCGCGTCGCCGTCACCTGTTCGCGCGCCGCCGCCACCGCCATCTCGTAGGCGCGCACCTTGGCCAGGCTGCTGGCGGTCAGGTCGAACTGGCTGTGCAGGTCATTGATCACACTGGCCACCTGGGCATCCAGCTCGGCCTGGGCCTGGGCGTACTTGTCGCCGGCCTGGCGGGTCGCCGCCGACACCCGCCCGCCCTCGAACAGCGGCAGGCTGAGACGCAGGCCGACACTGTCGGTGTCGTATTTCTGCTCGTAGGTGCTTTCCGAAGCCGAGTGCGTCTTGCTGCTGCTGGCGTAGAGGCTGAGCCTGGGCAAGTGGCCGGCACGATTGCGCTCCACCTCGTAGGCTGCCGCCTCCAGCGCATGGCGCTGGGCGCCCAGCTCGGCGCTGCGTTGCAGGGCCACCTGGCGCCAGCCTTCGAAGGTCGCTGGCTGCAGGCGCAGCGCCGGGAAACGCTCGATGGGCGCGGCCAGCTCGCGGTTCTCCAGCGCCTTCCCGAGCATCGCTTCCAGCGTACGTCGCGCCGCCGCCGCACGATCGCCGGCGGCGATCTCCTCGGCGCGGGTCAGGCTCAGCCGGGCGCGGGTCTCCAGCAGGTCGGTGCGGGTGCCCTCGCCTTCCTCGAAGGCACGCTGGTTGAACGCCAGCTGGGTTTCCAGGGCGCGCCGCTGGGCCTCGGCCAGGACCACCTGCTCGCGGGCGAACAGGGTTTCGCTGTAGGCGGCGAACAGGCGCACCGCCAGTTCCTGGCTGCGCCCGCGGAACTGTTCGTCGGCGAACAGCGCCTGGGCTTCGCCCTGGCGGTAGCGCGCGTAGGCCTCGTAGTCGAACAGCGGCTGCTCCAGGCTGAGGGTCGAGGCGTAGCTGCGATAGTCGCGCTCGACGCGGGCGTCGCCCTGGCTGACGGTGGAGTCGTTGCGCGCCTTGTTGTAGTCGTAGCGCAGGCTCGGCAGCAGGCCGGCACGGCCGATGGCGCGGTTTTCGCTGCCGGCGCGGCGCTCGTGGAGCGCCGCCTGGAAGGTCGGGTCGTGGCGCACCGCCAGTTGGTAGGCGTCCAGCAGGCCCAGCGCCTGGGCCGAAGAGGCCGAAAGCAGCACGGAGGACAGCAGGCAGGCTCGCAGGCGATTCATTCTTCCCCCAGCGCCAGGTGGGTACGGTCGGCCAGCGGCTTGAACAGGTAGTTCAACAGCGAGCGCTCGCCGCTGCGAACGAAGGCCTCCACCGGCATCCCCGGGCGGATCTCCAGGCCGGCCAGGCGACGTACGCCCTCCTCGCCTACGCGGATGCGCACCCGGTAGTACGGCGCCTCGCCGCGCTCGTCCAGCAGGCGGTCGGCCGAGACCAGGGTCACTTGGCCCTCCACCCGCGGCGTAGTGCTCTGGTTGAAGGCGCTGAACATCAGTTCCACCGGCAGGCCGACGCGGACCTTGTCGACCATCCCCACCGGCAGCCGAGCGTCCACCAGCAGCGGCTGGCGCTCCGGGAGGATTTCCATCAGTTGCTGGCCGGGCGCGATCACGCCGCCCTCGGTGAACACTTCCTGGCCGAGCACCAGGCCGGCGACCGGCGCCCGTACCTCGCTGTTGGCCAGGTCGAAGCGCGCGCTGGCCAGGCGATTGCGCAACTCCTCGGCGCGCATCTGGGCGTCGGCCAGGCTGGCGCGCACCTCTTCCTGGAACTTCTCCCGCCGCTGGGCCATGCGCAGGCGCAGTTCGAGGATCTGCCGGCGGGTACTGCCGAGGCTGCCGAGGTCGCCGGCGATCTCGCCGTTGACCTGGGCCAGCAGGCGCTCGCTGTCGAGCAGGCGGTTGCGCGGCACGTAGCCCTCGCTGGCCAGTTGGCGCAGGCCGCGCAACTGTTCCTCGAGGGCGGCGCGCTGCTGCTCCTTGCTGCGCAGCGCGGCTTGCAGGCCGTCCAGTTGCGCCTGGCTGCCGGCGACCGTCTCGGCGAGACCATCGAGTTCTAGGCGCAGCGCCCGCCGACGGCTGTCGTGCAACTGCCGCTGCTGTTCCAGCAGGGTCGGCAGGCGCGGGTCGTCCAGCGCCAGCAGCTCGGCGGGAAACTCGATCCGCGCCTTTTCATCGCGCTCGGCGCTCAGCCGCGCCAGACTCGCCAGCGCCGCCAGGTACTGGGCGAACAGGCCATCGGCCTGGGCCCGGGCCTGGGTAGCGTCCATCTCCAGCAGCACCTGTCCTGCCTCCACCCGCTCGCCTTCGTGCACGCGGATGTGCCTGACCAGGCCACCGGTAGGGTGCTGCACGGCCTTGCGGCTACCGGCCACCATCACCGTGCCGGAGACCCCGACACCCTTGTCCAGCGGGGCCAACCCGGCCCACAGGAGAAAGCCGACGAAGCCGAGCAGCACCAACCCCCAGCCGAGCCGGGAAAAACGCTTCTCGTCCAGTTCCAGCGCCGCGCCGCCGGCGCCGACTTCGCGCAACCGCGCCTGCCCGCTCATCGCGCCGCTCCTCCCGGCACACCGCCGACCGGCATCCCCGGTCCCGGCCGGTAGCCGAAACCGAACGCCGGCGTCGGCCGTGTCGGCGCCGGGGCCGCAGCGGCCGGCGGCGAGGCGCTGGCAAGCACCTCGGCGGTCGCACCGAAACGCTGCAGGCACCCGCCATGCAGCAACAACAGCTTGTCGGTCAGCGCCAGCACCGCCGGCTTGTGGGTGACCAGCACCAGGCTGCTGCCCTGCCGGCGCATCGCCGCGATGGCCTCGGCCAGGGCCGCCTCACCCGCCTCGTCGAGACTGGCATTGGGTTCGTCGAGCACGATCAGCGCCGGTCGCCCGTACAGCGCGCGGGCCAGGCCAATGCGCTGGCGCTGGCCGCCGGAGAGACCGGCGCCGCCGTCGCCAAGGCGCGTGTCGTAGCCCTGCGGCAGGCGCAGCACCAGGTCGTGTACGCCGGCCAGGCGCGCTGCCGCCACCACCTTCTCGGCATCCACCTCGGCGAAGCGCGCGATGTTCTCGGCGATGCTGCCGGCGAACAGTTGCACGTCCTGGGCCAGGTAGCCGATGTGCGGCCCCAGTGCCGCCGCGCTCCACTGCCGCAGGTCGGCGCCGTCCAGGCGCACCGCGCCGGACAGCGGCTGCCAGGCGCCCACCAGCAAGCGCGCCAGGGTCGACTTGCCGGAACCGGACGGCCCGATCACGCCGAGCGCTTCGCCAGGCTCCAGGGCGAAACCGAGGTCCTGCAACAATGCCTGCTCGCGTCCCGGCGCGGCCGCGCAGAGCCGCTCGACGCGCAACGCGCCGCGCGGCGCCGGCAGCGGCATGCCCAGGGCAGCCGGCGGATTCTCCTCGAGCAGCCGCGCCAGCCGCTGGTAGGCCTGCCGCGCGCCGCTCCACTGGCGCCAGACCGCGATCAACTGGTCGATGGGGCTGAGCACGCGGCCCATCAGGATCGAGCCGGCGATCATCATCCCCGGGGTGATCAGGCCTTCCACCGCCAGCCAGGCACCGAGGCCGAGCACCAGCGACTGCAAGGCCAGGCGCACGCCCTTGGAGGTCGCGCCGATCGCCGCGCTGCGCTCGCTGCCGAGGTTCTGCCGGGCAAGGAAGGCCTGGTGCTGGGCGAACCAGCGCGCGCGCATGGCCGGCAACATGCCCATTGCCGCCAGGGTTTCCGCCTGGCGCAGGTTGGCCGAGGCCTGCTGGGTGGCGAGGATCGACAGTTGCCCGGCCTCGGCCAGCGGTTCGCGCGAGCGGCTTTCGTTGACCCAGGCGAGCAGCACCAGCAGCAGCGCCCCAACCAGGGCGAGCAGGCCGAGCCAGGGACTGAAGAGGAAGATCACCAGCAGGTAGAGCGGGAACCAGGGCGCGTCGAAGAAGGCGAACAGGGCGTTGCCGGTGAGGAACTGGCGCAGGCTGGTCAGGTCGTTCAGCGCCTGCCCGGCGGCCTGCTCGCCGCGCTCCAGGCTGGCGCGGAACGAGGCGTCGTAGATGCGCTGGTTGAGTTGCATGTCGAGCTGGCCGCCGAGGCGGATCACCACCAGGCTGCGCACCCACTCCAGGGCGCCGAGCAGCAGGTAGAGGCCGAGCACCATGAGGGTCAGCATCAGCAGGGTCATGTGGTTGCCGGAGCCGAGCACCCGGTCGTAGACCTGCAGCATGTACAGCGACGGCGCCAGCATCAGCAGGTTGATCACCGCGGTGAACAGCGCGACGCTGCGCAGCGCCGGGCGGAAGCGGCCGAGGGTGGCGAGGATTTCATTGCGCGGCGAGGCCGGCCGGAGCTTCATCGGAGTCGGGTCCTGTGGGTGTCCGGGCCGCGAGCGGGCCCGGAGGACATTGCGGCAGTCTCCGCTTGCCGGGCACGGCCGGCGGAGGAACAATCCGGGGGCCGCCGTCGCCACGGGTGCGAGGCGCAACGACGGCGGTTCGTGCGCCGGAGAGGAGCGCCAACTCCTCTCCGGCCTTTAGCGCAAGCAGTCCACGAACGCTATCGTGGACAGTTGCTCAGGCCGCCAGGGCCAGGTCGTGCGGCAGTTCCTGTACGCCGACCACGCCGACCTCCGCCGCTGCCGGGGTGGCATGGGCGACGCCGGCCGCGGCCAACTGGTCGAAGGTGGAGTTGATCGACAGGCTCGGGTCGACCGCTTTCAGCAGCGCGTCGATCTGCCCCTGCAGGGCGCTGCTGTCGCCGCTCATCAGGCCGTAGACCACCTTGTGCACGGTGCCGTCGCGGCCCTGGGCGATCGGCGAATCCAGGCCCAGGTTGCTGAAGCTCACCTCCTGGCTGTCCAGGGCGTAGCCACCGCTGGAGGCGCCGCCGGTCAGGGTGTCGCCGAGGGCGATGCTGTCCAGCTTGCCCCAAAGGGTGTGGCTGGGGTTGCTGAACAGGGTGTAGTGGAGGTCGCCGCCGGCGATGAAGGCCGCGTCGCTGGCGGTGCTCTTCAGCGCGTACTGGCTGCCGTCGAACGGACCGGGGTTGAAGCCGCCGGTATTGCTGCCGTCCACCACCTGGCCCGGACGATGGTTGACGTCGCCGAAGTAGGCCGACCAGTCCGCCAGGTAATCCGCTACGGTCCAGCCGCTGTAGGTGGTGCTGTAGGAAATCGAAATGCTCATGCCAAAACTCCAATTCAACGAGTGGTGAATGCCGGAGCGCACGGATGCCCGCTCCGGTTTTGCCCTTCACTGGGCAAAACGGGGGTCAGAACTGGTATTCGAGGGTGCCTTGCAGGGTCCGCCCGCGACCGAGGGTGAAGGCCAGCACGTCGCCCAGCGGCACCAGGTAGGCGCGGTCGGTGACGTTCTCCATGGCCAGGCGCAGGGTCAGTTCATCGCTCACCCGGTAGCTGCCGTACAGGTCGTAGACGGTGTATTCCTTCCAGTCCGCCGGGTACACGCCGGCCTGCGACACCGTGGCGCCGCCAGCCACCGAGTAGCCTTCGCTGTAGCGGGCACGGGCGCCGACGTCCAGCCTGCGGTCGAAGAAGCGCATGCCCAGGGTCAGCGAGCCGCGGTCCATCGGCATGTGTTCGGCGGAGCCGAGCACCGCGCTGCAATGGGTGGCGGCGTTGGCCTGCTCGTCCGGCCGCATGTCGATCACCGGCGGGCGGCGACCGCTGCCCTTCACCGTCTGGGTGACGCCGCCGAGCCAGGCGGTCTTCGAACAGAAGTCGTTGCTGCCGATCATGTGCGTGTAGGAGAGCTGCCCGTAGGCCAGCCCGGCATCGTAGTCGAGCTGGTACTCGACGCCACGGAAGCGCGTGCTGTCGAGGTTGTTGACGTAGGCGCTGTTGCCGATCCCGGCCATGCCGTAGCCCGGCGGCTGCATGCCCATGCCCATGAAGATGAAGTCGTCGACCCGGGTGTCGAAGTAGGCGACCTTCAGGCCCAGGCGGTCGTCGCTGAACCAGAGGTTCTCCTTCAGCACGTTGAAGCCGACTTCCCAGGCCTTCGAGCGCTCCGGACTGAGGAACGGGTTGGGGTACATGTTTTCCGCGCCGCCGCCGTGGGGGCGGCCGGTGATCAGGCTCTCGGTCACCGCCGGCGGGCGCCAGCCCTTGCCGTAGGTGGCGAACAGCTGCAACCAGTCGACACCGGGCTTGACCGACAGGCCGAAGGTCGGCGAGAAGCGCCCCTCCTCGCGGTCGACGGCGTATTGCAGCGGCATGTCGGTCTGCCGGGTAGTGCCAAGGATGAAGGTGCGCGCGTTGAAGCCGGTGTCGCCGCGCAGGCGGTAGCGGTCGTAACGCAGCCCGGCGTTGAGGTTGAGCCAGTCGTCGTAGTCGTAGTCGAGACGGGCGAACAGGCTGCCGAGGGCGCGATCGCCCTTGGGGGTCATGCCTTCGGCCGCGGGGAAGTCGACCGCCGAGGTGCTCGCCCGCGGCTGGCTGGAGTCCGGCCGCACCTTGTCGTAGAAGAACTCCAGGCCATAGTTGGCGCGCAGCGTGGAGAGCTCGTCGAGAGCGAAGGTCGAGGTGTTCTGCGCCTGCGCGCCGTAGGTGTCGGTCTGGTAGGTGATCGAGTAGCCGGGGGTGATACCGCGTTGCAGGGTCTGCTGGCGGTTGCGGTTGTCGACGTAGTAGAGCTTGGCCTTGAAGTCCACCAGCGGGTTGTCCGGCGCGTAGCCGTAGTCGATGGCGAAGTTCTGCGCACGCACGTCGCTGCTGCCGAGCTTTTCCCAGAGCGCCTGGTTCTCGGTGTTGAGCATGTTGGCGTCGTCGTAGGACACCTGGGTGGTCAGGTAGCTGAACTGCAGGCGCTGGTCCTGCGGCAGGGCGACGCCAAGCTTGGCCAGTCGCGAGCGCATCACGTAGCCGGAGTAGGCCACCGGCGAATGCTTGACCCGCTGCCCGGCCTCGGGATTGAACCAGGCGCCGGTGCGCAGCTCGCCGATGCTGCCCTTGGTCCCCGGGTCGTAGTCGCCCAGGTGGCGCTCGCTGGCGGCGACCAGCATGTCCCAGGCCTCGGTGCCGATGGCGAAGGCCGCGCTGCCGATGAAGTGGGTGCCGTTGGCGTCGCCGCCCAGGCCGCTGGTGAGGCGCACCCGGCCACCGACCTGCTTGCCCGGCTTGACCAGGTCGCGGGCCTCCAGGGTGCGGAAGTTGGCGATCCCGCCGATCACCCCGGCGCCGCCCATGGCCGAGCTGGCGCCCTTGTCGATGACCACCTCGCTGAGCAGCTCGGGATCGACGTAGAGCGTCCCGTTGCGCTGCTGGTGGCCGCTCTGCTGGTAGTTCTGGCGCATGCCGTCGACCGACATGTTGACCCGCCCGTAGTCCTGGATGCCACGGATGTTCACCGACAGGCCGGGATCCTGCTGGCTCACCGAGGAGTACACCCCGGGGGTTTCCTCGAGCATGTCGGCGGCATGCCGCGGCGGGTTGCGCTCGATCTGCTCGCGGCCGATCACGCTGACCGAATGCGGCGTCTGGTAGACCCAGTCGTCCGGACGCGCGGCTGAGATCACCGAGGGCGACATCTGCACCAGGTCGTCCTGGCTGACGCGGATCAGGCTCAATTGGTCCTTGCCGGAGAAGCGGTATTCCACCGGGCTGCCCTGGAGCATCTGGCTCAGGCCGTCGGCCAGCACGTATTCGCCGTGCACCGCCGCGCTGCCGAGACCGGCGAAACGCTGGCTGTCGAAGAACACCTGGACCCCGGCCTGCTCGGCGAATCGCAGCAGGGCGCGGTTCAGCGGTTGTGCCGGGATGTCCAGCCGGACCCGGCGCAGCGCGGTCTGCTGCTGGCTCGCCGAGTCCGCCCCGTCTTGCGCATGCAGCGGTAGCGCGGCCGTTCCCAGCAGGACCAGGCCCAGCCCCAGGGCCAGTTGCGCCCCCTTGCGACCGCCTCGCACGGCACTCCATCCACGATGTTTCATGACAGCGCCTACACTCCATCGTTTTTGTGTAATAAGAATCAGTCTCGTTAAGAGAACGATGGAGGCAGGGAAAGTCAGTAACGGAAATCGAGAAAATTTTTCGCCGGCGGGATCCACGGCTCGAAAATGCGCTTCCCGGCCCCTGCCGGAACAAGCGCGCGGGGCGACTGCCCGGCCCGTGGTCGAGGCTCTCGGAAGCGATCGCGCCGCTCAGTAAAGCAGCGTCACTCCCGCCAGGCCCAGGCTGCGCACGCCCAGCTCATCGCTGATCGACTGCAACGAGGCCTCCAGGTCGGCGACCCGGAATACCCCGCTGACCCGCCGCTGCGCCAACGCACCGGGAGCCACCAGCAAATGCCCCGGCCGGTAGTGATTGAGGCGCGCCACCACCTCGCCCAGCGGCTGCTCGTCGAAGACCAGCAGGCCGCGCCGCCAACTGGTCAGGTCGTCGAGGCGACCGCCCAGCGGCGCCTCGACGCCGCCCTCCGCGCTGTAGCGCAGGCTCTCGCCCTCGCCCAGCTCGCGGCGCCCGACGGTCCCCGTGCGCGGATGCGCCAGGGCCACCGCGACGCGGTGTTCGAGCACCCCGACCTGGACGCTGCCGTCGTCGTTGCGGCTGACCAGGAACCGAGTGCCCAGCGCGCGAGTGCTGCCGCCGGCGCTTTCCACCACGAAGGGCCGGGTCTCCCGGCCCGCGCGTGGGGCGGCGCGGAAGATCGCGCTGCCTTCGAGCAGGCGCACCCGTCGCTCGCGGCTGTCGTAGGCGACATCGATGGCGCTCTGTGCGTCCAGCTCGACCTCGCTGCCATCCACCAGCCGCAGGATGCGCACCTCGCCCTTGCCGGTGGCGTGGTCGGCCAGCCAGCTCACGCCGGCGTCGCGTTCGTTCCAGGCGCTGCCCAGGGCCAGCAGCACCGCCGCCGCCGCGGCCCAGCCGCGCCAGCCCTTGCGCCGCCCCCCGGCGCGGCGCGGCGCGCTGGCGACCGGCGTCTGAACCATCGTCTGCGGTTCGGCCAGCAATCCCAGCTGTTTCCAGGTCCGTTGCGCCAGCGCCAGCGCGGCCGGGTGCCGGGGGTCGGCCGCCAGCCAGCCGTCCAGCGCTTCGCGCCGGGACCGGTCGAGGTCGCCGCCGTCCAGGCGGATCGCCCATTCGGCGGCCTGCTGGCGGATCTGCTGTTGTTCCTGGGGGCTGTTCACGTGCGGCTCTCGTTGGTCGTTATAGAGGTTCAGACGCGCGAACCGGCAAGACTCGGTAATCCATTCAGCGGGAATCCTCGAGTGCCTGCATCACATGGGCCAGGGCGCGGGCCAGGTGCTTCTGCACCGAGCTATCGGAGATTTCCAGGCGTCTCGCCACCTCGGCATGGGTCAGCCCCTCCAGACGGTTGAGGCGGAAGATCTCACGGGTGCGCGGCGGCAGTTCGGCGACTATCTCGCGCAGGCGGGCAAGCGCATCGGCATCCACCGCGGACTCCTCGGGGCCGGGCTGGTCGGCGACGAACCCGGCGAGGTCGTCGTTGGGGCGGGTCTCGGTGCGGCGCCGCCGTTCCTGCCGGTAATGGTCGATGGTGAGGTTGTGCGCGGTGCGGTAGAGATAGGCGTCGACATGCTCGATCGGCTCCTTGTGCCGCTGCTCGGCCAGGCGCAGGAAGCTCTCCTGCGCCAGGTCCGCCGCCAGGTGCGGATCGCGGGTCTTGCGCAACAGATACGACTGCAACTGCCGCGCATGCCTGAGAAACAGTGCCTTGAGATCCTGCTCCGCCAACGGCGCATCCACCCACGTCCTTTCAGAAGGGCAGCAGCATATTTTTTATGATAATGATTTTCAATCGTATTATTGTGAGATGCCGGGCTCAGCCGAACACCGAGCCGCCGCCGAGGTAGGCCAGGCCCGCGCCAAAGGCCGCCAGCGCCAGCGGCGGGCGCATCGGCGCGTCGTTGATGGCGAAGGCCAGTTGCGCCAGCGGAAACAGCAGCAGGCAGAGCAATGCGCAGGGGATCGAACGGCGGCCGCCGCTGGCCACGGACCAGACATAGCCGATGAGCAGGAGGGCGAAACCGAGGTCTTGCATGCCGGGCATCCTTGCGGGGCGGAAGGTATGCGCCGCGCAACGGGCGGCAGGCGCGCAACCTTAGCAGAAGCGCGGGAGCCGAGGAAAACCCGGCGCGGCCCGTGCCGCGCCGGGTTCGCTCAATTGCCGCTGCAACCGCTGCCCCAGGCCTTGTACTCGACGGTATGCCGCTCGCCCTGCGAGTCCTCGTAGACCAGGCGCGCCGGGACGATCCCACAGGCGCTCCACAGGTCGGTCTTGTAGATCACCCGGGCGATGTCCAGGCGCCCTTCCACGTAATGCTGGCGGAGCGATTTCGAGTCCGGGTTGGGTCCGTAGGGCTGCTGCTGCGCCTGGGCCAGCGGCGCCAGGCCGAGCAGCGCGACAAGTGCCAACGGGATCACTCTCATGAGGATGTCTCCTTGGTAGAACGTTCAGCCTGAAACTACGCTGCGGAGACTGTCAGGCTCATGAGCCCGGCGTGACATTTCTGTCAGACGACGACCGCCCCGGCAATGCGCCAGCAATCCTGGCGCTATCCACGGACGGCAAGACGCCATATACTGTATGGATAACCAGTCAAAGCAACCTTGCGACTCAGAAGGCACAGAGGTGATGAATGGCCGTCGAAGTGGTGTACCGCAGCAGCCGGGATCAGGAGCGTTTGTTCATGGACAAGGCTGAAGCCGATCGTTACGACAAGATGCTGGAGCTGGCGGAAACGCTGGCCGAGGTGCTGCAGAAGGCGGTGCCGTCGCTGAAGGAGGAACAGGTGGAAGAACTCGGCATCTTCATGGCGAAGAACCGCGACGCCTTCGCCCGCGCCTTCAAGAACCAGCCGGACGCCCTCAACGAACTGTTCGAGGAAAACGCCGCGGACGAATGAGCCGCCGCTGCAAGCAAAGCGCAAGGAGCCGAAACATGCCGCGACAACTTGCCGGCCTGCTGTGCGTCCTCCTCGGCCTCACCGGCGCCCCTGCCCTCGCCTGCCCGTTCCGGGCCACGGACGCCGAGACACCGGCAGCCTCTGCCGGCGCCGCGCAGGTCCTGGCCCTGGGCGGCACCGGCAGACTGCAACTCGACCTGCAACGGGCCCCCGCCACCCTGCTGCACAGCGGCGACCTGCTGATTGCCCGCTACGCCGAGGGTCATTACCTCGCCCACCGCCTGCTCGAAGGCAACGAGATGGGCGCGGACGAGGGCGAACGGCTCGACCTTCCGCGACAGGTTCGCCTGCTCTTCGGAGCCCTGCCGCTGGACGGCCTGCCCGACGCCGAGCGCGAGCGTCTCCAGGCGCAGCGCCAGGCCCTCGGCCTGTGCGACCGGCGCGCCAGCGTCAGCCGCTACCGCGTGGCCGGCACCGAGGTCTATCGCCTGCGCGGCAGCCAGGCCGGCAAGCCCTACCACGCGCTCTACCTGCTCGACGGTCCCCAGGTGCACTACCTCGACAGCTCCGGCAGCGACGCCTTCATCGAGCAGTTGCTCGCCAGCCTGCGACGCCGCTGAGTCCGCGCGGCGCTTGTCCGACCCGCGCCCGGCTTGCCGGAAACCGGCGCTTGCCGTACAACGCCCGGCAGCCCCATCGACCAGGAAGGTCCCATGCCCGCTCTCCCCGCCTCTCCCGTCCGCTCCCGACGCTGGCGCCTGGACCGGCGCAGCCTGCTGCTGGCACTGCTGCTGTTCGGCCTGCTGGTCCTGCTCGCCACCCTGGGCCGGCATTGGGGCTGGATACGCAGCTTCGGCGGCGACCTGCTGGCGGTGGTCTGGCTCTACTACCTGATGGGCAGCGCGCTCAGGGCGCCGGCCGCCTGGCTGGCATCCGCCGCCTTTGCCGTCGGCGCGCTGCTGGAACTGGGCCAGTACCTGGCGGCGCAACTGCATTGGCAATTCTCCAGCCCCGTGCTGCGCATCGTTCTCGGCAGCACCGCCGACGGCTTCGACCTGCTCGCCTATGCCCTCGGCGCGCTGCTGGCATGGTGGCTGGAGCGCCGGCGCTGATCAGCCGTCGGGCTGCTCCAGGGCGTTCACCAGTACCTTGAGGAAACGCGCCGCCTCGCCACCGGTGGCGGCGCGGTGATCGAAGGTCAGCGAGAGCGGCAGGATCGGGTGGATCGCCATCTCGCCGCGCCAGGCCACTACTTCGTCGCGGATGCCGCCGGCGCCGAGGATGGCCACCTGCGGCGGCACCACCACGGGGTTGGCGTAGCGGCCGAACAGGGTGCCGAAGTTGGATAGGGTCAGGGTCGCGCCGAGCATTTCCGCCGGCGGGATCGAGCGTACCTGGACGTCTTCGCGCAGGCGCCGCATACCGGCGCGCAGGTCCTCCGCCGAACGCGCACCGACGTCGCGCAGCACCGGCACGAACAGGCCGTCCGGGGTGTCCACGGCGATCCCCAGGTCGAGCCGCTCATGCAGTTTCAGCGACAACGAGGCGCCATCGAACCAGGCGTTGAGGGTCGGCTCGGCGCGACAGGCCTCGGCCAGCGCCTGGGCCAGGCGGATCAACGGGTCGCGTGCGGTCTTCCAGCGATGCAGGTCGGCGTCGCCGTAGATCGTCACCGGCACCACCTCGGCATGCGAGCGCGCCATGTTCAGCGCCATGCTCCGCCGTACCCCGCGCAAGCGCTCGCCGCCGAAGCGTTCGCGGGCGCCCTGGGCGGCGGCCTCGACGTCGGCGCGGGTGATCAGGCCATCCGGGCCGGAGCCGCTCAGGCCGGCCAACTCGACGCCCTGCTGGCGGGCGAACTGGCGCACCGCCGGGGTCGCGCGCGGTGCCAGGTGCTCGCGGGTGGACGGTGCGGCGCCGATGAAGAAACGGTCCTCCAGGGCGCTACCGCCGCCCTCCAGGCGCCCCACCACGGTACCGGCGTCCGCCTCCTCGCCCTCGAAGCCCACCAGCGGTTCGCCGACGTGGAGGATGTCGCCCTCGGCGCCGAACAGCTTGCCCACCACCCCGTCGTAGGGCGCGGGGATGTCCACCAGCGCCTTGGCGGTTTCCACCGAGACCAGGCGCTGGTCGGCGCGCACGCTGTCGCCGGCCTTGACGTGCCATTCGACGATTTCCGCTTCCTGCAGGCCCTCGCCCAGGTCGGGCAGCTTGAAGTGCTTCATGGTCGTCTCCCCTCGGCTCAGGCGTAGCCGAGCACGGTGTCGCAGGCCGCCAGGATGTCCTCCACGGCGGGCATGTACAGCGCTTCCAGGCGGTACAGCGGCGGCGGGATATCGGCCGCGGCGACCCGCTGGATCGGCGCCCGCAGATCGAACAGGACGCGCTCGTAGAGGCTCGCGGCGATTTCCCCGCCAAGGCCGCCGCTCTTCGGCGCCTCATGGACGATCACGCAGCGACCGGTCTTGCGCACCGAAGCTTCGAGGGTGTCGAGGTCGAGCGGCTTGAGGCAGGCGACGTCGATCACTTCGGCCTCGATGCCGCGCTGCGCCAGGCGCTCGGCGGCCTGCAGGGTCTCGTGGACGCTGGCGCCCCAGCTGACCAGGGTCAGGTCGCCGCCTTCGCGGAGGGTGAAGCAACTGTCCAGCGGCAGGCGCCGGGCGTCGTCCGCCAGCGGCTGCGGGTTCATCCGGTAGAGCCGGGTCGGTTCGAGGAAGATCACCGGATCGGGATCGTCGATCGCCGCCAGGAGCAGGCCGTAGGCCCGCGCCGGCGACGACGGCACCAGCACGCGGACGCCGGGGATGTGCGCGAACATCGCCTCGGTCGCCTCGCTGTGGTGCTCCGGCGCGCGGATTCCCGCGCCCATCGGCGTGCGCAGCACCAACGGGCAGGCCAGGCGGCCGCGGGTGCGATTGCGCAGGCGGCTGGCATGGGACACCAGTTGCTCCATGGCGGCGTAGATGAAGCCCATGAACTGGATCTCCATCACCGGCTTCAGGCCCTGGGCGGCCATGCCGATGGACAGCCCGGCGATCATGTTCTCCGCCAGCGGCGTATCCAGCACCCGCTTGAAGCCGAAGCGCTCGCGCAGGCCGAGGGTGGCGCGAAACACCCCGCCGTTGACCCCGACGTCTTCGCCCAGCACCACCACCGCCTCGTCCTCGGCCATGGCCCGGTGCAACGCCAGGTTGACCGCCTCCAGAAGGGCCAGGCGTTTCGCTTCGCCGTTGCGCTCATTCATGTTCGGCCCCTCCCTGCCGCCGCGCGGCGCGTTCCAGCAATTGCTCGCGCTGCTCCTCCAGGGCCGCCGGCCAGCGCGCGTAGACATGCTCGAACAGTGCCTGCGGCGCCTGCGCGGCGAACGTCTCGAAACGCTCCACCGCCTCCTGCACCCGCGCCTGGCACTCGCCCACCAGCGCCTGCTCGCGCTCCTCGTCCCACTGGCCGCGGCCGGCGAGGAAGGCGCGCAGGCGCTTGATCGGCTCCTCGCGCCAGGCCTGGTTGACCTCCTCGGCGGAACGGTAGCGGCTGGCGTCGTCGGCCGTGGTGTGGTCGCAGAGGCGATAGCTGATGCACTCCAGCAGGGTCGGCCCCTTGCCCTGGCGCGCGCGCTCCAGGGCCGCGCGGACGCGTTCGGCGACCGCCAGCACGTCGTTGCCGTCCACCTGTTCGCCGGGGAAGCCGGCACCCACCGCCTTCTCCGCCAGGGTCGGCGCGCCGCACTGGATGCGCCGCGGCACCGAGATCGCCCACTGGTTGTTGTTGACCACGAAGAGCACCGGCAACTGCCAGGCGCCCGCCACGTTCAGCGCCTCGAGGAAATCGCCCTTGCTGGTGGCGCCGTCGCCGCAGGTGGTCACCGCCACCCGGTGTTCGCCGCGGATGCGGAACGCCGAGGCGACCCCGCAGGCATGCAGGGCCTGGGTGGCGATCGGCACGCAAATGGGAAAGTCCTGCGCCGCCAGCGGTTCGGCGTAGTCGCTGCCGCGCTCGTCGCCGCCCCAGTAGAGGAGGATGTCCTCCATGCGCACGCCGCGCATCAATTGCACGGCGGTATCGCGGTAATAAGGCACCAGCACGTCCTCGGCGCGCATCTGGCTGCCGATGGCCACGCCGATGGCTTCCTGGCCGAGGGTTGGCGCATAGGTGCCGATCCGCCCGGTACGCTGGAGGGCCACCGCCTTCTGGTCGAACAGGCGGGTCAGGAGCATCTGCCGGTAGAGGCCGACCAGCGCATCGCTGTCGCCGGCCCAGGCGGGCAACTCGCCGAGGGGCCGACCGTCGCTGTCGAGGTAGCGGGTGAAAGGCGGGTCGATCCGGTTGTGAACCATCGCAAACCTCCTCCGCACGCCGGGTAGGCGTGCCGCTCAGGGTCGCGCCGCGGGTGGCGGCGTGCACGCGCGGCGCGGCGGGGGTGGCCCGCACTGCCGCTGGCGAGGCCCGCTGGCGGCCTCGCCGGAAACGCCGGCCCGTCACTGCGGGCCGTAGAGAATCCGTTCCGCCAGACGGTCGGCGATCCGCGCCGGCGACTGGTGGTCGGCCTGGGCATGGGCATAGATCTCGGTGAGCCGCGCGGGAATCCGCGCCAGGTGCGCGGTGATGCTGTGCGGATCGGCGCCGCGGTGCTTGAGGGCGACGTAGATCAGGCCGCCGGAGTTGATCACGTAGTCCGGCGCATAGAGGATGCCGCGCGCCTCCAGCTCGTCGGCGACCTCCGGCCGCTCCAACTGGTTGTTCGCCGCCCCGGCCACCGCCGCGCAGCGCAACTGGCTGACGCTCTGGCTGGTGAGCACGCCGCCCAGGCCGCAGGGCGCGAGGATGTCGCAAGGGGTGGAGAGCAATGCCTCCGGCGCCAGCGGATGGGCACCGAGCTGCTCGACGGCCAGTTGCACCCGGCCGGGATCGAGGTCGCAGACCAGCAGCTCGGCGCCGACCGCCGCCAGTTGCTCGGCCAATGCGTAGCCGACGTGGCCGAGCCCCTGCACCGCGACCCGCAGGCCTTCCAGGTCGTCGCTGCCGAGGCGCGCCTGGGCGCTGGCGCGAATCCCGGCGAACACGCCGAGGGCGGTATGCGGCGAGGGGTCGCCGGCCTGGGTGGTGCTGGTGACGTGGCGGGTCTGCTGGGCGATGCAGTCCATGTCGGCGCTGGAGGTACCGCTGTCCACCGCAGTGATGTAGCGTCCGCCGAGGCTTTCGATGAAGCGCCCGAAGGCCTCGAACAGCGCGCCGCGATTGTCCAGGTGCGGCGGGCGGATGATCACCGCCTTGCCGCCGCCCTGCTCCAGCCCGGCCAGGGCCGCCTTGTAGCTCATGCCCTGGGCCAGGCGGATGGCGTCGCCGATGGCGGCTTCGTCGTTGGGGTAAGGCAGGTAGCGACAACCACCCAGCGCCGGGCCGAGTCGCGTGCTGTGGATGGCGATAATGGCCTTGAGTCCCGTGGCCGGGTCTTGGGCGAGGTGGAGACCCTCGAGCCGGGCCGCGTCCATCATGTCGAACATGCTGGGGCTCCCCTGCTTGCTGCTTGTTGTCCGGGCCGGGCCGTTGCCGCCCGGCACCTTCAGTATAGGCAGGCGTCGGCGAAACGCCCGCAAGGCCGACGACCAGGCGGCGGCGCTCGCCGAGCCGGGTACTGGACGAAGCTTCGGCGGACGGTTACAACCTTGGGGTCCGCCCGCTCGAAACCGGCCCCGGCGTGCTCCGAACGGCCCGTCCGCAGCGATCCAGGCGCACCAGGAGGAAAGCCATGGACCCGCGTCAAGCCTGCCTCGATTGTCTCGCCCAGGAACCGCCAGCGCTGTTCGAGGCGGCCCTGTGGATCGCCGCGGAGCACCTCCCGGCGTATTCGCCCGCCCACGCCCTGCGCGAGCTCGACGAACTCGTCCGGCAGATCGGCGCGAGCCTGGACGACCGCGCCTCGGCCAGCGAGCGCGCCCAGGGGTTGCTGCGGCGAATGAGCGAACAGGGTTTCTGCGAGGACGACGACTTCCCCCTGCAACCGCGCTCGGCCCTGCTTCCGCTGGTACTGCAGCGGCGCCAGGGACAGCCGTTGTCGCTGGCGCTGGTGGCCATGGAACTGGCGCGGCGGCTGGACATTCCGCTGGTCGGAGTGAACTTCCCGGGACGCTTCCTGCTGCGCGTGCCGCAGGCCGACCATCTGCTCGACCCGGCCACCGGACGGCGCCTCTATCCCACCGACTGCCGCGAACTGCTGCTGCGCCTGCAGGGGCCGAAGAGCGAGCTGCAAGCCGCCTACCTGAAGCAGGCCTCTCCCGGGGAAATCCTCCAGCGTCTGTCGCGCAACCTGCGACAACTGCACAGCGCCGCCGGCGAGCCGCTGGCCGCGCTGAAGGATGCCCAGCGGGTGATCGAACTCGGCCCGGTGGGCGCCGCCGACCACGAGGCCCGCGCCGGCCTCTATCGGCAACTGGATTGCCCGCAGGCGGAACGCTACGACCTGGAACGCGCGCTCTTGCTCAGCGACGATCCCACCGAGCAACTGCGCCTCGGCCAGCGCCTGGGCGAACTCGCCCCGCCGACCGGCCGCGCCCTGCACTGAGGCCGCTCAGGCGAGCAGGCCGAGGGCCTTGGCCCGCGCCACCGCCTGGGTCCGGCGGGCCACCCCGAGCTTGCCGTTGATCCGCCGGGCGTGGGTCTTCACCGTGTGCAGGGAAATGAACAGTTGCTCGCCGATCTCCTGGTTGGAACAGCCCTGGGCGATCAGGCCGAGCACCGCCAGCTCCCGGCAACTGAGCGGACTGAGCCCCTCCTCTTCTTCCCCCGGCAGGGCGGCGAACAGTTGCGGCTGGCGATCCCGCAGTCGCCGCTGCGGCAGTTGCAGGCCTAGCCGCTCCGCCAGCTCCAGGCCGCTGCGCAGGGTTTGCTGGGCCTGGGGCAATTGTCCGGAGAGGAACTGGCACTCGGCGATACCCATGCGCACTTCGCAGAGCAGCGTCTGCCGCCCCTGCGCCTCGAGAATGGCGAGCAGCCCGCGCAGCCGCGCTTCGGCGGCGGCAGCCTCACCGCTGTAGAGTTCGGCCAGCGCCAATTGGTGCTCTACCCGCGCTTCCAGCTCCGGTTCGGAGGGCGGCGACAGGCGCGCCCGTCCCGGCTGGAAGTAGGCGCGGACCCGCAGCAGGATCTCCCGCGCCTGCGCCGGCCTTCCCTGCTGCAGGGTCAGGGCGGAGCTGACCAGCAGCAGCGCGCCGCGATACAGCGGATCGGGGACATGGCGCTGCTGCATCAGCCGCTCGACCTCCAGCAGGCGGTTGAACGCCGCGTCCAGGTCGCCCTGCCCGGCTTCCAGCAAGGCCAGTCCCAGGTAGCCGTAGAGCGCCCAGGGATCGAGATTCTCCCGTGCCTGCTCCAGGCCCAGCCGATACCAGTGCCCGGCCTCGACCTCGCGGCCCTGCTGCAGGCACAGGCGCGCGCGGCGCAGGGCGATCCGGCCGAGCATCGGGCTGCCCTGCTGGCCGAGGTCCTCCAGGTAGCGCTGGGCGCGATCGAGGACGCCTTCCGCGCGCAGCAGTTCGCCGCGCTGCTCCAGCCACTGCGCCCGCTCCAGTTCGATCAACGCCTCGAAGATCAGGCTGTCGTGCTCGCGCGCCAGGCGCAAGGCATCGCGGCCGATCAACCGCGCCTGGTCCATCCGCCCCTCGATCATCGCCAGTTGCATCAGCGCCGAGCGGCAGATCAGTCCCTGCGACCAGGCGTCCTCCGGCAGTTGCTCCAGCGCCTCGCGCAGGTAGTCGGCGGCGCCGCGCTCGCCGCGGCAGTGCAGGAGGATCCCGAACAAGCCCTGCCATTGCGCCAGCAGCACCCGCTGGCGGGACGCCGAGGGCATCGGCAGGAAGCGCGCCAACTGGCCGATGCAGTCCTCGGCTTCGGCCAGGCGTCCGGCGTAGAGCAGCGTCCAGGCATTCAGGATCACCAGGCGCGGCGTGCTGGCCAGCAGCGCCGCCGGCAGTTCGTCGCGCAGGGCCAGGACCATGCCGATGTTGTGGCCGTGCAGCAATTGCTCCTCGGTGAGCTTCTGCAACAATCCGGCGGCGGTTTCCGGTTCGTCGGCGGCCAGCGCCTGGTCGACCGCCTCGCGGGTCTCGCCGTGTTCGGCGAACCATTCGCAGGCTTCCCGGTGGAAGTCCCGCTGCGGGCGCTGCGGCGCTTCGCGCCAGGCCTCGCGGATCGCCGGCGGCAGGCTGTAGCGCTGGTTCGTATCGGCCAGCAGGGGGAAGCCCCGCGCCAACAGGTCGTCCAGCCCGTGGGGCAGTTCCTCGAACAGCCGGCGGAACAGCTCCGGACCGACTTGCGGCAGCCAGGCCAGGGCACGCGCGGCGTCGGCCAGCGGCGGCGGCAGCTCGTCGAGCAACTCGTGCTGGAGGTATTCCTGCAACAACGGTCCGGCCGTCTCTTCGCCGACCAGCAGGCGCAAGCGCAACGCGGCGCACCAACCGCCGCTGCGTTCCAGCAGTGCCCCGGCCGTAGCGGCATCGGCGCTGCGCCCGTGCAGGCGGAGCAGTTCGGCGACCTCGTCGGCATCGAACGCCAGCAGGCCGCCGTCGACCTCCAGCAACTCCCCTTCCAGCAGCAACCGCGCCAGGTTGCACTGCGGCCGCCGCCGGCTCGCCAGCCACCAGCCCACCCGTGGCGAGGCCGCGCTCAACAGGCGATCGAGGCAGGCGTCGAGGGCGGAGTCGGGGTGCCGTGGGTAATCGTCGAGCAGCAGCCACAGCGCGGAAGCGTTACGCAGCCGCCGGCACAGCTGCGCTTCGTCGCTGTCCTCGGCCAAGCCGAGGGCGCCGGCCAGGCGGCGGCGGAAGGTCGCGGGGTCCAGCGCTTCCCCGCCCAGCGCCAGCCAGACCACCTGCACGCCAGGCGGCGCCCGCCGCGCGCATTCTCCGAGGAGGACGGTCTTGCCGCTGCCGGCGGGCGCGCAGAGCAGTCGCAGGCGGCATTCGCCGCGCAGCAGCGGCTGGTGCAAACGGGGCCGCGGCAGGTGCTGCGGCGGCAGCCGCGGCAAGGCGGCGGGCAGCTCGGTCGGCTCGGTCATGGCAGTGCTCTTGTTCTGTCGAAGCGCCTTGCCGGGAGCCTAGACCGCGCCTGCCCCGCTGCTGAACGATGATTGCGCCGGGTGATGGGCCGTCATAACGAACGAGCGCGTCGGCACAAGCCGCCACGCTCGTCGCGACTGGCCGGGACTCAGCGTACCCCGGCGTTGCGCAGGGCGGCCGGCGTGTAGTCGGCGGACGAGGCCTTGAAGCCGAACTCGTAGCCGCGCTTCTCCTCGTTGTTCATGCCCAGCGCCAGGTAGCGACCGGCGATCACGTCGTAGAGCGCCTCCAGGGTGTAGCCGGCGACCTTCTGGTCGTAGTGGTACTGCGCGTGGCCCTCGCCGACCCGCCAGAGCTGGCCGCGACCGTCGTAGTGGTCGACCAGGGCGATCTGCCAGCTGTCCTCGTCGATGTACATGTGGCGCTTGGCGTAGATGTGCCGCTCGCCCGGCTTCACCGTGCCGACCACTTCCCACACCCGGTGCAGCTCGTAGCGGGTCAGGTCCTGGTTGATGTGCCCGGCCTTGATGATGTCGCCGTACTTCAGGGTCGGGTCGTTGAGCTTGTAGGCGTTGTAGGGGATGTACATCTCGCGCTTGCCGACCAGCTTCCAGTCGTAGCGGTCCGGGGCGCCGGAGAACATGTCGAAGTTATCCGAGGTGCGCAGGCCGTCGGCGGCGGTGCCCGGGCCATCGTAGGCCACCTGCGGGGCGCGCCGCACGCGGCGCTGGCCGGCGTTGTAGACCCAGGCCAGGCGCGGCTCCTTGACCTGGTCGAGGGTCTCGTGGACCAGCAGCACGTTGCCCGCCAGGCGCGCCGGCGCGGTCACCTGCTGCTTGAAGAAGGTGAGGATGTTGGCCGCCTTGCTCTGGTCGAGGTCGGGCATGTTCTGCGGGAACGCCACCGACTCCTCGAAGCGGATCGGCGTGAAGCTGCCGTTGGTCTGCGGGGTGGCCTGGACGATGATGCGCTTGAGGTTGCCGCCGCGGTAGCGGGTGATGTGGTTCCAGAGCACTTCGACGCCGTTCTTCGGGATCGGGAAGGCGTAGTAGCGGCTCTTCTCGAAATTCGACAGGCCGTTGCCGTCGTTGATCGGCTGCACGTTCAGCGCGCTCTGCTTGACCGCCTCGTCGATCTCGGCCGGCAGGGCCACCGTGCGATGGGTCTTGTACACCGGGATCCGGTAGGTCTCGGGGTAGCGCTTGAACATCGCCAACTGGCCGTCGGAGAGCTTGTCCTTGTATTGCTCGACGTTCTGCGCGGTGATGGTGAACAGCGGCTTCTCGTCGGCAAAGGGATCGGAAAGGAAGCCCTTGCCGTCGACCTTGCCGGCGCTGGCCGCAAGGCCGCCGGTCCAGGCCGGGATGCTGCCGTCGGCGTTGCCTTCCTTCTGCGCGCCGATGGGGGTCAGGCTGCTGCCGAGCTTGGCGGCCTCGTCGGGCGAAACCGCCGCCGTCACCGAACCGGCCAGCAGGCTGAGGGCCAGCGCCCCGGAGGACAGGAGTCGTGCTGTTTTCATGCGTCGTTATCCTTGTTCGTATCCGCGAAAGCGGCCGCCCCGAGGGGCGGCGGACCTCAGAAGTTCACCCCGAAGCTCACCGCGAGGAAGTCGCGGTCGTTGATCGGGTTGTAGTTGCCGCCGAAGAAGTCGGTGTAGCTGATGCTGGCGGTATAGGTGTTCTGGTAGTCGGCATCGAGGCCGACGCTGACGGCCTTGGCGCCCTCGCTGAAGTTCGGCCCGTAGCCCTCGACGTCGTGCGACCAGGCCAGGTTCGGCTTCAGGTTGACCCCGGCGAACACGTTGGGATATTCGAGGATCCCGCGCAGGCGGTAGCCCCACGAGTTGCGGGTGTAGAAACCGTGGCTGTTGCACTCCTGCGGGTTGGCCACGTTGAGCGCGCCGGTGCACAAGGCGTTGTTCGGCAGTTCGCCGATGCCGTAGATGGCGTCGCGGCCGTAGCGCAGGTCGTCGCCGTCGACCCCGCTGAGGTGGTTGTAGCCGACTTCGCCGACCACGGTCAGGCGGTCGGCCGCCAGTACCCGGTCGAAGAACTGGGTGACGGTCACCTGTGCTTGGGTCACCGGCTTGCGCACGTAGCCGTTGATCACCTCGCCGGCGCGCGGGGTGGCGAAGCCGCTGTCGTAGATCGGGTTGCCGAACAGGGTGGTCGGGTAGATCGCGGCGATCGACATGTCGGTGCTGTTGATTTGTAGCGGCATGTTCGGCCGGTAGCTCAGCTCGCCGGCCACCGAGGTGCTGCCGATGTTGGTCTGGAAGCTCAGGCCGTAGAGGCGGATGTCCTCGGGATAGTCGATGAAGTAATAGCCGGTGGAGCGCCCGGTGACCGGGTCGGAGGTGGCCAGGCCGTTGCCGGCGATCACACTGTAGTACGGGTTGCGACTGTGGTAGTTCATCGCGTACAGGCCGAACTCGGTGTCGTTCAGCTCCGCCGCGTACCAACGCAGGGCCAGGCCCCACTGGCCGCTGTCGCGGGCATCGCGATCGCCGGCGCGCGGCAGGTAGCGGTAGCCGTTGGCCGGGTTCGGGTCGAAGTCGCTGCCGGCATAGACCATCCGCTCGCAGCCATCGGCGACCACGTCGGTGGTGGAGAAGAAGGTGCCGCAGTTGTCGATCACCGTCTGGTCCCATTCCAGTTGGTAGAAGCCTTCGACGGTCAGCGCGTCGCTGATGCCCTGGGACAGGTAGAGCATGTTCACCGGGATCAGGCCTTCCTTGATCTCCGCGCCGGGCCGGCGGAACGCGGCGACGTCCATCGGGTTGATGCTGTTGATCGAGTTCTGGATGAACGTGCTCTCGCCCCAGCTCACCACCTGCTTGCCGACCCGCACGCTGCCGGGCAGGTCGCCGATGCTGTAGTTGTGGTAGAGGAAGGCATCGAGCAGCTGCGCCCCGGAGGACTTGGCGCCCTCCTTGCGGTTGTGGTCGTCGATGTCGTAGAGCAGGCGGTGTTCGTCCTTCAGCTCGAAGTCGTACCAGTACTTGCCACGGAAGAACGCGCCGGTGTCGCCGTACTTGAGTTCGAGATCGTGGATGCCCTTGAAGATCTTCGAGAAGGTTTCGCCCTTCTTGAAGTTGAGCCGGCCGTCGTCGGAGGTCTGCGACGAGGCGTGGCCGCCGTTGCGGGTGCCGATGTAGTCCTTGTCGGCGGAACGCATGGACCAGCTGGCCCCCACCGACAGCGACGAGTCGAATTGCCCTTCGATCTCCCCGATGTTGAATGACACGGCCGAGGCCTGGGTGGCGCAACCCAGGGCTGTGGCCGCAGCGAGTGCGTGCAGAGGGAAGATTCCGCGCCTTTTTGTTGTTGTCATGCGGCTCTCCTGACAGGGTCGAGGTGGCTACACCCTACCCAGCGGCCCGAACGGCGGTAAGCGCACCAAGGAGGTATTCCGGCTGTCGCCCGAAAGAGTGAACAGGGGCCCTGGAAAGCGCCTCGGCGAACGCCATATGCAGGATGGATACGCCGTCATCCAGTGCATGGATGACGGCGCGGCACTGTTCCGCCGGCGGCGGCGATGGCATCCTTCGCTGCATGCAGCCCGAACAGTCCATTCCCGCCGACCGCGACCTCGCCGACGCCACCCGCGAGACGGTCATGCGTTATCACCTCAGCTGGAAGCACCGCGACATCGACGCGGTGATGGCGCTCTATCATCCCGAGGTCGAATACAACGACATCTTCCAGAACCGCCGGATGCGCCTGGCCGATCTTCGCGAGTACGTCGAGGCGACCATGCCCAAGGGCCCCGACGAGTCGCTGGAGCACACCGACCGTATCCGCTTCGACGGCGATACCGCCTTCATCCAGTACCGCCTGCGGGTGACCCTCAGCGGCCGCCTGGCTTCGTTCCGCGCCAGCGAGGCGATCACCGTGCGCGACGGCCTGATCTGGCGCATCAACGAATACGCCTCGCTGGTCCACGAAAGCGGCGGCGGAGCCCAGGCCGGCGGCGACGGCCGGCCGCCGGCCAGCCGCCTGGGGCTTTCGGCCAAGCAGCTGAGCCTGCTGGCGCGCGACCTGGAGCACTACTTCCAGCAGGCCCAGCCCTATCTCGATCCGGACCTGGACCTGACCCAGGTGGCCAACGCCACCGGTTATACGCGCAACCAGATTTCCTACCTGCTCAACCAGGTGCTCGGCCTGAGCTTCTACCAGTACGTCAACCAGACCCGCCTGCAACACCTGCTCGGCCAGCTTTCCGGCGAGCTGCCCGGACGGGTCGACGAACTGGCCTTCGCCGCCGGCTTCAATTCGCTGTCGGCCTTCTACCGCTGCTTCCGCCAGCACACCGGCCAGTCTCCGCGCGAATACCTGAAGCGCCTGTCGTCGCGCCGCTGAGATTTCCCAGCGGACCCGCGCGCACGACAGGCGCACGGCATCTTCCTACTCTCGCCGCATTCCCCTTTCCCTCTCGCGATGGAGCCCTCTATGTCGGCCTGGCGCCACCTCAGCCTGTGGATGAATCAACTGGACGATGCGCTCGAAGCGCGCCCGTCCCTGGAAGAATCCCTCGAGGTCGACGTGGCCATCGTCGGCGCCGGCTACACCGGCCTCTGGACCGCCTATTACCTGAAGCGCCGGGCGCCGCAGTTGCGCGTCGCCATCGTCGAGGCAGAAACCGCCGGCTTCGGCGCCTCGGGACGCAACGGCGGCTGGCTGATGGGCAACCTGCTCGGCGAGGACGGCCTGCTCGCCGGCTTGCCGCCGGAGCGGCGCCGGGCCGGCTACGACCTGCTGCACGGGATTCCCGACGAAGTCGCGCGGGTGCTGCAAGAGGAAGGCATCGACTGCGACTACCGCAAGGGCGGCGTGCTCTACTGCGCGGCGCGCTACCCGGAACAGGAACGCCGCCTGCGCGCCTATCTGCATGATCTCTATGCCGAAGGCCTGGACGAAAGCGACTACCGCTGGCTGACGCCGCAGGAACTCGACCAGCAGTTGCGCATCCCCGGCAGCTACGGGGCGATCCATTCGCCGCACTGCGCCACCATCCAGCCGGCCAGGCTCGCGCGCGGCCTGGCCCGCGCGGTGGAGCGCCTGGGCGTGCGGCTGTTCGAGAAGAGCCGGGTGCTGCACTGGCAACGCGGCCTGCTGCGCACCGAGCGCGGCGAACTGCGCGCCGAATGGATCGTGCCGGCGGTGGAAGGCTACGCCGCCAGCCTGCCGCCGCTGGGCCACTACCAGTTGCCGGTGCAGAGTCTGCTGGTGGCCACCGAGCCGCTGCCGTCGTCGGTCTGGGCGGAGATCGGCCTGGAGCGCGGCCAGGCCTTCAGCGAATTCAGCCGCCAGGTCACCTATGGCCAGCGCACCGCCGACGACCGCCTGGCCTTCGGCGCGCGGGGCGGCTACCGCTTCGGCGGCAAGCTGCGCAGCGACTTCAGCCTCGACGACGAGGAAGTCGGCCTGCGTCGCTACCTGTTCGGCGAACTCTTCCCGCTGCTCAAGGACGCCAGGATCAGCCACACCTGGGGCGGCAACCTCGGCATGGCCCGGCGCTTCCGCCCGCACATGCTGCTCGACCGCGCCAGTGGCATCGCCCTCTCCGGCGGCTACGGCGGCGAAGGGGTCGGCGCCAGCAACCTCGGCGGCCGCACCCTGGCCGCGCTGATCCTCGGTGAGGACAGCGAGCTGCTGCGGCAGCCCTGGGTGCTGGGCGAGCGTCCGCTGGAAAGCCTGGCCCGCTGGGAACCGGAACCCTGCCGCTGGCTCGGCTACAACGCGATCATCCGCAGTTTCGTCCATGAGGACCGGGTCCTTGCCGACCCGCACAGCGCGCCCTGGCGCCGCAGCCTGGCGCAAACCCTCGCGGCCGGCATGGAAAGCCTGATGCGCTGAGAATCCCCTCCACCTCCCACAGAGGAAAAACCGCATGGCCTTGATCCTTCTGAAAAATACCGCCGGCGCCGATCTTGGCGCCGCCAGCCCGGTCGCGGTGCCGCTTGGCGAGCCGGTCGCGCAGACCCGCGCCTACGCCGTGGAGCGCACCGACCAGGTGGAAACCGGCATCTGGGAATGCACCCCCGGACGCTGGCGGCGGCAGATCGTCGAGCAGGAGTTCTGCCACTTCCTGCAAGGCCGCTGCACCTTCACCCCGGACGGTGGCGAGACCATCCGCATCGAGGCCGGCGATGCCCTGCTGCTGCCGGAGAACAGTCTCGGCGTGTGGGATGTGCAGGAAACCGTGCGCAAGAGCTACGTGATCATCCACCGCTAGCCCGGGCGGCGCGACGGCGTCACTCGAAGCGCCCGTGGCGCCCCTCGCCGTCCTTGAAGCGCTGCGCGCCCTCCAGGGTCTCGCCGCTCTCGATCACCGCCAGCCCGCCCTGGAATTCGTTGGCCAGGGCCACGTCGAAGGACAGTTCCCACTGCGCATATACGCTGGCGCGGTCGGCGAGCATGCAGGTCTGCGGGAAGGCGGCGAGTTCCGCCGCCAGCTCCTCGGCCTCGGCTCGCGCCGAACCGCTCGGCACCACCCGGTTGGCCAGGCCGATCTGCAACGCTTCGTCGGCCTTCACCGGACGCCCGGTGAGGATCAGGTCGAGCGCCCGGCCCTGCCCGACGATCCGCGGCAGGCGCACGCTGCCGCCATCGATCAGCGGCACCCCGAAACGCCGGCAGAACACTCCGCAGATGGCGTCCTCGGCCATCACCCGCAGGTCGGCGAGCAGCGCCAGCTCCAGCCCGCCGGCCACCGCATAGCCTTCGATGGCGGCGATCAGCGGCTTGCCGAGCTGCATGCGGCTCGGCCCCATCGGCCCGTCGCCCTCCGCCTCCAGACGATTGCGCCGCTCGCCATCCTCGGCTACCGCCGCCAGGTCGGCGCCGGCGCAGAAATTGCCGCCGCTGCCGGTGAGTACCGCGACCCGCGCCGTATCGTCCGCTTCGAACTCGCGCAGGGCGTCGGCCAGGGCCTGGGCGGTCGGCCGGTCCACCGCATTGCGCCGCTCCGGGCGAGCGATGACCAGGGTGGTGACCGGGCCGTTGCGTTCGACGATGACACTCATGACAGACTCCCTGCGGAAAAAGCGAAAAAAGACACCGGCCGGATGGCAGAAGACCGGCGTCAGCCGGTCTTCACCTTAGTCCTTTTCCCGCGGCCGCGCCGCATCCGCCGGGCGTCTCAGAGCGCGTGCTTCTGCAGGTTGGCCATCATTTCACGGAGCGCCTCGACGTTGTCCGCCGGGTGCGCGGCGTTCTCGAAGTCGCAGATCTGCTGCCAGTGCGCGGCCACGTCCTCGGCATCGAAGCCGGCCTTCGGATCGAAGCCGAAGCCCAGGCTGCGCTCCCAGCGCACCTTGCCGATCCAGCCACCGCCGACCTCATAGAGCCCCGAGGTATCCTCGCAGGCCGAGCTGCCAAGGTAGACCACCAGCGGGCTGACCAGCTCCGGCTTGAGCTGCTCGAAGACCTGCGGCGGGATCAGCCCCTCGGTCATCCGCGTACCGCCGGTGGGGGCGATGGCGTTGACCAGGATATTGTTCTTGCGCCCTTCCAGGGCCAGGGTGCGGGTCAGGCCGTAGAGGCCGAGCTTGGCCATGCCGTAGTTGCTCTGGCCGAAGTTGCCGTAGATGCCCGAGGTCGAGGAGGTGAACACCACCCGCCCGTAGGCCTGCTCGCGCAAGTGCGGCCAGGCGGCGCGAGTGACCTTGTAGGCGCCTTCGACATGCACCTGGTAGACCAGGTCCCAGTCGGCGTCCTCCATCTTGTGGAAGGTTTTGTCACGCAGGATGCCGGCATTGTTGACCACCACGTCGACGCGGCCGAAGGCGTCCAGCGCGTTCTCCACGATCCTGCCGCCGTCCGTGACCGAGTCGTGGTTGGCCACCGCGGTGCCGCCGGCGGCACGGATCTCCGCCACCACCTTGTCCGCCGCCGAGGCACTGGCGCCTTCGCCATGGGTGCTGCCGCCGAGGTCGTTGACCACCACCCTGGCGCCATGCTTCGCGAACAGCAGGGCATGGGCGCGGCCAAGGCCGCCGCCGGCTCCGGTGACGATCACGACTTGGTCGTCGAAACGCAGGGCATCGCTCATGTTCGGGACTCCAGGGCAGTAGGAAGGATTGCCCGAGTGTCGGCCAGCCCGCCGGCGGGGACAAGGCTTCGCGCCGCCATGAATGGCGCCCGATAAGGCAGCGGGATGTTCCGCTTCAGTCGAACGGAATGTACAGCCGGCCACGCGGGCCGAGCTTGAACAGCCACCAGTCGTAGTTGTGCCGGACCACCACCAGCAGCAGGCTGCCGAGCAACGCGAGGCCGGCGCCGACGGCGTACCAGCGACTGCCTTCCTGCCAGCACAGGTAGCCGAGCCCGAGCGCCAGCAGCAGGCCGAGTTCGGCGAGGACCATCCCGGACTGGCGGATGAACGGCTGCGCCTGCACCATCTGGCGGAACAACCAGGAGCCCTCGTCGAACACGCGCAAGGGAGAAACGGGATCGTGCATGGAGACCTCCATGAGTGACGAAACGCCTCGTCCAGCGAGGCGCCAGCACCCTAGCCCCGATCCTTGCGCGATGGCACTTGCTGCAATCTCAAACTCGCTTAAGAAAACTCTGAATCATCCAGTCGGGCGCGAAACGCCAGGTAATGTTCGAGCACCGCCGCCGGCGCTTCGATCTGCGGATAGTGGCCGATGCCATCGAGCAGCACGCAGTCGGCATCGGCGACCAGTTGCCGGTAGCGCTCGACCATGTGCGCCCCGGAAATCGGGTCGACGGCGCCGTCGATCACCCGCAACGGCACCCCGCCGTGCTGCAACGCCGCCACCCAGCGCTCACGCTGCTCGCGGCGGTCGACGATGTAGCGGATCAGGCGATGCATCACCCGCTGCCCCTGGTTGCTTTCGATCAGGCTCCAGAAGGCATCCAGCTCGGTCTCGCCGGGCTGGCTGCGCGGGCCGAAGACCTTGGCGAAGTTGCGCGCCAGGGCGCGGCGGTCGAACAGCCGGCCGAACAGCCCGCCCAACGGGCTCAGCAACAGCTTCTGGCTGAGCACCGGGCGGTGCGTTTCCGGGAACAGTCCACCATTGAGGAACACGCAGGAGGCGAGCCGCAGCCGGCCTTCGTGATGGCGGGCGAGCAGTTCCTGGGCGACGCTGTCGCCGTAGTCGTGGGCCAGCACGTGCAGCGGCTCGTCGATTCCCAGGCGGCCAAGCAGCGCCTGTTGCAGGTCGGCCTGCTCCAGCAGGCTGTAGCGATGGGCGCGCGGCTTGGCCGAATCGCCGAAGCCGAGCAGGTCGCAGACCAGCACGCGGTAGCGCTGCGCCAGCGGCTCCCAGAGGTAGTGCCAGTCCCAGGCGGCGCTGGGAAAACCGTGGATCAGCAGCAACGGCCGACCCTGCCCGGCTTCCCAGTAGCGGATCGGGAAGCCCTTGAAATCCAGGGTGCGGCCGCGCCTCCGCCAGGCCTCCAGGGGAATGCCGGGCAGCGCCGCGGTCACTGGCGGTAGCCCGGGTTCTGCTGGTCGAGCTTGCGCAGCAGCGCCGGCCAGGCGAGCTGGCCGCCCATGCCGGTCTTGCTGCGCATCACCCCGGCGATCATGTCGCGCGCGCCGGCGAGGATCTGCCCCGGGATGTGGATCAGCTCGGCGCCGCCGCTCTGCGCCATCACCTGTACCTCGCAGGCGCGTTGCAGGGTGAACATCATGAGGAAGGTATCGGCGATGGAACCGCCGCAGGTGAGCAGGCCGTGGTTGGGCAGGATCAGGAAGTTGCTGGTCCCCAGGTCGGCCTGCAGGCGGGCCTTTTCCTCATGGTTCAGGGCGACGCCCTCGTAGGCGTGGTAGGACAGGCTGGAGAGCACGAACAACGATTGCTGCGACAGCGGCAACAGGCCCTGCTTCTGGCAGGACACCGCGATCCCCGCGGCGGTATGGGTGTGCAGCACGCATTCGACGTCGTGGCGGACCTCGTGCACCGCGCTGTGGATGGTGTAGCCGGCCGGGTTGATCTCGTAGGGGCTGTCCATCAGCTTCTTGCCGCTGGCATCCACCTTCACCAGGCTGGAGGCGGTGATCTCGTGGAACATCAGGCCGAACGGGTTGATCAGGAAGTCCTCGGTGCCCGGCACCTTGGCCGAGATGTGGGTGAAGATCAGGTCGTCCCAACCGTGCAGGGCGACCAGCCGGTAGCAGGCAGCGAGATCGACGCGGGTCTGCCATTCGGCGGCGGAGACCTGGGCTTGCACATCGGCGGGCAGGGAGTGAACGGCGGTCACGGCGGCATCCTCTTTTGTCGTTATCGGATGCCCGCAGTCTAGCCCCGCCCTCCTCCGGCGACTGTCGCCGGGCTTACACTCGCGCGCCGGCTGAATGGCGGAGGATTCAGCCGGCCTATGCGCGCAGGCTACAGGCAGTGGGCGACCAGGGGCGCGACCAGCAGGTTGAACAGCCCGGTGAGAACCATCAGCAGACCGGCCGCCGAACCTTCCTCGCCGCCGAACTCGTAGGCCCGACTGGTGCCGGCGCCGTGCGCGCCGACGCCGAAGAGCGCGCCGCGGGCCAGCGGCGTGCGCAGGCGCAGGACGCGCAGCAGGGTGCCGCCGATCACCGCGCCGAACACCCCGGTGATCATCACGAAGGCGGCGGTCAGTTCCGGCACGCCGCCCAGGTCGTGGGACATCTCCATGGCGAACGGCGTGGTGATCGAGCGCGGCAGCAACGACAGCGTGACCTGGCCGTCCAGCGCCAGGGCCTGGGCCAGCGCCCAGGAGCTGCCGATGGCCACTGCGGTGCCGGCGAACATCCCGGCCAGCAGCGCCGGCCAGTGGCGCATCAGCAGCTCGCGCTGCTGCCAGATCGGGATGGCGAAGGCCACCGTCGCCGGACCGAGCAGCGCCACCAGCCAATTGGTGTCGCGGGCGTAGTCGGCGTAGCGGGTATGGGTGGGAATCGCCAGGGCATAGAGCAGCACCGGGACGAACACGATGGGCGACAGCCAGTACCACTTCACCCGGCGGTACAGCTGGCGGCTCAGCAGGTAGCCGCCGACGGTCGCCGCCAACCAGAACAGGGCTTGCTTATCGAGACTCATGGCGCGCCCTCCAGCGGCACATCCACTCCACCGACACCGCGGTGACCAGCATCACCAGCAGGGTGCTGAGCATGATCACCAGGAGGATGCGCCAGCCCTCGCTGCGTAGCAGCGCGCCGTAGTCGAGCAGGCTCATCAGCGCCGGGATGAAGAACAGCAACATCTCCGCCAGCAACAGGCCGGCGCCGGCCTGCAGCCAGGCCGGACGCAGCAGGCCGCTGGCGAACAGCAGCAACAGCGCCGCCAGGCCGACCACCCCGCCCGGCAGCGGCAGGCCGATGGCCTTCGCCAGCCAGCCGCCGGCCCACCAGAAGGCGATGAGTACCGCCAGTTCGGCGGCAAGGCGGGACAGACGGCGGACGAGCGGGGGCAACATGGGAAAGGCCTTGGCTGGGAAATCGGGGATGGAGAAAGGATAAGGCCCGGCCTATCATCCCCAAAGCGAATTGTCCGCATGAGAGCCATTCCAGAATGGAATTCCGTCAACTCCGCAGCTTCGTCGAAGTGGTCCGCCAGGGCAGCTTCACCCAGGCGGCGCAGGTCCGCCACGCCAGCCAGTCGACCATCAGCAAGCAGGTCGCCCAGTTGGAGCAGAGCCTCGGCGTGCAGGTATTGGAACGCAACGGGCCGCACGTGCGCCTGACCGACGCCGGCGCCGTGGTGTTTCGCCGCGCCGAGGAGATGCTGCGGCTGCGCCGCGACCTGCTCAGCGAACTGGACGATCTCAGCCAGCTCAACCGCGGCGAACTGCGCCTGGGCCTGCCGTTGCTCGGTGCCGACGCGCTGTTCGCCCAACGCTTCGCCGAATACCGGCGGCGCTATCCGAACATCGCCGTGCACCTGGTGGAAGGCGGCAGCAAGACCATGGAGCAGGCGGTGCTGGCCGGCGAACTGGAACTGGCCGGCAGCCTCACCCCGGCGGACGACGGCTTCGACTACCAGCCGTTCTGCAACGAACCGCTGGACGTGCTGCTGCCGGCCGGGCATCCCAAGGCCGCTGCCGCCAGCGTCGCCCTCGGCGAACTGGCGGACAGCCCGTTCCTGCTCTACCAGCAGAGCTTCACCCTCAACGACCGCCTGCTGCGCGCCTGCCTGGAGGCCGGCTTCAGCCCGCGCGAAGGCGGCCGCAGCGGCCAGGCCGACTTCCTCGGCGCGCTGGTGGCGGCCAACCAGGGGGTGGTGCTGCTACCACGGGCGATCGCTCGCGAGATCGAACGCCCGGGAGTGGTGCGGGTCCTGCTCAGGGAGCCGGACCTGCGCTGGGACATCGCCTTCATCTGGCGCCGTGGCGGCTACCTGTCGCGGGCGGCGCAGGCCTGGCTGGAGCTGCTGCGCGAGCGGCCGCTGGAGGGAAGCCCGGCGTAGGACGAATAACCACCAGCTCGGCAGAGGCTACGGCGGATAACGCCTGGAGGCGTTATTCGCCCTACCGCTTGCTCCCTCCCCGTGTAGGGCGAATAACCGCCTCGCGGTTATCCGCCGCCTGGGCAGGCGTTTCGGCGGATAACGCCTGGGGCGTTATTCGCCCTACCGTTTGCTCCTTCCCCGTGTCGGGCGAATAACCGCCACGCGGTTATCCACCGCCTGGGAGGCGTTTCGGCGGATAACGCCTGGGGCGTTATTCGCCCTACCGTTTGCTCCCTCCCCGTGCAGGGCGAATAACCGCCACGCGGTTATCCGCCGCCTCGGCGGGGTACGCCCGGGATCAGCCCTTGAGGGCGGCGGCGAACTCGGCCAGCCAAGGCTCGGCGTCGGTCTCGGGGGTAACGGTTTCGCTGGCATCCAGGCGCAGCATCGGCAGCACTTCGCGCACGCCCAGTTCGCCGAACAGTTCGCGAACCTGCTCGCCGCCACCGCAGAACGTGTCGCCGTAGCTCGAATCGCCCAGGCCGATGACCCCGCCCGGCAGACCGTGCCAGGCCGGCAGTTGGTCGCGGATCGCGTAGTACAGCGGTTGCAGGTTGTCCGGCAGTTCGCCCATGCCGGTGGTCGAGGTCACCACCAGGAATGCCTCGGGGGCGAAGGCCTTGAGTTCGTCGAGGCTGGCGCGAGGCAGATGGGAGGCCTCGAGGCCGGCCTCGGACAGCAATTTCTGGGCGTGCCGGGCGACTTCTTCGGCGGTGCCGTAGACCGAGCCGGAGAGAATGGCGACTTTCATGAACACTCCGTAAGCCAACAGGGGTAAGCCGGGCATTATGCCGCATGCGTTCGCCGAGCGGGACGCACCGAATCAATGCAGACAGGCCGCAAAAGCACCATTTCGGTGCGCGCCCTGTCATCGGGATGTCATCGCGCTGCCGTAGACACGGCAGCGAACCTTCGCCACCACGGCGGGAACGATCCTTGCCTGTCCTCCGACGCAGCCCACCACCCCCGGCGCTGCGCCGTTGTCCGAGGGCGCCCACGAAGCGCGCTCAACCGTTCCAGGAGATACACGATGTCTACCGCTCCCGTTACCCTGCTGGTGGCCCGCCGCGTCGCCGCCGGCCGTTACCGCGACTTCCTCGCCTGGCAGCGCGAAGGCGAAGCCCTCGCCGCCGACTTCCCCGGCTACCTCGGCTCCGGGGCGCTGGCGCCGCCCGCCGGCGGAGACGAATTCCAGATGATCTTTCGCTTCGCCGACGACGCCACCCTCGCCGCCTGGGCCCACTCCGCCTCGCGCCAGGCCTGGCTCGAACGCGGCCAGGGACTCTTCGACGAACCGCGCGAGCACCGCGCCCACGGCCTCGCCGCCTGGTTCGACGACAACCGCAAACCGCCGCGCTGGAAGCAGAGCGTGGCGATCTGGCTGGCGTTCTTCCCGGTCTCGCTGGCCTTCAACCTCGGCGCCGGCCCCTACCTCGGCGAGCTGTCGCTGGCCGCGCGGGTGCTGCTCAGCACCCTGGTCCTCACCCCGTTGATGACCTACTGGTTCATCCCTCTCTCCAGCCGCCTGCTCGCCCCCTGGCTGCACCGCCGCCCGCAGCGCGCCGCCAGCCTGCCGGAAGCGCACTGACGGCTTGCCGCCCACCCCGGCGGGGTGGGCCGTAGCGCAAGGCTTTGCCCGACTGGCTCAGTCGGGTACCCTGCATCCATCCGATTCCCTTCGCCTGCTGTGAGAGTCCCATGGCGACAGCCCCGATCCTGATCACCGGCGCCAGCCAGCGTGTCGGCCTGCATTGCGCCCGCCGCCTGCTGGCCGACGGCGAGTCGGTGATCGTCAGCTACCGCAGCGAACGCCCGGCGCTGGACGAACTGCGCCAGGCCGGCGCGCTGACCCTGCACGCCGACTTCGCCAGCGAGGCCGGCATCTTCGCCTTCATCGGGGCCCTCCGACAGCATACCGACAGCCTGCGAGCGATCGTCCACAACGCCTCGGACTGGGTCGCCGAGACGCCCGGCCACGAAGCCGAGGCGTTCCAGCAACTGTTCAGCGTGCACATGCTCGCGCCCTACCTGATCAACCTGCACTGCGCCGAGCTGCTGGAACGCTCGCAGCCCGCCGACATCGTCCACCTCACAGACGACGTGGCGCGCAAGGGCAGCGCCCGGCGTATCGCCTACTGCGCGAGCAAGGCCGGGCTGGACAACCTGACCCTGTCGTTCGCCGCGCGCTTCGCGCCGAGGATCAAGGTCAACGCCATTTCACCGGCGCTGGTGATGTTCAACGACGGGGACGACGCCGAATACCGCGCCCGCACCCTGGCGAAATCCGCCCTCGGCATCGAGCCGGGGCCGGAAGTCATCTACCAGAGCCTTCGCTACCTGTTGGACAACCCCTACGTCACCGGGACCACCCTGACCGTGAACGGCGGCCGCCACGTCAAGTGAGGCGCCAAGGACCCCTTATGAACCCAGCACTTTCCCAGCATTACCGGGAGATCCTCGTCGGTCTCGGCGAAGACCCGCAGCGCGAAGGCCTGCTCGACACCCCGAAGCGCGCGGCCAAGGCCATGCAGTACCTCTGCCACGGCTATGGCCAGACCCTGGAGGAAATCGTCAACGGCGCGCTGTTCGCCTCGGACAACGATGAAATGGTCATCGTCCGCGACATCGAGCTGTACTCCCTGTGCGAACACCACCTCCTGCCCTTCATCGGCAAGGCTCATGTGGCGTACATTCCCACCGGCAAGGTGCTCGGCCTGTCGAAGGTGGCGCGGATCGTCGACATGTTCGCCCGCCGCCTGCAGATCCAGGAGAACCTCACCCGGCAGATCGCCGAGGCGGTCCGCCAGGTGACCAGCGCCGCCGGCGTGGCGGTAGTGATCGAGGCCCAGCACATGTGCATGATGATGCGCGGGGTGGAGAAGCAGAACTCGCAGATGTTCACCTCGGTGATGCTCGGCGCGTTCCGCGACTCGAACACCACCCGCCAGGAATTTCTGCAATTGATCGGAAGGAGCAAGTGACATGCCGCGACTGGAACCGGGAATGGCGCGAATCCGCGTCAAGGACCTGCGCCTGCGCACCTTCATCGGGATCAAGGAGGAGGAAATCCTCAACAAGCAGGACGTGCTGATCAACCTGACCATCCTCTACCCGGCCGCGGACGCCGTGGAGGTCAACGACATCGAGCACGCGCTGAACTACCGCACCATCACCAAGGCGATCATCCGCCACGTCGAGGAGAACCGCTTCGCCCTGCTCGAACGGATGACCCAGGAAATCCTCGACCTGGTGATGGAGAACCCGGCGGTGCGCTACGCCGAGGTGGAAGTGGACAAGCCGCACGCGCTGCGCTTCGCCGAGTCGGTCTCGATCACCCTCGCCGGCCACCGCTGAGGCGGCCGACGAGCGAACCGCGCGAAGACGCGCACAAGCGTTGCCCGCCGGTCGCGCCAACTCTTATCATCGCCGGACCTGGCCCTGTGCCTTCACCCTGCCCCGAGCCATCGTCGAGAAACACCGCCATGACCGCAGCCAACCTCACCGAACAGCAACGCCTGGAACTCGAAGCCGCCGCCTTCCGCACCCTGGTCCATCATTTGCAGACCCGCAAGGACGTGCAGAACATCGACCTGATGAACCTCGCCGGTTTCTGCCGCAACTGCCTGTCCAAGTGGTACAAGGCCGCCGCCGACGACCTCGGGGTGGAAGTCAGCAATGACCAGGCCCGCGAAGAGATCTACGGCATGCCCTATGCCGAGTGGAAAGCCAAGTACCAGAAAGAAGCGAGCCCGGAACAACTGGCCGCCTTCGCCAAGAGCCAGGGCAACGCCTGAGGCCACCGGGCCCCTTGCCAACCCTGCCCCAGACACCATGAGCCTGTTTCGATGACCCTGACCGACTTCCGCGCGCGTCTGCGCAGCGAACACCACCTGTTCACCGACACCCTGGCGTTCATCGCCGAGCACTACAGCTACACGCCGAGCGCCTTCGACAACGGCAGCGTGAGCAACCCGGCCGGGCAGAACGAAGGTTCCTGCAAGACCCTGGGCTTCGCCATCCTCGAAGGCCTCAGCCTCGAGGAAACCCTGCTGGCCTTCGGCGAGCACTACCGTGCGGTGCGCGACAACCCGGAAGGCGACGACCACGCCAACATCCGCGCCTTGCAACAGACCGGCCTGGCCGGCGTGCATTTCGAGCGCCAGCCCCTGTCGCGCCGGGGCTGAGAAGTCCCGGTCGCCCCCACGGCGGATAACCGCGAGCGGTTATTCGCCCTACCGACCGCTCCATAGCGACCCACGCCAGCCGTCGCCACCGGCCGGCCTTGCCGATACGCGACGAAAAAAGGCGGGGCCCCATCGGGGTCCCCGCCCTTCTCGCCGCCGCAAGCGCGGCGCAGCCAGCGTCACAGCTTGGCGATGGAGACCTCGGTGGACTTGACGAAGGCGATCACTTCGCTACCGATGGCCAGCTCCAGTTCCTTCACCGAACGCGTGGTGATCACCGAAGTGACGATCCCGGCGGCGGTCTGCACGTCGATCTCGGAGAGCACCGGCCCTTCGATGATTTCCTTCACGGTGCCCTTGAACTGGTTACGAACGTTGATGGCTTTGATGGTCATGGCGTTTCTCCTGGGGGGATTCGGAACGAGGCATGGTTGCTTAGAGCGCCCAGCGCAGTTGCGTGGGCAGGGGTGAAACGGGTTCGGGTTGCGGCGGCAGCTCCGGCTGCGCCAGCACCCGGTTGAGCACTTCGGCTTCCAGCGCGGCCAGTCGCGCCGAGCCACGCGAGCGCGGCCGGGGCAGTTCCACCGGCAGGTCGAGGCCGATCTCGCCGTCCTCGATAAGGATCACCCGGTCGGCCACCGCCACCGCCTCGCTGACGTCGTGGGTGACCAGCAGGACGGTGAAACCGTGTTCGCGCCAGAGTCCTTCGATCAGTTGCTGCATCTCGATCCGGGTCAGCGCATCGAGCGCGCCGAGCGGCTCGTCGAGCAACAGCAGGCGCGGCTCGTGGATCAGCGCGCGAGCCAGCGCGACGCGTTGCTTCTGCCCGCCGGACAGGGCCGCCGGCCACTCGTTGGCACGCTCGGCCAGGCCGACCGCCCGCAGCGCCTGCAGGGCCTTCGCCCGCCAGTCGCCGCGCAGGCCGAGGCCGACGTTGTCGATCACCCGCTTCCACGGCAGCAGGCGCGAGTCCTGGAACATCAGCCGGGTGTCCTCGCGGGCCTCGGCCAGCGCCGCCGAGCCGGCCAGCAACTCGCCGCGGCTGGGCTGGTCGAGGCCGGCCAGCAGGCGCAGCAGGGTGCTCTTGCCGCAGCCGCTGCGGCCGACGATGGCGACGAACTGCCCGGCCGGAACCAGCAGGTCGATGTCCTTGAGCACCTCGCGCTCGCCGAAGCGCCGCGCCACTCCGCGCAGGGCCAGCGGGATACCGCGCTTGAGGCGCTGCGGAGTGCCGCCAAGGGCGGCGTTGTGGGCATTCATGCGCCACCTCCCTTGACCTGGTAGGCCGGGTGCCAGCGTAGCCAGACGCGTTCCAGACCGCGGGCGGCGAGGTCGGCGAGCTTGCCGAGGACGGCATAGAGCAGGATCGCCAGGACCACCACGTCGGTCTGCAGGAACTCGCGGGCGTTCATCGCCAGGTAACCGATGCCAGAGCTGGCGGAAATGGTCTCGGCGACGATCAGGGTCAACCACATGAAGCCGAGGGCGAAGCGCACCCCGACCAGGATCGACGGCAGCGCGCCGGGCAGGATCACCTGGCGGAACAGGGCGAAGCCGGACAACCCGTAGCTGCGCGCCATCTCCAGCAGGCCGGGGTCGATGCCGCGGATGCCGTGGTAGGTGTTCAGGTAGATCGGGAACAGCGTGCCGAGGGCGACCAGGAAGATCTTCGCCGACTCGTCGATGCCGAACCACAGGATCACCAGCGGGATCAGCGCCAGGTGCGGCACGTTGCGGATCATCTGCACCGAACTGTCGAGGAAGCGTTCGCCCCACTTCGACAGACCGGTGACGAAGCCCAGCACCAGGCCGATGGTGCCGCCGATGAGAAAGCCGATCGCCGCGCGCCAGCCGCTGATCGCCAGGTGCTGCCAGATCTCGCCGCTGCGCAGCAGCGCCCAGCCGGCCTCGAGCACGGCGCTGGGCGCGGGGAGGATGCGGCTGGACAGCCAGCCGAACTCCACCGCCGCCTGCCACACCGCCAGCAGGACCAGCGGCAGCGCCCAGGGCGCCAGGCGCTCGGCCAGTCGTTTGGAAATGCTCATGTCGTTCGCTCCGACCGCTCTCAACTCTGCGCGGCCTGCCGGGGCAGGATGTCGTTGGCCACCATCTCGCCGAACGGGCTGACGTAGCCGCGTCCCTCGGGCTGCGCCGGGCGCTGCACGTCGAGGTGCGGGAACAGCAGTTCGGCGACCCGGTAGGACTCTTCCAGATGCGGGTAGCCGGAGAAGATGAAGGTATCGATGCCCAGCTCGGCGTACTCCCTGACCCGCGCCGCCACCGTCGGTCCGTCGCCGACCAGCGCGGTGCCGGCGCCGCCGCGTACCAGGCCGACGCCGGCCCAGAGATTGGGGCTGACTTCCAGGTTGTCGCGCGAACCGCCGTGCAGCGCGGCCATGCGTTGCTGGCCGACCGAGTCGAAGCGCGCCAGGGAGGCCTGGGCGCGGGCGATGGTGTCGTCGTCGAGGTGCGCGATCAGGCGATCGGCGGCCTGCCAGGCTTCCTCGCTGGTCTCGCGGACGATCACGTGCAGGCGGATCCCGAAGCGCACCTGGCGGCCCTGGCGGGCGGCCTTCTCGCGTACCTGGGCGATCTTCTCGGCAACCGCCGCCGGCGGCTCGCCCCAGGTCAGGTACAGCTCGACCTGCTCGGCGGCGAGGTCCTGGGCGGCCTCCGAGGAGCCGCCGAAGTACAGCGGCGGACGCGGCTGCTGCAACGGCGGATAGAGGAGCTTGGCCCCCTTCACCTGGATGTGCTTGCCGGCGTAGTCGACGGTCTCGCCCTCCAGCACGCGACGCCAGATGCGGGTGAATTCGACCGAGGCCTCGTAGCGTTCGGCGTGGCTCAGGTGCAGGCCGTCGCCAGCCAGTTCGTCGGGATCGCCGCCGGTGACCAGGTTGAACAGCGCGCGGCCGTTGGACAGCCGGTCCAGGGTCGCCGCCTGGCGCGCGGCGACGGTCGGCGAAATGATCCCGGGACGCAGCGCGACGAGGAACTTCAGGCGCTGGGTTACCGGGATCAGCGAGGCGGCGACCAGCCAGGAGTCCTCGCAGGAACGTCCGGTGGGGATCAGTACGCCGCCGAAGCCCAGGCGGTCGGCGGCCTGGGCGATCTGCTGCAGGTAGCCGTGGTCGACGGCACGGGCGCCCTGGGTGGTGCCCAGGTAGTGGCCGTCGCCGTGGGTGGGAAGGAACCAGAAAATCTCGAGGCTCATCGCAATTGACTCCAGGGTGAGCGCGCCGGCGTGGCGTAGCCGCGCGATGATCGTGTCGGTATGTGGGCGGTACGGGCTCAGGGGGCGCTGGCGACCTTGCCGGCCGATGGCGTCCAGATCACGTCCTTGATGCTCAGCGGTTTGGGAATCAGCTTCAGCTGGGTGAAGGTGTCGGCGATCTTCTGCTGCGCCTCGACCACCGCCGGGGTGATCAACTGCGCGCCGTAGCCCTGGCGCTTCACCGCGGTCAGGGTGATGTCGGCGGGCAACCCGAGCAGCGGCGCGACCTGCTCGGTCACCTGCTGCGGGTTGGCCCGCGACCAGTCGCCGACCTGGCGGATCTCGTCCACCAGCTTGTCGAGCACCTGCGGATGCCGTTGCGCGTAAGTCCGGGTGGCGAGGTAGAACTGGTGGTTGTCGACCAGCTCGCGACCATCCACCAGGACCCGCGCGGACAACTGCTTCTCGGCGGCGGCCTGGTAGGGGTCCCAGATCACCCAGGCGTCGACGCTGTGGCGCTCGAAGGCGGCGCGGGCGTCGGCCGGCGGCAGGTAGACGGGTTGGATGTCGCTGTACTTCAGGCCGGCCTGCTCGAGGGCGCGGACCAACAGGTAATGCACGTTGGAGCCCTTGTTCAGGGCGACTTTCCTGCCCTTCAGCTCGGCCACCGAACGAATCGGCGAGTCCTTCGGCAGGAGGATCGCCTCGCTGGTCGGCGCCGGCGGTTCGTAGGCCACGTAGAGCAGGTCGGCGCCGGCGGCCTGGGCGAATACCGGCGGGGTTTCCCCGGTCACGCCGAAGTCGATGCTGCCGACATTGAGTCCCTCGAGCAATTGCGGGCCGCCGGGAAACTCGGTCCATTGCACCTTCACGCCGTCTTCGGCGAGACGTTTCTCCAGGGTGCCGCGGGCCTTGAGCAGGACCAGGGTGCCGTATTTCTGATAACCGATCCGCAGGGTGTTGGCCGACTTCTCGTCGGCCTGGACGCCGTAGGACAGGGCCGCCACCAGCAGGGCCGCCAGTCCACGACGCAAAGCGATGGTGCGCATGGCGCTCTCCTTTGTCGTTGTGGGTGCCGAACCTGCCGCGCCGTTGACGGAACAGTGAGGTCGTCGTGTGTGCGTTGTGCAATCGGGCCGCGGCGCGCGTGCGCTGGCGGCGGACGGATCAGATGCTCCAGCGGGCGTTCACCAGGCGCTCGTTGAGCAACTGCGGGTCGATCGGCTGCGGCCGTCGCGAGAGGGCCAGGTGGAAGGTTTCCAGGGCGTTTTCCAGGCGCTGCTCGAGGACCGGCTCCAGGCGCGCCGGGTCGCTCTCGGTGGCGTAGGCGATCTGCTTGTCCACGGCGAATACGCCGTGCAGCACCTCCTGGGCCTTGAGCGCGGCCAGTACCGGCTTCAATGCGTAGTCCACGGCCAGCATGTGCGCGCTGCTGCCGCCGGTGGCGAACGGCAGCACCACCTTGTGCTCCAGGGCGCGCTCGGGCAACAGGTCGAGCAGGACCTTCAGCGCGCCGGAAAACGAGGCCTTGTACACCGGGGTGGCGACCAGCAGGCCGTCGGCGCGGCCGATCTGCTCGGCCAGCGCCAGTACCGGCGGACTGTCGAGGCGGGCACGCAGCAGGTCCTCGGCGGGAAAATCCAGCACCTGGTGGCTGGCCACCTCGACGCCGCGACGGCTCAGCCAGTCCCTGGCACGCTCCAGCAACACCCCGGAGCGGGAGCGTACGCTGGGACTTCCGGCGATGGAAACGACGAGCATGGGGGGATTCCTTATAACCGGAAAACAGAATATTCGTTTGGCTTGCTAACCAAGTTGCATAGACCTTAACAGGCGGCCTCATATTCCAATAAATGTTTTTTATTCATTTATTTATTCCATAAAGAATATAAGAACCCGCTCGGGGTCTTGCCTCAGAGCACGTGCGCCCGCTGCATTTCGGTCAGGGCCTCGCCGCGCAAGTAGGCCAGCTCCACCGCCCGGCGATCGCGGGGACGCGCCAGCGGTACGTGGAACTCGCGGCGGATGTGTCCGGGACGGCCGCCCATCAGCAGCACGCGGTCGGCGAGATAGAACGCCTCGTCGAGATCGTGGGTGACCAGCAGGACGCTGATCTCGTAGTTCTGCACCACGTCCTGCAGCAGGTCCTGGAGGCGCATGCGGGTGAAGGCGTCGACCGCGCTGAACGGCTCGTCGAGCAACAGCACCTGCGGCCGTCCGTAGAGACCGCGGGCGATCGCCGCGCGCTGCGCCATGCCGCCGGACAATTGCTTGGGCAGCAATCCTCCGCAGCCGGCCAGTCCGACATCGGCGAGCAGGCGCTCGACCCAGTGCTCGTCCTCCAGCCAGCCGTCGGCGAAACCGACGTTCTGCGCCACCGTCAGCCAGGGCAACAGGCGCGGCTCCTGGAACACCACGCCGATTCCGCCGCTGCGGCCGTTCTCGCCGTCCGGGCCGAAGCCGAGGATCGGGTTGCGTTCGACAGTGCCCTGGAAGTCATCGTCCAGTCCGGCGGCGATCCGCAGCAGGGTGCTCTTGCCGCAACCACTGGGGCCGAGCAGGCTGACCACCTCGCCGGGCGCCAGCGACAGCGCCACGCCCTCCAGCACCCGCGTATCGCCATAGGCCTTGCGAATCTCCAGCAGGTCGAGCAGGCCGCTCATGCGCCGCCCTCCCCGTCGAAGCTGTCGCGCCAGCGCAGGGCCCGGCGCTCCAGCGAGCGGAGCAGGCCATCGCTGAGCTTGCCGAGGGCCGCCAGGACCAGGATCGCGGCGATCACCAGGTCCGGACGCGAGGTTTCCCGACCGTCGCTGAGCAGGTAGCCGAGGCCCTGGGTGGCGGCGATCAGCTCCGCCGCGACGAGGAACATCCAGCTCAGGCTGAGCGCCCCGCGCAGGCCGGTGAACAGGTTCGGCAGCGCCGCCGGAAGGAGGATGCGGCGGACCAGGGCGAAGCGCGACAAACGGTAGAGCCGCCCCAGTTCCACCCACTTGCGATCAACCCCGCGTACCCCGGCGACCAGCGCGAGGTAGACCGGGAAGAAGGCGCCGAGGGCGATGAGGACGATCTTTGGCGTCTCGTCGATGCCGAACCAGAGCAGCAGCAAGGGCACCCAGGCCAGGCTGGGGATCGCCCGCAGGGCCTGGAAGCTCGGCTCGAGGTAGGCTTCGGCGCGACGACTGAGGCCGACCCAGGTTCCGACCGCCAGGGCCAGGCCGCTGCCGATCGCGAAGCCGGCGGCGACCCGCGCCAGGCTCGCGCCGACATGCCCCCACAGTTCGCCGCGGGCCAGTTCCACCAGGGTCAGCAGGATGCCGCTCGGCGCCGGCATCTGGTAGGCCGGCAGCCAGCCCAGGCGCACCAGCGCTTCCCACGACGATAGCGCCAGCAGCGGCAAGGCCCAGGCCCGCCAGGCGCCCGGCACGCGCAGTCGCCACGCCCGGCGCGAGACTCGCCGGGCCAGTCGCAGGCTCTGGCTGACCATGGCTCAGGGCTCCGTGCGCGCCAACGGGGCACCGCCGATGACCTCGGCGGCCCACTGCGGCGCGATCAGTTCGTCGACCACCTTCTGCACGTCCACGCCCGGCCGCACCAGGCGCTCGTCCGCCAGGATCGGCGCCGCGGCCTTGAGCGCGGCGACCTGTTCGGCGCCCGGCAGCGGCTGGCTGAAATCGGTGCGCGACAGTTGCAGGCGAGCCACTTCCAGCGGCAGGCCGGCTTCCTCGGCAAGCAGTTGCGCGGCCTCGTCGGGATGCCCGATCACCCAGTGGCGCGCCTGCTCGTAGGCCGCCAGCACCTGGCGGATCAGTTGCGGATGGCCTTCGGCGAAATCCTCGCGGACATTGAGCACGCCGTAGCTGTTGAAGCCGAGGTTGCGGTAGAGCAGCCGCGAGCCGGCCTGCAACTCGCTGGCCGCCATGTGCGGATCGAGCCCGGCCCAGGCGTCGACCTGGCCCTTCTCCAGGGCTACCCGGCCGTCGGGATGCTGCAGGTGGACGATACGCAGGTCGTTCTTGTCCAGGCCCACGCTGTGCAGGCTGCGGAGCAGGAACAGGTAGGGATCGGTGCCCTTGGTGGCAGCCACCTTGCGCCCCTTGAGTTGGGCGAGGCTGCGGATCGGCGAATCCTTGCGCACCAGCAGCGCGGTCCACTCCGGGCGGCTGGCGACGTATACGGTACGTACCGGGCTGCCGTTGGCCCGCGCGAGTACCGCGGCGAGGCCGGCGGTCGAGGCGAAATCGACGCTGCCGGCGTTGAGGTACTCCAGGGAACGGTTGCTGCCCTGGCTGAACACCCAGCGCACCCGGGTTCCGCTGCCGTCCAGGCTTTTCTCCAGCCAGCCGAACTTCCTGAGCGCCAGGCTGGTGGGGGCGTAGTAGGCATAGTCGAGACGGATTTCAGCGGGGGCGTCGGCGGCTTCGGCCGCGGGAAACACGGCAAGAACGGCGAGCAGGGCCAGCCAGGCCCGGCAGCGACGGAGAGCGGCGATCATGCGTCTGCTCCTGGAAGGAGGTGGATGAGCGAGCCTTCTCCCCGTCTGGCGGGCAAGTCAGAGCCGGTTTCGGAAACGGATGGCGGATAGAAAGCGTCGCGGCGACGCGCTGGCGCACATAAAAAAGAGGGCCGGTCGAAACCGGCCAAAAACCCTGCTCGTGGCTAAACAGCGTTGCATGACGGCACGCACCGTCGAATAAAAAGTCCCGCCTGCCGTGCCTGCCCATGCAGGCGGGACGAATCCGGCCTCAGCGGTTGGGCTGGGGCGTCAGGCGCAGGTAGGGCTTCACCGCGCGGTAGCCTTTGGGGAAACGCCGCTTGATCTCTTCCTCGTCCTTCAGCGAAGGCACGATCACTACCTCGTCGCCGTCCTCCCAGTTGGCCGGCGTGGCGACCTTGTGCTCGTCGGTCAGTTGCAGCGAATCGATCACCCGGAGGATCTCGTTGAAGTTGCGCCCGGTGCTCGCCGGGTAGGTGATGATCAGGCGCACCTTCTTGTTCGGGTCGATGATGAACAGCGAACGCACGGTCAGCGTGTCGTTGGCGTTCGGGTGGATCAGGTCGTAGAGTTCGGAGACCTTGCGATCGGCGTCGGCGATGATCGGGAAGTTGACCCGGGTGTCCTGGGTCTCGTTGATATCGTCGATCCACTTCAGGTGCGAGTCCACCGGGTCCACCGACAGCGCCAGGACCTTGACCCCGCGCTGGGCGAACTGGTCCTTGAGCTTGGCGGTGAAGCCCAGCTCGGTGGTGCACACCGGGGTGAAGTCGGCCGGGTGGGAGAACAGCACGCCCCAGCTGTCGCCCAGCCATTCGTGGAGGCGGATGCGCCCTTCGCTGGAATCCTGTTCGAAATCGGGGGCGATGTCGCCGAGTCTGAGGCTCATGGGGTCACTCCTTGTTCGTGTTGGAACCCACTATGCCCAAGGCCGTTCGACGTTAAAAAGAATAAATTAAGATTTTCTTATAACCAAAAATAGAATACCCAACCCTTCGCCTGGAAATCCGTCTCCTTTCGTCCGCCGGCCTGCCGCCCGGCCAACCCCCGCCTACACTGAAATCACCTTGGCCCGCCATCCAGGAGTCGCCGCCATGTTGGGGAAACGTTCCACCGATCCCGTCCCGGCCACCCGCTTCCGCAGCGATCGCATAAGTTCGGTGAATGGCCAGTACTTCTTCTCCACCCGCGAAGGGCCCCTGGAAGGTCCCTACTTCACCCGTTTCGACGCGGAGCGGGAAATCGACGCGTATATCCGCAGGATGCGCCAATCGGCGGAAATCCAGGCGCCGGGTTCCCACTGAAACGATACAGGCGCGGAATTTATTTCCCGGCGGCTGAAACGTTCAAGAAAGGGAAGGCAAGTATTCTCGGCGGAACGCCGAGGCAAATGTCACCGCATGTGAACGCACTCACATCGGGGGTGAGTTCCAGTATCATTCACCCGGTGAATACCTGCCACGTCGTGCGTATCCACGCTTCTCCACGTTTTCTAGCGGTAAATCCATGAAAAAAATCTTATTGATGCTTTTGTGCGTCAGCGTGCTGGGTTGCTCCAAAAACAGCGTCGAATCGGAAAAACCGGTCGACGTGCTCCTGATCGGTGGCGGCATCATGAGCGCCACCCTGGGTACCTATCTGAACGAACTGGAACCGGGCTGGACCATCGAGATGGTCGAGCGCCTGGACAAGGTCGCCGAGGAAAGCTCCAACGGCTGGAACAACGCGGGCACCGGTCACTCGGCGTTCTGCGAACTGAACTACACCAGCGAGGCCGCGGACGGCTCGATGGATATCAGCAAGGCGGTGGCGATCAACGAGAACTTCGAGATCTCCAAGCAGTTCTGGGCCTACCAGGTCGACCGCAAGGTGCTGAACGATCCGAAGTCGTTCATCAACAACGTCCCGCACATGAGCTTCGTCTGGGGCGACGACAACGTCGCCTTCCTCAAGAAGCGCCACGCCGCCCTGCAGCACAGCTCGCTGTTCCGCGGCATGGAGTACTCGGAAGACCCCGAGCAGATCAAGCAGTGGGTGCCGCTGGTGATGGAAGGCCGCGAGCCGGGGCAGAAGATCGCCGCCACGCGCATGTCGATCGGCACCGACGTCAACTTCGGCGAGATCACCCGCCAGTTGGTGGGCTCGCTGTCGGCCAAGGACACCTTCAAGCTGCGCCTGCAACATGAGGTCCGCGACCTCAAGCGCAACGACGACAACACCTGGACCGTGACCATGGCCGACCTGGCCAACGGCGACAAGGAAACCAGCGTCAAGGCCAGGTTCGTCTTCATCGGCGCCGGTGGCGGCGCGCTGAAGCTGCTGCAGATGTCCGGCATCCCCGAGGCCGAAGGCTATGCCGGCTTCCCGGTGGGCGGTTCGTTCCTCGCCACCACCAACCCGGACGTGGTCAAGCGCCACCTGGCCAAGGTCTACGGCAAGGCTTCGGTGGGCTCGCCGCCGATGTCGGTGCCGCACCTCGACACCCGCATGATCGACGGCAAGCCGGTTCTGCTGTTCGGTCCGTTCGCCACCTTCTCCACCAAGTTCCTGAAGAACGGCTCGCTGTGGGACCTGCCGGGCTCGGTGACCAGCAGCAACATCGGCCCGATGTTCAACGCCGGCATCGACAACTTCGATCTCAGCCAGTACCTGATCGGCCAGCTGATGCTCAGCCAGGACGACCGCATGGCCTCGCTGCGCGAGTACTTCCCGGAAGCCCGCGACGAGGACTGGAAGCTGGTACAGGCCGGCCAGCGCGTGCAGATCATCAAGAAGGACGCCGAGAAAGGCGGCGTACTGCAATTCGGCACCGAAGTGGTGACCGCCGCCGACGGCTCCGTCGCCGCCCTGCTCGGCGCCTCGCCGGGCGCCTCGACCGCCGCGCCGATCATGCTGTCGGTGCTGGAGAAGGCCTTCAAGGACAAGGTCGCCACCCCCGAGTGGCAGGCACGCCTGAAGGAAATCGTGCCGTCTTACGGGCGCAAGCTGAACAACGACATCGAGCTGACCAACAGCACCCGTGCCTGGAGCAGCGAGCGCCTGCAACTGATCCACGTGCCGGTACAGCCGGAGGCCTGATCGGCCACCGACGCGCGCGCATGAAAAAGCCCGGCAATAGCCGGGCTTTTTTGGGTTGGCGTTCGCCTTGCGGGGCGGCGCATCGGCGGATAACGCCGCTGGCGTTATGCGCCCTACCCGACAGGCAGCGCCGCCCACAAAGTCACTGCGGGCCGTAGGGCGAACAACCGCTCGCGGTTATCCGCCGGAACCTGCATGTCACCGATTGCGCCCACCCGCGATATCACGCCCCTCCTTCGAGCCTGGCCAGGCGCTCCTCCAGCGCCGCCAGGCGCGTCTCCAGCTCGGCGATCCGCGCTTCCGCATCGGCCGACAGAGCGGCCGGCGCGGCGCGTTCCGGGTCGCTGCCCATCGCCTCCACGGCGGCCTCGAGGTCGGCCTGGCTGCCGAGCAGGTGCATGTAGCGCTCCTCGCGCTGCCCGGCGCGACGCTCCAGGTGCACGGCCAGGCCACGGCCGGCGAGGCGTTCCAGGTGGTGGCGGATCTGCTCGACGTCGTCGAAATCGTGCAGGCGGTTGCTGCGGGTGAGCAGTTCGTTGAGGGTCTGCGGACCACGCAGGAACAGCAGGCCGAGCAGCGCCACCTGTGGCGCCACCAATTCCAGGCCCTTGCCCAGGGTGTGCTCCCAGCGGTCGGCGCGGCTGCCCATCACCAGCCTGACCAGGCCGCGCCCCTCGAGCTGGCGCAGGCTCTGGCCGACCTGGCCGGGCGTGAGGTTCATCACCGGATCGCGGCTGGTCTTCTGGTTGCAGGCCAGGACCAGGGCATTGAGGGTCAGCGGATAGGTTTCCGGAGTGGTCGCCTGCTTCTCGACGAGGCTGCCGAGAATCCGTGCATCGACGGCGCTCAGCGGGTCGTCGACGAACGGCGAGTTGGGCTCGGTGGACATCGCTACATCCCTATGCAAGGAAAAAGGCGCCTAGCCTAGCGCGAGTCGCCGGGGATGGCACGGAGCGTCATGTAAATAAAACCCATGAGGCGAACCCCGGCCTGCGGGGCCCGCCGTCGCGCACGGGCTCAGCGTACGGCTTCGAACAGCCCGCTGGCGCCCATGCCGCCGCCGACGCACATGGTCACCACGCCGTAGCGCAGGTTGCGCCGGCGCAGTTCGCGGACCAGATGACCGACCTGGCGCGAGCCGGTCATGCCGAACGGGTGGCCGATGGCGATGGAGCCGCCATTGACGTTGTACTTCTCGTTGTCGATCTCCAGCCGGTCGCGGCAGTACAGGCACTGCGAGGCGAAGGCTTCGTTGAGTTCCCAGAGATCGACGTCGGCGATCTTCAGCCCCTTCGCCTTGAGCAGCTTCGGCACCGAGAACACCGGACCGATACCCATTTCGTCCGGCTCGCAGCCGGCCACGGTGAAGCCACGGAAGAAGGCCTTCGGCTCCAGGCCCAGCGCCAGCGCTTTCTCCAGGCTCATCAGCAGGGTCATCGAGGCGCCGTCGGAGAGTTGCGAGGCGTTGCCGGCGGTGACCGAACCGTCCTCGGCGAACGCCGGCTTCAGCGAGGCCAGGCCTTCGAGGGTGGTGTCCGGGCGGTTGCAGTCGTCGCGGTCGACCACTCCGTCGAGCACCTGCTTCTCGCCGCTGGCCTTGTCCTCCACCGCGTAGCGGGTGGTCATCGGCACGATCTCGTCGGCGAACAGCCCGTCCGCCTGGGCTCGCGCCATCCGCTGCTGGCTCTGCAGGGCGTAGGCGTCCTGGGCCTCGCGGGTGATGCCGTAGCGACGGGCGACGATCTCGGCGGTCTGCCCCATGGGGTAGTAGATGCCCGGCACCTCCCTTTGCAGCAGCGGGTTCACCAGGTGGTCGGTGTTGACGCTCTTCAGGGTCAGGGTGATCGACTCGACGCCGCCGGCGACGATCACCTCGCTGCAACCGGAAGCGATCTGGTTGGCGGCGATGGCGATCGCCTGCAGGCCGGAGGAACAGTAGCGGTTGAGGGTCATCCCCGGCACCTGGATGCCGAGGCCGGAGAGCACCGCCACGTTGCGCCCGATGTTGTGGCCCTGGGCGCCTTCGTTGGAGCCGGCGCCGACGATGCAGTCATCCACCAGCAGCGGGTCGAGGTCGTTGCGCGCCAGCAGCGCGTCGACACAGTGGGCGGCCATGTCGTCCGGCCGGGTCAGGTTGAACTTGCCGCGGAAGGACTTGGCCAAGCCGGTCCGGACGCTGTCGACGATCACCACTTCACGCATGGGGGAACCCTCGCTGTTATTGTCGGGCGGCCGCCGGGGCAGCGGCCGGATCGAGCGAGGATAAGGCGAGGCAATCGCGCGAGGCACCGATCATTCATCCGGCGTATGCGTCGCCATCCCCTGGAGAGGACGGCGCCGCATTCCGGCAGGCCTCACTTGTCCTTCTTGTACGCCGCCTCGATGGCGTCGTTGATGGTGCGCAGCACCTTGACCCGGGCGAAGCGCTTGTCGTTGGCTTCGACCAGGGTCCAGGGCGCGATCTCGGTGCTGGTACGGTCGACCATGTCGCCCACCGCGTCCACGTACTGGTCCCACTTGTCGCGGTTGCGCCAGTCTTCCTCGGTGATCTTGTAGCGCTTGTAGGGGGTTTTCTCGCGCTCCTTGAAGCGCTCCATCTGGGTCTGCTTGTCGATCGCCAGCCAGAACTTCACCACGATGATCCCGTACTCGCTGAGCTGCTCCTCGAAGTCGTTGATCTCGCCATAGGCGCGCAGCCAGTCGGCCGGAGCGCAGAAGCCCTCGATGCGTTCCACCAGCACGCGGCCGTACCAGGAACGGTCGAAGATGGTGAACTGGCGGCGCGCCGGGATGTGCCGCCAGAAGCGCCAGAGATAGGGCTGCGCGCGCTCCTCTTCGGTCGGCGCGGCGATCGGCACGATATGGTACTGGCGCGGGTCCAGCGCGTCGGTAACGCGGCGGATGGCGCCGCCCTTGCCGGCCGCGTCGTTGCCCTCGAACACCGCGACCAGCGAATGCTGGCGGAAGCGCTTGTCGCGGATCAGCCCGGCCAGGCGCGCCTGCTCGGCGGCGAGCTGCTCCTTGTAGGCGTCCTTGTCCAGGTACTGGCCCAGGTCCAGGGAGTCCAGCAGGCCACGGTTGTCCAGGCTCGACACCAGCGGTGCGGCGTGCGGCTGGCGCTTGGCGCGCTCCTTGGTGGCCAGCGCGGCCTGCAACCCTTCGAGAAGGATGCGGCCGACGGTCAGGGCGCGGTAGCGCTCGTCCGCGCCTTCCACCACGTACCAGGGCGCGTAGTCCCGGCTGGTGCGGCGCAGCACGCGCTCGCCGTAATGCACGAAGCGGTCGTAGACCTCGCTCTGCTTCCAGTCCAGCGGACTGAGCTTCCAGCTGTGCTGCGGGTCCTTCTCCAGCGCCTTGAGACGCTCCTTCAACTGTTTCTTGGAGAGATGGAACCAGAACTTGAAGAGCAGCGCGCCTTCGTCGCAGAGCATGCGTTCGAAGCGTTCGGCGGCATCGATGGCCTGGTCCAGCTTGGCCTCCTTGATATGCCCCTCGACCCGCGCGTAGAGCATCTGGCTGTACCAGTTGCCGAAGAAGATACCGGTCCGCCCCTTGGGCGGCAGGCGCCGCCAGAAGCGCCACTGCGGCGGCCGCTCCAGCTCCTCGTCGGAGGGACGGAGGAAGCTCTGCACCTCGATCAGGCGCGGGTCCATCCACTCGTTGAGGAGCTTGACCGTCTCGCCCTTGCCGGCGCCCTCGATGCCGTTGATCAGGATGATCACCGGGAAGCGCGCCTGCTGCTTGAGCTCGAACTGCGCCTCGAGCAGCGCTTCGCGCAACTCGATGACGGCCTTCTCGTAGGTGTCCTTGTCGATGCTGTGGCCAACTTCCGCGGATTCGAACATGGAGGTCTCCCTTAACCTGAGTCCTTCAAGGTAGCGGATCGGCGTGCGGCTGTCTGCGCGGCGCCGCGGCATGTTCGCGCAGCGCCTCGCCGCTGGCCGGCAAAGCCCCGTAAAATGCGCCATCCGCTTTTTCAGGTTCTGCCATGTCCGACTTCCAGCATGCCCAGCTCGACTGGGACGAAAACGGCCAGCCGCTATCCCGCGCCTTCGGCGACGTATATTTTTCCCGGCATTCCGGGCTCAACGAGACGCGCCATGTGTTCCTCGCCACCAACCGCCTGGCCGAGCGCTTCGCCGCGCTGGGCGACGGCGAGGTGCTGTGCATCGGCGAGACCGGCTTCGGCACCGGACTGAATTTCCTCTGCGCCTGGCAGCTGTTCGAGCGGGTCGCGCCGGCCGGCGCGCGCCTGGAGTTCGTCAGCGTGGAGAAATTCCCCCTCGCCGCCGCCGACCTGCGCCGCGCCCTGGCGCTATGGCCGGAACTGGCGCCCTGGAGCGAGGCCCTGCTGGGCCAGTACCTTGCCGTGCACCCGGGCTTCCAGCGCCTGGCGTTCGCGGGCGGAAGGGTCGGCCTGACCCTGCTGCTGGGCGATGCCCTGGAGTGCCTGCCGCAGCTCGACGCGCGGGTCGACGCCTGGTTCCTCGATGGCTTCGCCCCGGCGAAGAACCCGGACATGTGGTCGCCCGTACTGTTCGCCGAACTGGCGCGACTGTCGGCGCCGCAGGCGACCCTGGGCACTTTCACCAGCGCCGGTTTCGTTCGCCGCGGGCTGGTCGAGGCCGGTTTCGCCATGCAACGGGTACCGGGCTACGGACAGAAGCGCGAGATGCTCAGCGGCACCTACCAAGGGCCGCCGGCGAACGCCGGTAAGCCCTGGTACGCACGCCCCGCGCCCCACGCCGGGCGCCGCGCGGCACTGGTGGTCGGCGGCGGCCTGGCCGGCTGCGCCAGCGCCGCCAGCCTCGCCGCGCGCGGCTGGCAGGTGACCCTGATCGAACGCCATCCCGGCCTCGCCCGGGAAGCCTCGGGCAACCCCCAGGGCGTGCTCTACCTGAAACTCTCGGCCCACGGCACGCCGCTGTCGCGCCTGGTGCTCAGCGGCTTCGGCCATACCCGCCGGCTGCTCGAACGCCTGCGGCGCGGCCACGACTGGGACGCCTGCGGCGTACTGCAACTGGCCTTCGACGCCAAGGAAGCGCAACGCCAGGCGCAACTGGCCGCAGCCTTCCCCGCCGACCTGCTGCACGGCCTGGACCGCGAGCAGGCCGAGTGCCTCGCCGGCGTCGCCCTGCCCGCCGGCGGCCTGTTCTATCCCGAAGCCGGCTGGGTCCATCCGCCCGCGCTGTGCCAGGCCCTGGCCGCCACCCCCGGGATCACCCTGCTGAGCGGCCGGGCTGTACGCTTGCGCCGCGAGGGCGACGACTGGTGCGCCTACGCCGGCGACGAATGCCTGGCCCGCGCGCCACTCGCGATCCTCGCCACCGCCGCCGACATCCGCGACTTCCCGCCCGCCGCCGAGCTACCGCTGAAGCGCATTCGCGGGCAGGTCACCCGCCTGCCGGCCACCCCGCAAAGCCGGGCGCTGCGCACCGTGGTCTGCGCCGAGGGCTACGTCGCACCGCCGCGTGGCGACGAACACACCCTCGGCGCCAGCTTCGACTTCAAGAGCGAAGACCTGGCGCCGACCCTCGCCGAACACCAGGGCAACCTCGAACTGCTGCGGGAAATATCCCCCGACCTGCTGCAGCGCCTGGGCGCCGACGACCTGCCGCTGGAGCGCCTGGAAGGCCGCGCGGCATTCCGCTGCACCAGCCCCGACTACCTGCCCCTGGTAGGCCCGCTGGCCGAGCGCACGGCCTTCGACGAGGCCTACGCGGTGCTCGCCCGCGACGCCCGCCAGGTGCCGGAGCGGGCCTGCCCCTGGCTGCCAGGCCTGTACCTGAACAGCGGCCACGGCTCGCGCGGGCTGATCAGCGCGCCGCTGTCCGGCGAACTGCTGGCGGCGTGGATCTGCGGCGAGCCGCTGCCGCTGCCGCGCGCGGTGGCCGAGGCCTGCCACCCGAACCGCTTCCTGCTGCGTGACCTGGTGCGTGGGCAGCGCGGCTGAAGCCCCGGGCGCACCGATTTGCGCTACCCTTCGAGCCTGCCGCACACGCAGGCCATACCGGACCACCGGCTGGCTCACCCGCGGAAACAGTTGATCGACGATGGATGTACTGCTCTTCGAATCCCTGGGCATCGGCGCCGTTCTCGGCCTGCTGCTCGGCCTCACCGGCGCCGGCGGCTCGCTGGTCGCCCTGCCCCTGCTGCTCAGCCTGCACCTGCCGCTGCGCGACGCCATCGGCGTGAGCCTCGGCGCGGTCGCCCTGTCGGCGCTGATCGGCGCCATCCCGCGCGCGCGCCAGGGCCAGGTGGCCTGGCGGCCGGTGCTGGTCCTGGCGCTGGCCGGCCTGCCGAGCAACGCCGTCGGCCAATGGCTCGGCCGCTTCGTCCCGGAAGGCGTGCTGATCGTCGCCTTCTGCCTGCTGGTGCTCTGGTCGGCCTGGCGCATGTGGCGCGGCGCCGGGATGAAACGCGAGGCCAGCGACCAGGCACGGAGCCTGCCGCTGCTCGGCATCGGCCTGGCGGTCGGCTTGCTGTCGGGATTGATGGGCGTGGGCGGCGGTTTCCTGGTGGTGCCGGGGCTGCTCTGGTTCACCCCGCTGTCGATGATGGCCGCCACCGCCACCTCGATGGCGGTGATCGCGCTGGTCTCCGGCGGCGGCTTCCTGATCTACCTGACCGGCGCCCACCCGCCGCTGCCGCTGCTCGGCGGCCTCGCCGCCGGCGGCGCGGTCGGCGTGCTCGGCGGCAACCTGCTGGCGCAGCGCCTCGGCGGCCCGACCCTGCAACGCCTGTTCGCGCTGATGCTGGTGGCGGTGAGCTTCTCCCTGGCGGCGCAGAAGCTCTACGGCGGGTAGCTTTCCTCGGCGGCCGGGGCACCGGGGAAGCGGCGTCATGCGCCCTGCTCGACGGTCATGCCATGTCGTCGGGCGGATATCGCTGGGTCGGCGGATAACGCCGACGGCGTTATCCGCCCTACGCGGAGGTCACGCCATGGTGCAGGGCGGATAACCGCAACGCGCTTGTCCACCAGCCTGCACCGGCAAGGCATCGGCAGGTTCGCCAGGTAAAGACCGCCGACGCGACTGTCTTTCGTAGCGAACCTGGCGCCCTCACTCTTCTTCGACGTCCTCTTCCGGCAGGCCGAACAGGTCGGCCGCGCGCAGCAGCGCGGCCAGCAGGCCGTGGCGCTCCCACTCGGGCAACGCGGCGAAGCGCTCGATCACGTACTCCGGCAATAGCGGCGGCGCTTCCGCCAGGGCTTCGTGGCCGGCCGGGTCGAGGTGCAGCCAGGACTTGCGCCGGTCCTGTTCGTCGCGCCGACGATAGAGCAGGCCGCGTCCTTCGAGGCGGTCGAGCACGCCGGAGAGCGATGCCTGGGACAGGCTGACCAGCTTGGCCAGTTGCGTCGCGGTCAGTTCTCCCTCCACCGCCAGGACATGCAGGATCAGCAATTGCAGCGGGGTCAGGCCGCCGTATCGGCTGAGACGCTTGGAGTGGATTTCAGCAGCCTGCTGGAGGCGGCGGATGGCGCGGAAAATAGCGAGCGAATAGGTATCGGCAGCGGTCTTATTACTTTCAACCATAATAAATTCTTCGTTAAGGGTCCTGATAGGCCCGGAAAATTCGTATAGAACTCCTTCCAACTGTAACGGTCCTCTGTTAGGTAAGTCATGTACCCGGAAGGAGTACGTAACCCACTTCCCCAACGGAGAACCGGTAAGGAATATGTGCGGCATATCAGGAGAGTTTCGTTTCGACAACCAGGCAGCCGACCTCGCAGCGGTCGAACGCATCACCCACCACCTGGCCCCTCGAGGCCCCGACGCCTGGGGTTTCCATGCCCAGGGCCCGATCGCCCTCGGACATCGACGGCTGAAGATCATGGACCTGGCGGAAGCTTCCGGCCAACCGATGATCGATCCCGATCTCGGCCTGGCCATGGTGTTCAATGGCGCCATCTACAACTACCCCGAACTGCGTGGCGAACTGGAAAGCCTTGGCTATCGGTTCTTCTCCAAGGCAATCGCATGAAGCTCACCTGAGACC
>NZ_KV813412.1:0-113358 GCF_001813645.1 Pseudomonas sp. HMSC063H08
CCGGCGGTGAGGAAGAAGCCCACGGCGTTGTGCCCGTACCACCACTGGACCATGGCGTCGGTGGCGCCGGCGTACAGCGAGTAGGACTTGGTGAAGGTCACCGGCAGCTCGAGGTTGTTCACCACGTGGAGCATGGCGACGGTGAGGATGAACCCGCCGAAGAACCAGTTGCCCACATAGATGTGCTTGACCTTGCGCTTGACCAGGGTGCCGAAGAACACCACCGCGTAGGCGACCCAGACCACCGTGATCAGGATGTCGATCGGCCACTCCAGCTCGGCGTACTCCTTGGACGAGGTGTAGCCCAGCGGCAGGCTGATGGCGGCCAGCAGGATCACCAGTTGCCAGCCCCAGAAGGTGAAGGAGGCGAGGGTGTCGGAGAACAGTCGCACCTGGCAGGTGCGCTGCACCGCGTAGTAGCTGGTGGCGAACAGCGCGCAACCGCCGAAGGCGAAGATCACCGCGTTGGTGTGCAGCGGGCGCAGGCGGCCGAAGCTCGTCCACGGCAAGCCGAAGTTCAGGTCGGGCCATACCAACTGGGCGGCGATCAGGACACCGACGGTCATGCCGACGATGCCCCAGACCACGGTCATGATGGCGAATTGGCGGACCACCTTGTAGTTATAGGCGGACTCTGGGTTAGTGGTGCTCATGCTATGGGCTTCCATCCACGGTTATACGCTATGGCTTTTCCGGCAGTTGGGATGCCGGGCGTCCCCCCATTGGGGCTGGTCTAATTGGCGTAATTAGCGAGAGGAAGCATGGATAATGGGCCGTTATGAAATATTGATCGGGATCAATTGGCTTCCCGACCCCCACTGCATACGAGGTGTGGCAAGTTGTCGCTGAAATGGAACCGCCCGGCCGGCTCGCTGTCGGCCACCCTGATTCTCGCCCATGGTGCCGGGGCGCCGATGGACAGCCCGTTCATGGAGCGCATCGCCGAACTGCTCGCGGCCCAGGGCATCGCCGTCGCGCGCTTCGAGTTTCCCTACATGGCCCAGCGCCGCGAGGACGGCCGCAAGCGTCCGCCGAATCCGCAGGCGCAGTTGCTCGACTGCTGGCGGCGGGTCCATGCGCAGGTCCGCGAGACCCTGGACGGGCCCTTGGCCCTGGGCGGCAAGTCGATGGGCGGGCGCATGGCCAGCCTGCTGGCCGACGAGCTGGGCGCGGATGCCCTGGTCTGCCTCGGCTACCCGTTCTACGCCGCCGGCAAGCCGGAGAAGCCGCGGGTCGCGCACCTCGCCGGGCTGCGCACGCCGACCCTGATCGTCCAGGGCGAGCGCGACGCCCTGGGCAACCGCGAGGCGGTGGGGGGATATGCGCTGGCGCCGACGATCCGCCTGCACTGGCTGGCCGCGGCGGACCACGACCTCAAGCCGCTGAAGGCCTCCGGCCTGACCCACGAGCAGCACCTGGCGGCAACGGCGCGGGAGGTGGCCGGCTTCCTTCGCGGGCTCCAGGGCCATTAACGGTTCCTTAAGGCATCCCCTCATAAGCTGCGGCGCAACCACCCTCGCATCGAGGCGTGGGCGACTGACTTCTCTGAGGGGGGAAGACATGAACATGCATGCCGACGGTGAGCAGATCACCGCTATCGATACCCGCGAACGCATCCTGCTGACGGGGGCCACCGGCTTTCTCGGCGGTTCGGTCGCCGCCCAGCTGATCGCCGCCGGGCACGGCGCCAACCTGTCCTTCCTGGTCCGCGCCGAGTCCCGCCAGCAGGGGCTCGAACGCCTGCGCGGCAACCTGCTGATGCATGGCGTCGACGAAGCCGACTGCCTGGCACTGCGGGCGGAGCAGATCCTCTGCGGCGATTTCCTCGACACCTCCTGGCTGGCCCGCGAGACGCCGCGCCTGATGCAGGTGGAGCGGGTGATCAATTGCGCCGCCGTAGCGTCGTTCTCGAAGAACCCGACCATCTGGCCGGTCAACGTCGACGGCACTTTCGCCTTCGCCGACGTGCTGAGCCGTTCGAAGCGACTGAAGCGTTTCCTCCACGTCGGTACCGCGATGTGCTGCGGACCGCAGCGAGAGTCGCCGATCAGCGAGTCCTGGGAATTCCCGGCGGCGGAGCAGCAACTGGTGGACTACACCGCGTCCAAGGCGGAAATCGAGCGGCGTATGCGCGAGGAACTGCCGGGCCTGCCCCTGGTGGTGGCGCGGCCATCCATCGTGGTGGGCCACCGTACCCTTGGCTGCCAGGCCTCCGGCAGCATCTTCTGGGTCTTCCGCATGGGCTTCGCCCTGGAAAGCTTCACCTGCGGCCTGGACGAGCAGATCGACGTGATCCCGGTCGACTACTGCGCCGAGGCGCTGATCGGCCTGGCGCTGAAGCCGTGCCTGGGGCACAGCCTCTACCATATCTCCGCCGGCCATCGCGCGGCCTGCACCTTCGGCGAGATCGACGAGGCCTTCGCCCGCGCCAACGGGGCGGCGCCGGTAGGCGAGCGCTACCGCAAGGTGGAGGTGGACGACCTCAAGGAACTGGCGAAGAGCTTCGAGTCGCGCATCGGCCCGGCCAATCCGCGTCTGGTCCTGCGCGCGTTGCGCTTGTACAGCGGCTTTGCCGACCTCAACTACCTGTTCGACAACAGCCGTCTGCTTGAGGAGGGGATCTCCGCGCCACCGCGCTTCACCGACTACCTCGACGTCTGCGTGCAGTCGTCCAGCGCGGTGAGCATCCCGGCGCAGATGCAATGGGACTTCAAGTGACGGCAGGCGCGGGGAGCTTCCTCCCCGCGGCCTGATCTCAGCGGTTGAAGCGCTCGACCAGGGAATACTGGCTCTGCGCGGTGGTGGTCAGTTCCTCGCTCAGTTTCGCCGTGCGCAGCGCCTCGTCGGAGGTCTGCTCGGCCAGGGCGGCGATGGTGCTGATGTTGCGGTTGATTTCCTCGGCCACCGCGCTCTGTTCTTCCGCGGCGGCGGCGATCTGGGTGGTCATCTCGGTGATGTTGCTGACCGCCTCGCTGATGCCGACCAGCGCGCTGTCGGCTTCCAGCACCCGCTGGACCCCTGCTTCGGCCTGCTGCAGGCCGCTCTCCATGGTATGCACCGCATCGTTGGCGGTGTTCTGCAACTTGGCGATCAGATGGTGGATCTGCTCGGTGGAGGCCGCGGTGCGTTGCGCCAGCGAGCGCACTTCGTCGGCTACCACGGCGAAGCCGCGCCCCTGGTCGCCGGCCCGCGCCGCCTCGATGGCGGCGTTGAGGGCGAGCAGGTTGGTCTGGTCGGCGATGCCCTTGATCACATCGACCACACCGCCGATCTCGTTGCTGTCCTGGGCCAGGCGACTCACCGCGGCCCCGGTCTCGCCCACCGACTCCGACAGGCGCTGGATGGCGTTGCGCGTCTCCGCGGCGATGTCGCGGCCGCGCGAGGTCAGTTCGTTGGCCTTCTGTGTGGCGTCGGCGGTCAACTGGACATTGTTCGCCACTTCCTGGGTGGTGGCGGCCATCTCGTTGACCGCGGTGGCCACCTGTTCGGTCTCTGCGCGCTGCTGTTCCAGACCGGCGGAGCTGTGGTGGGCCAGGGTGTCGGCCTGGCGCGCCTGTTCGGTGAGGTATTCGGCGGTGTCCTGCAGGCGCGTCAGGCAGGTCTTCAGACGCGCGTCCTGGCTGAGGATGGCCATTTCCAGGCGCGCCTGGTCGCCGCGGCTGTCGGTGTACATCTGCGCGATCAGCGGGTCGGAGGTGGTCTGTTCGGCGAGCCGCATCAGGCGCTTCAGCCCGCGCTTCTGCCAGCGCAGTCCGGCCAGGCCGAGCGGAACGGCGAGCAGGCCGGCGAGGATGAAGCCCCACCAGGAGTTCAGCCAGATACCGATGAGGAAGCCGATCTGGCTGATCAGGATGAACGGCAGCCAATCGAGCAGTACCGGCAGCCAGCGGTCGCGCCGGGGGATCGCCGGCTTGCCGGCGCCGAGGCGACGGTAGAGGGCCTCGGCGCGCTGGATCTGTTCGGCGGTCGGCTTGACCCGCACCGACTCGTAGCCGACCACCGCGCCCTGGTCGTAGATCGGCGTGACATAGGCGCTGACCCAGTAGTGGTCGCCGTTCTTGCAGCGGTTCTTGACGATCCCCATCCACGGGCGGCCGGCTTTGAGGGTGGTCCACATGTGGGCGAACACCGCCGGCGGGACGTCGGGGTGACGGATCAGATTGTGCGGCGCGGACATCAGCTCCTCGCGACTGAAGCCGCTGATGTCGATGAAGGCTTCATTGCAGTAGGTAATGATGCCTTTGAGATTGGTGGTGGTGATCAGGCGTTGCTCCGCCGGATAGACGCGCTCGTGCTGGGTGATCGGTTGATTGTTGCGCATGGGCCTTCCAAAACAAGTGAAGCATTTACCTCTGCATCGGCGAAAACGCCTTTCACATGAGGGATTTGTGAATGCTTTCACGAGGAAAAACAGATAGCTATTGACCCAAAGCATGAGAACCGACCACGTGGTCGGATAGATGGCGGATTCGCTGATGGAGGTCAATACGTTACGGTTTCGTGTCATTCCCGGCGGCGCGCATGGGCTGGGGAGGGGCCTGGCGGATAAGCGCGAGGCGGCCATTCGCCGGTACTGCGGGGTATCGGCGGATGACGCAGGGGCGTTGTTCGCCCTGCGAAGCGCCCGCCGCCCCGGGCGCCGGAATGAAAAAGGGGTGGCCGAAGCCACCCCTCCGCGCGTACCGCCGCTGCCTCAGAGCATGCTGCGCAGCACGTAGTGGAGGATGCCGCCGGCCTTGAAGTACTCGACCTCGTTGAGGGTGTCGATGCGGCAAAGGACCTTGAAGCTGTCCTGGCTGCCGTCCTCGCGGGTCACTTCCACGCTGAGCGGCATGTGCGGCTTGAGTTCGCCGCCGAGGCCGCGGATGTTCAGCACCTCCTTGCCGGTCAGCTTCAGGCTCTTGCGGTCCTGGCCGTTCTCGAACTGCAACGGCAGCACGCCCATGCCGACCAGGTTGGAGCGGTGGATGCGCTCGAAGCTCTCCGCGATCACCGCCTTCACGCCCAGCAGGTTGGTACCCTTGGCCGCCCAGTCGCGCGACGAGCCGGTGCCGTATTCCTTGCCGGCGACGATCACCAGCGGGGTGCCGTCCTGCTGGTAGCGCATGGCCGCGTCGTAGATCGCCAGTTTCTCGCCGCTGGGCACGTACAGGGTATTGCCGCCTTCCTCGCCGCCGAGCATCTCGTTCTTGATGCGGATGTTGGCGAAGGTGCCGCGCATCATCACCTCATGGTTGCCGCGACGGGAGCCGTAGGAGTTGAAGTCCTTCGGTTCCACGCCGTGCTCGCGCAGGTAGCGGCCGGCCGGGCTGTCGGCCTTGATGTTGCCGGCGGGGGAGATGTGGTCGGTGGTCACCGAGTCGCCCAGCACCGCCAGCACCCGCGCCTGCTCGACGTCGGCGATGGCCGGCGGCGCCTCGGCGATGTGTTCGAAGAAGGGTGGATGCTGGATGTAGGTGGAGTCGGCCTGCCACTCGTAGGTGTCCGACTGCGGCACCTGGATCGCCTGCCATTTCTCGTCGCCGGCGAAGACCTCGGCGTACTCCTTGTGGAACATCTCGGTGTCGACCTTCTGGATCGCCTCGGCGATTTCCTTCTGGCTCGGCCAGATGTCCTTCAGGTAGACCGGCTGGCCGTCCTTGCCGGTGCCCAGCGGTTCCTCGCTGAGGTTGATCCGCACGCTGCCGGCCAGGGCGTAGGCCACCACCAGCGGCGGCGAGGCCAGCCAGTTGGTCTTCACCAACGGGTGCACGCGGCCTTCGAAGTTGCGGTTGCCGGAGAGTACCGAGGCGACGGTCAGGTCGGCCTGCTGGATGGCTTTCTCGATCGGCTCCAGCAGCGGGCCGGAGTTGCCGATGCAGGTGGTGCAGCCGTAGCCGACCAGGTCGAAGCCGAGTTCGTCGAGGTAGCGGGTCAGGCCGGCGGCCTTGAAGTAGTCGGTGACCACCTTGGAGCCCGGCGCCAGCGAACTCTTCACCCAGGGCTTGCGTTGCAGGCCTTTCTCCACCGCCTTCTTCGCCAGCAGGCCGGCGGCCATCATCACGCTGGGGTTGGAGGTGTTGGTGCAGGAGGTGATGGCGGCGATCACCACCGCGCCGTTCTTCAGGCGGTGGGTCTGGCCGTCGTGCTGGTAGTCGATCTCGCCGAAGGCGGCGTTGGCGCCGACCGCGGTGCCGCCGCCGCCCTCGCTGAGCAGGCGGCCTTCTTCGGTGCTGGAGGGATGCAGTTGCAGGCCGAGGAACTCGTTGAAGGCGCTGGCGACGTTCTGCAGGGCCACGCGGTCCTGCGGGCGCTTCGGTCCGGCCAGACTGGCCTCGACTTCGCCCATGTCCAGGTGCAGGGTGTCGGTGAACACCGGCTCGTGGCCCTTCTCGCGCCACAGGCCCTGTTCCTTGCTATAGGCCTCGACCAGCTTGACCGTGCTTTCCGGACGCCCGGACAGGCGCAGGTAGCCGAGGGTGATCTCGTCCACCGGGAAGAAGCCGCAGGTGGCGCCGTATTCCGGGGCCATGTTGGCGATGGTGGCGCGGTCCGCCAGGGGCAGGTCGGCCAGGCCGTCGCCGTAGAACTCGACGAATTTCCCCACCACGCCCTTCTTGCGCAGCATCTGCGTGACGGTCAGCACCAGGTCGGTGGCGGTGATGCCCTCGCGCAGCTTGCCGGTGAGCTTGAAGCCGATGACCTCGGGGATCAGCATCGATACCGGCTGGCCGAGCATGGCGGCTTCCGCCTCGATGCCGCCGACGCCCCAGCCGAGCACGCCGAGGCCGTTGATCATGGTGGTGTGGGAGTCGGTGCCGACCAGGGTGTCGGGGAAGGCGTAGGTCCTGCCATCCTCGTCCTTGGTCCAGACCGTGCGGCCCAGGTACTCCAGGTTGACCTGGTGGCAGATGCCGGTGCCCGGCGGTACCACGCTGAAGTTGTCGAAGGCGTTCTGGCCCCAGCGCAGGAAGGCGTAGCGTTCGCCGTTGCGCTGCATCTCGATCTCGACGTTCTGTTCGAAGGCCGATTCGCTGGCGAACTTGTCGACCATCACCGAGTGGTCGATGACCAGGTCCACCGGCGACAGCGGGTTGATCTTCTGCGGGTCGCCGCCGGCCTTGGCCATGGCCGCGCGCATGGCGGCCAGGTCGACCACCGCGGGCACCCCGGTGAAGTCCTGCATCAGGACCCGCGCCGGGCGGTACTGGATCTCGCGGTCGGAACGGCGCTCCCTGAGCCAGCCGGCGAGGGCCTTGAGGTCGTCGCCGGTGACGGTGCTGCCGTCCTCCCAGCGCAGGAGGTTTTCCAGCAGGACCTTCAGCGACATCGGCAACTTGCCGAGATCGCCCAGGGTCCGGGCGGCTTCCGGGAGGCTGTAGTAGTGGTAGGTCTTGCCGTCCACAGCGAGACTGCGAAGGGTTTTCAGGCTGTCCAAAGCAGGCATTTCTGATTTCCTCACGGCGGGCCCGGGGGCGGCGGGCCTGGCCTCGTCCTGACGCCAGGCCCGTCGTCGAGCCGATAGTGCCTGGCTTCGCCCGGGACCCGCGGCGTCCGCGGACGCCAGGGTGCCGTTACCTCGGTAATGCGCGGTGGCCCGATCCCATCGGTACCGGCCGCTGGCGAGAGTCAGACTTTGGGATAGCGTTGTTCGAAACCTTCAAGCTAGACCGGCTCGAGGGCTCCTGCCATATACACTGGACCGACGAACGGTCGCTGCAGTTCCCTTGAGGCATGCCCGGCACTATAGTGCGCGGCCAAGGAGACAACCCCATGAATACCCTGTTGATGCACTGCCGGCCAGGCTTCGAAGGTGAAGTCTGCGCCGAAATCGCCGAGCATGCAGCCACTCTCGAGATTCCCGGCTACGCCAAGAGCAAGCCGGCCAGCGCCCACGTCGAGTTCGTCTGCCAGGACGCCGACGGCGCCGAGCGCCTGATGCGCCGCCTGCGTTTCGCCGACTTGATCTTCCCGCGCCAGTGGGCGCGCGGACCCGGCTTCATCGAATTGCCGGAAAGCCAGCGCATCGAGGTGCTGCTGGCGGAACTGGCGAGTTATCCGGTCTGCGGCAGCCTCTGGCTGGAGGTGCTGGACACCAATGCCGGCAAGGAGGTCTCGACCTTCTGCCGCAAGTTCGAGAAACCGCTGCGCGCCGCGCTGGTGAAGGCCGGGCGGTTGCAGGAGGACCCGGCGCTGCCGCGCCTGCTGCTGACCTTCCGCTCCGGCCGGGAAGTCTTCGTCGGCCTCGCCGAGCCGCGCAACAGCGCGCTCTGGCCGATGGGCATCCCGCGCCTGAAGTTTCCCCGCGAGGCGCCGAGCCGTTCGACGCTGAAGCTGGAGGAAGCCTGGCACCAGTTCATCCCGCGCAGCGAATGGGACAAGCGCCTGGCGCCGGACATGCTCGCCGTGGACCTCGGTGCGGCGCCGGGCGGCTGGACCTGGCAACTGGTTAACCGGGAGATGCGGGTGACCGCCGTGGACAACGGGCCGATGGCGGAGAACCTGATGTATTCCGGGCTGGTCGACCACCAGAAGGTCGACGGCTACCAGTACCGCCCGCGCCAGCGGGTCGACTGGATGGTCTGCGACATCGTCGAGAAGCCGGCACGCACCGGTGCGTTGATCGAGACCTGGATCGGCGAAGGGCTTTGCCGCGAGGCGGTGGTCAACCTCAAGCTGCCGATGAAGCAGCGCTACGCCGAGGTGCGCAAGATCCTCCAGCGCCTGCGCGAGAGCTTCGACGCGCGCGGCCTGAAGGTAGCGATCGGCTGCAAGCAGCTGTATCACGACCGCGAGGAAGTGACCTGCCATCTACGCCGCCTCGAACGCTGAGGGGCGGCGGCATTCCGGCCGGGGACAGGTGACCGGCCGCGCCGCATGCGCGACAATGCGCGGATTCTGTTGCGGAGTTTCCCGATGACCCATTCTGTCGACGCCATTCTCGACGCCACCGGCCTGAACTGTCCCGAGCCGGTGATGATGCTGCACAACAAGGTCCGCGACCTGGCGCCCGGCGGCCTGCTCAAGGTGATCGCCACCGATCCCTCGACCCGCCGCGACATCCCCAAGTTCTGCGTGTTCCTCGGTCACGAGCTGGTCGAGCAGCAGGAAGAGGCGGGCACCTATCTCTACTGGATCCGCAAGAAGGCCGACTAGGCCTTCCGCGGACCCCGCCATCCCACGCGCTTCAGCGCAGCTTCTCCATGAGCTGGTAGTACCACATCCCGGCGGCCAGCATCGGATTGCCGAAGAGGTCGCCCAGCGGCACCTTGAGGTGCTTGCAACGGGCGAAGGTGTCGAACTGCTCCAGGCTCCCGCTCATCGCCTTGGCCATGATCTCGCCCATGATGTGGCTGGTGGCCACGCCATGCCCCGAGTAGCCCTGGCAGTACCAGACGTTGTCGGAGAGCTTGCCGAGCTGGGGGATCCGGTTCATCACGATGCCCATGGCGCAGCTCCACTGGAACTCGATCTCCACGCCCTTCAGGCGCGGGAAGGTGCGCTCGATGCATGGCCGCAGCTCGGCGGCGATGTCCCGCGAGTCGCGGCCCGAGTAGTTGGCGCCGCCGCCGAACAGCAGGCGGCCGTCGGCGGTGGGGCGGTAGTAATCGAGGACGAAGCGGCAATCGTAGACCGCCAGCCCCTGCGGGTTGATCTCCCGTGCCAGCTCGCCCAGCGGGCGGGTGGTGACGATTCCGCCCATGGCCGGGAAGATCATGCCCTTGAGCTGCCTGCGTTCGAGCTTGTGGTAGACATCGCCGGCAAGCAGGATCTGCTGCGCCTCGATCCTTCCCTCGCGGGTGATCACCGCCGGCCGCGGGCCGTGGACGATATCCAGGACCTCGGAATGTTCGAAGATCAGCGCGCCGAGGCCGGCCGCCGCCCTGGCCTCGCCGATGCACAGGTTGAGCGGGTGCAGGTGCATGTTGCGGGTGTTCTTCAGCGCGCCGCAGTACAGCTCGGTCTCCAGGTGGGCCTGGACGCCGGCCTTGTCCAGCAGGAGCACCTGGTCGCCCATGCCGCGGCGCACCGCCTCCTCGTAGGAGGCCTGCAGCTCGCCCATGTGGCTGGCCTTCATCGCCGCGTGCAGGTGGCCATGGCGGAGGTCGCAGGCGATGCCGTACTTCTCCACCCGCTGGCGGATGATCTCGTGGCCGCGCCAGCGCAGGTGCCAGATGAAGTCCTCGACCTCGGCGCCCAGCCACTGGCGCATCTGCTTGTGCATCGCCGCGTCGCCGGACAGGCTGCCGGTGACCTGGCCGCCGTTGCGCCCGCTGGCGCCCCAGCCGATGCGATGGGTCTCGACCAGGGCCACCTTGTAGCCACGCTCGGCCAGTTCGACCGCCGTGGCGACGCCGGTGAAGCCGCCGCCGATGATGGCGATGTCGACCGTCACCGCGCCCAGCAGGGTCGGATAGTCGGTTTCCTCGTTGAGCGTGGCGGCGTAGTAGGACGGCGCGCGTTCCGCGGCCGGACGGGGATGGATTGCTGCGTTCATCGGGTATTCCTTGTTCCAGTGCGGCGCGTCCTGCCGGCGCGCCGCCGTATGCGGGCGGGTCCGGGGTGGCTCAGGCCTGGGTCAGGTACCAGCGCCAGTCCTGCTCGCCGACCTCGCCCATGAATTGCCGGTATTCCGCGCGCTTCACCGCCAGGTAGACGCCGAGGAACGGCTCGCCGAAGGCTTCCCGCGCCCACTCGGAGCCTTGCAGGGCGTCGAGGGCGGTCAGCCAGTCGGTGGGCAGGCGCTTGCCGGCCTGGGCGTAGCCATTGCCCTCCACCGGCGCGCCCGGATCGATGCCTTCGCGGATGCCGCGGTGGACCCCGGCGAGAAGCGCCGCGGCGGCCAGGTAGGGGTTGGCGTCGGCGCCGCAGATGCGGTGCTCGATATGCCGACTGGAGGCCGGGCCGCCCGGCACGCGCAGGCTCACGGTGCGGTTGTCGACGCCCCAGGTCTGCGCCAGCGGCGCGTAGCTGTTGGCCTGGAAGCGCCGGTAGGAGTTGGCGTTGGGACAGAACAGCAGGAGCGAGTCGAGCAGGCTGGCGAGCATGCCGCCGACCGCCTGGCGCAGCAACGGCGTGCCGGCGGGGTCGTCGCTGGTGAACAGGTTGTGGCCTTGTTCGTCGGCCAGGCTGACGTGCAGGTGCATGCCGGTGCCGGCCAGGTCGTCGAACGGCTTGGCCATGAAACAGGCGAGCATTCCGTGCTTGTGCGCGACGCCCTTGACCAGGCGCTTGTAGCGGATCGCCTGGTCCATGGCGACTAGGGCGTCACCGTGGTCGAGGGTGATTTCCACCTGGCCCGGGGCGTATTCCGAGATCGCCGTGCGTGCCGGCAGGCCCTGTGCCTTGCAGGCGGCATAGAGGTCGGCGAGGAACGGCTCGATCTGCTCCAGTTCGCGCAGGCCGTAGACCTGGGTCGCCCGCGGGCGGCCGCCATCGGCGTCGCGAGCCGGTTGCGGGCGGCCGTTGGCGTCGCGCTGACGGTCGAGCAGGTAGAACTCCAGCTCGGCGGCCATCACCGGGTGATAGCCCTCGCTCTTCAGCGCGTCGATGGTGCGCACCAGGAGGTGGCGCGGATCGGCGACGCTGGCGGGCAGGCCCTCGCTCGGGTGCATGCTGACCTGCACCGCCGCCGTCGGGATCTGCCGCCAGGGCAGGCGCACCAGGCTGCCGGACAGGGGGTAGGCGCGGCAGTCGATGTCGCCGACGTCCCAGACCAGGCCGGAGTCCTCGACATCCTCGCCGTTCATCGTCAGCCCCAGGATGGTGCTCGGCAGCGGCCGGCCGCTGCGGTAGACGGCCAGCAGTTCGTCGCGGTGCAGCAGCTTGCCGCGCGGCACGCCATTGGCGTCGAGGATGAACAGTTCGAAGAGTTCGATATCGGGATTGGCGGCCAGGAAATCCTGGGCTTCTTGTTCGCAGGCGAAGTTCATGGGGCTCTCTTGTCGGTCTTGTCCGGTAGCGTCGCGACGCTCGCAGCGGCGCTCCGGCGACGGCAGCGTCGCGGAACGGCATGCAAGCGGCAGGCCGGCCCCGCCGTTGCGCGGGGCCGGAGGGAAATCAGGCGTGACGAGCGTCCGGCGGACGCGCGTGGCGGCAATGCCAGAGCGCCCAGAAGGCCAGTTCGAGAGGGAGGGCGAGCGGCTCCAGTTCCAGCCAGCGGCTGTGCTTGCGGGGTAGACGCGCGGGCGTTCCGGCCGGGTTGGCGGAAGGCTGGTAGGGCAGGGTGCGCGTCGTCGGTAGGTGCATGAAGGAAAACTGGGCCAGGGGTTGGAACAGCCTCGCACAGGCTGACGGGTGAATTAAATGCGCTTTTTACGACCTTTGCTTGAGCGAAATCGAAACCGAAGGAAAAAGAAGGGCACCCCCGAGTGGGCTGAAGAGGCGCCCGGAAAGCGGCTCAACCCTTGTCGGCCTTGCCCGCGGCGGCGGCGAACCTGGCCAGGCGTACGTCGAGATGACGCGGGCGCCGTCCGACGTCTTCGGCGCGCTCCTTGCGGCGGATCGCGTTGCGCACCATCAGCGAACCGACATAGCGGATCGGCTCCGGCGGGAAGCGACCGAGCGGTCCCTGGGTCAGCGGCGAACGGGTCCAGGGATTGTCCAGGCCGAGCGCCAGCGAAGAAAGGATCTGCCCGCCCATGTGGCATGGGCCGACGCCGCTGCCGGAGTAGCCGAAGCCGTAGAACACATTGTCGCGGCCGTCGAGCCGGCCGAAGAACGGCAGGCCGGTCACCGAGCGATCCGATGGACCGTTCCAGCTGGCCTCGATGGCGACCTCGGCGAACTCGGGGAAGAACTCCCGCAAACTGCCGCGTAGTTGCCCGAGATACGGTGAGGGGCGGTCGAACACCGGCAGCATGCGTCCGCCGTAGGCGAAGGTGTTGCCGCCCTTGCCGAGCATCAGCCGGCCGTCCGGGGTGTTGTGGTAGTAATGCACGAAGATCCGCGAGTCGAGCACGCTGACCCCGCTGGTCAGGCCGATCTCCTGCAGCAGGTCCGGTCGTGGCTCGGTGATGAGCATGTCGCTGGAGACGATCGCCACGCTGCGTTCGAATTGCGGGAAGGCCCTCGCCATCCAGGCGTTCAGCGCCAGCACCACGCGGTCGGCGACGACCCGCCCGTGGGGGGTGACCACTTCCGCCGGGCGGCCGTGCTCCAGTCCTCGCATCGGCGTACCTTCGTACAGGCGTACCCCCAGTTGCAGGGCGACCCGGCGCAGGCCGCGAACCAGCTTGCCTGGCTGCACCGTCGCGGCAGCCGGCGAGAACCAGCCTTCCAGGTGCCGGCGCGAGCCGGCCAGGCGTTGCACGTCGGCCAGCGGGCGCTTGACGAAGGAGTTGATGCCATGGCGTTCCAGGGCGGCGATCACGCTGTCGGTGCTGCCGACCTGGGCCGGGTTGGTGGCGGTATAGAGGGTGCCGTCCAGCCGGTAGTCGGCCTCGACGTCGTAGCGCTGGCAGAAGGCGCCGATGGCCCGGATGCTGTCCTCGGAGGCCTTGACCAGGCGGATCGCCTCGGTGAGCCCGAACAGCCGTTCCAGGGTGAAGAACTTGGCCGACCAGGACAGCGCGCAGCCGCCGTTGCGGCCGCTGGCGCCGGCGCCGCAGAGGTCGGCCTCGACCAGCACCACGTCGAGCCCGGGATTGTGCTCCTTGAGCATGATGGCGGTCCACAGGCCGGTGTAGCCGCCGCCGACGATGCACAGGTCGGCGCGGGTATCGCCGGCCAGCGGCGGGCAGGGGGCCGCATGTTCGGAGCGTAGGGCCTGGTCCAGCCAGAAGGGTCGGAAGGTCATGGCTGTGCTCTCACTGCGGACGGGCGGCGACGACGATCATTTCCACCCGCCAGCGCGGGTCGATCAGCTCGGCCAGGCTGCAGGCGCGGGTCGGCGCCCGGCCTTCGGGAAACCACTGGTCCCAGACCTGGTTGAGACCGGCGTAGTCCTCGCGGTGGGCGAGCAGGATGCGTACCGAGAGCACCTGGCCGCGGTCGCTGCCGACGCTCTGGAGCAGCCGGTCGATGTTCTCCAGGACCTGGCGGGTCTGGTCCTGGATGTCACCGCTGGGATCGTCGGCGACCTGGCCGCCGATGTAGAGGGTGTTGCCGTGCAGGGCCATTTCGGCCCGGCGTTTGACGACTTCGAAGCGTTCGATATGCATGAGGGTTTCCCTGGCTTGAAAAGACGCTGGTGGCGCGGCGGGCGCGCCGGAGTCAGGAGCGGATCGGGCGGAAGTCCCCCAGGCTGGGGATGTTCCTGTGGCCTTTCACAACACCGTCGGGTCGGCTGTTCCAGTGCGGGAGGAGCACCGCGGTGGCGATCAGGGCGGCGACGGTGAAGCCGATGAACACCGTGTAGGTGTCGAAATAGCCGGGCAGCAGGCCACCGAGGATCGCGCCCACCGAACCGCAGCCATTGACGAAGCCGGAGGCGGTGCCGGCGGCCTCGCCGGTGCCGAAGTCGATGGCGGCGGAGCCGCAGATCATCGAGTCCGGGCCGTACAGGGTCAGTCCCATCATGAACAGCAGGCCGACCACTATCGGAATGCTGCCGGTGGTCATCGCCGGGACGAACAGCGCCAGGCAGACGGTCAGCGCCAGCAGGCTGATCACGCAGGCCGGCATGCGCCGTGCGCCGAACAGCTTGTCCGAGGCGAAGCCGATCAGGATCGGGCCGAGCAGGCCGGCTACCTCGAAGGCGGTGGGAACGATCGCCGCGCCGACCTTGCCGAGCGCCGGCATGCGTTCGTAGACGATCACCGGTCCCCACAGGAGGATCGCGTAGCGCGCCGGCTTGAGCAGGAAGTAGGCCAGGCCGAGGCAGAGCACCGTGCGGTTGCGCACCACCTTGGCGAGTACCTGCAGGCTGCCGCCGTTGCCGCCTTCCGGCCTGAAGCCGGCATAGCGCACGGCCTCGCTCGCGACCTGCGGTTCGACGGGTGGATGGCCGACGTCCTCCGGGCGGTTGCGCTGCAACAACAGGAACAGCAGGGCCACGCCGCCGACCACCGCGGCGCTGGAGTAGAACGCCGCGTGCCAGGTACCGAACACGCTGTACGCCCACCAGCCGGCGAACGGCGAGGCGACCAGTCCGCCGAAGGCGTAGCAGGTGCTCCACAGGCCGAGCACCCGACCGCGTTCGTGGGTGGCGAAGAAACTGCCGATGTTCTTGCACAGCCCCGACCAGCCGGTGGACTGCGCCAGTCCCTGGACCACCATGCAAGTGGCGAAGATCGGCAGGGTGGCGAAGGTGCCCATGACCACCGCGGCCAGTGCGGAGATCAGCAGGCCGCCGAACACCACGATGCGCGGGCCGAAGCGGTCGGCCAGCACGCCCCAGGTGAACTGGCCGACGGCATAGGCGGCGAGGTAGATGGCGTCGAGATCGGCCATCGCCATCTTGTCCAACTGGAAGCCCGGATCTTCGGCGATGCCGAGCTTGGCGACGGAAAAGGCCTTGCGGGTGAAATAGAAGGCGGCGTAGGCCAGCCAGGTGATCGCGAATATCTGCAGGCGCCAGCGCTGGAAGCTGGACACGGGAGAGGACGGCAGCGCCGTCCCGGGACGTTGATTCATGGTTCTGACCTCGATCTTGTTATCGGTGCCGGCAGGTGTGAGGGGAACACGCCTTGTTGTTGTTCTGATGAGCACTTCCGCACCGCCATGTCGCGGTGCTTGGTCAGAGGGATCTGGAGTCGGCTTCACCTCCTGGGTAAGGGTTGCGGATGCCCAGGCAGGGGCTGGCTGCCGAGGCGCTGGCGCGCTGTGGTGAAGCGATGGAAACAATTCCGGATAAATAAATGAAATCGATTTATCAAATTTTAAATATAAGTTTTACTTGTTTGTCCGTAGGCCTGGCGCGGCGTGGGTCGAGGAAGTTGACCGAACGGTCATCCCCGTGTGCGCCGCCCATGGCGCGGAACCCCTTGTCCTGCCTGGAGTGGTGAAGGTCCATGTCGGTATCCCATGCGCAGTTGAAGGCTTTCCATGCAGTCGCCGTGTACGGCAGCTTCACGCGCGCCGCCGAGCGCCTGTTTCTCACCCAGCCGGCGGTTTCCGACCAGGTGCGCAAGCTGGAGGAGCGTTACGGCGTGCTGCTGTTCCACCGTAACAAGCGCTCGGTGCGCCTGAGCGAACTGGGCGAGCGCCTGCTCGCGGTGACCCAGCGGCTGTTCGCGATCGAGGCCGAGGCGGAGGAGCTGTTGTCCGCCTCCAGCGCCCTGCAGACCGGCACCCTGACCCTGGCGGTGGATGCGCCGGTGCACGTATTGCCGCAGATCGCGCGTTTCTGCGAGCGCTATCCGGGCATCGCGGTGCGGGTGGAGACCGGCAATACCGACGAGTCTCTGCAGCGACTGTTCAGCTACCAGGCCGACCTGGCCCTGTTGGGCCGGGACGTCAGCGACGAGCGGTTGCTTTCGCTGACCCTGCGCAACGATCCGATCGTCGCCTTCGTTTCGCTCAGCCATCCGTGGGCCGGGCGCGAGTCGATCCGCCTCGCCGATCTCGACGACATGCCGCTGGTGCTGCGCGAGCAGGGCTCGGTGACCCGCCAGACCCTGGAGGAGGAGATGAGCCGCGCCGGCCTGCGGATCCGCCCGGCGATCCAGGTCGAGGGCCGCGAGGCCTCGCGCGAGGCGGTGGTGGCGGGGATCGGCGTGGGGGTGGTGTCGGCCGCGGAGTTCGGCGCCGACACGCGGGTCCATGCGCTGCCCATCGTCGATTGCCAGCGACGCCTGACCGAGACCCTGGTGTGCCTGCGCGAACAGCGCTCGCGGCGGATCGTCGAGACCTTCCTCGACCTGGTCGGCGAGGACCTGTCGGCGCCGAGCTAGGGCGCGGCTTCGCGCAAGCGAAAAAAAGCCCGGCGGATGCCGGGCTTCGAAGTCGTGCTGGCGGGCACTCAGGCCTGCTTCTGTTCCTGCTCCAGGGACCTGTCCAGCTCGCGGCAGGCGCGCTGGATCATCACCTCGGTGATCGGGATTTCCCGGCCCTGGGCGTCGATGATGGCGCCACCGCTGTGCTGCTGCGTATTGAAGGGGATCACGCGGCGCTTGGCGGTATCGGTGTGTTGCGAATTCATTGCCCGTCTCCTCATCAGGTTTATCGGCAGTCTAGGGAGCGCAGATGAAACCGCCGTGACAAACGGCGGATGTCGTGCCGCTCCAACGCGAAAGCCATGGACCATAGCAATCTTGCAGCCGGCGTGCCAGCTTGCCGGCTACCGCTGGGTTTTTCTGGTTATAGTGGTCCGACCGGTGTGGGCGCCCTGGAGTTCGCCCGAGGATGAGTATGGACATGTTTCGCCTGGGATTGGTGGTCAATCCCCTGGCCGGGCTGGGTGGCCCGGTCGCCTTGAAGGGCAGCGACGGGGTGGCTGCCGAGGCCCTGGCCAGAGGCGCCGAACCACGTGCGCTGGAGCGCACCCGGATAGCCCTGGAGTGCCTGTTGCCGCTGGTCGAGAAGATCGAGTTCCTGACCTTTCCCGGGGCCATGGGCGGCGAGTTGCTCGAGCGCATGGGCTTCCGCCATCGCCTGCTCGGCGAGTGGCAGGGAGCGGTCAGCAGCGCGGCGGATACCCGGTTGGCGGTCGAGCGTTTGCAGGAGGCCGGTGTCGCCCTGATCCTGTTCGCCGGTGGTGATGGCACAGCACGGGATGTTGCCGGGGTGGTGCGCGAGCAACAGCCGGTGCTCGGCATTCCGGCCGGGGTGAAGATCCACTCCGGGGTCTATGCCATCAGTCCGCGCGCGGCCGGCGAATTGGCCAGGCGCCTGGTCGAGGGCGGCCTGGTGCGCCTGGCCAGCGGCGAGGTGCGCGACCTCGACGAAGAGGCGCTGCGCGCCGGCCGCGTCGCCGCGCGTTGGTACGGCGAGATGACTGTGCCGGAGGAGGGCCACTTCATGCAGCACGTGAAGCAGGCAGGGATGGAGTCCGAGGAACTGGTGCTGGTGGACCTCGCCGATTGGCTGGCGGAAAGCTGGGAAGACGGCGTGCGTTATGTGCTCGGACCGGGCTCGACCCTGCATGGCCTGGCGCGCAACCTCGGCCTGGAAACCACCCTGCTGGGCGTCGACGTGCTGGAGAATGGCGCGGTGCTCGCCCGCGACGTCGACGAGGCGCGGCTGTTCGAACTGGTGGACGGTCATCCGGCGTTCCTGCTGGTCACCGCCATCGGCGGCCAGGGCCACGTGATCGGTCGCGGCAACCAGCAGATCAGTCCCCGGGTGTTGCGCGCCATCGGCCTGGAGCGCATGCGGGTGGTCGCCACCAAGCGCAAGCTGGGGACCCTCGGGGGCCGCCCGTTGCTGGTCGACAGCGGCGACCCGGTGCTGGACGACAGCTTCCCGGACGCCATCCGGGTCTGGGCCGGCTACAAGGAAGAACTGCTGTATCCGCTGGGATACGGGAAGGACCAGGACGCGCCCGCGGGCGCCTAGGAGGAAAGGATGGACAAGGACGTATCCGGCGCGCTGCGCCGCCTGTTGCTGCTCGCCATGCTCGGACTGCCGCTGGCGGCGGCCGCTGCGGTCGAACCGCAGCGACTGGTGGATGCGGCGCGTGCCCAGGTGGGCGTAACCCTGGGCTACGACCCGGCCTACCGGCAACTGGACTATCCGGGCGGCGACGTGCCGCTGCAGACCGGGGTCTGCACCGACGTGGTGGTCCGTGCGCTGCGTGGACAGGGGCTGGACCTGCAGAAGGCGGTGCACGAGGACATGCGTCGCCACTTCGCGGCCTACCCGCAGCAATGGGGGATGAAAGGCACCGACCGCAACATCGATCACCGCCGCGTACCGAACCTGATGACCTGGTTCAGCCGCCAGGGCCTGGCACTGACGCCGAGCCGCGACGCCTCCGCCTACCGGGCCGGAGACATCGTCGCCTGGCGCCTGGACAACGGCCTGCTGCATATCGGCGTGCTTTCCGATCGCAGGCTGGAGGGCAGGCCGCTGGTGTTGCACAACATCGGTGCCGGCGTGCGGGAAGAGGACCTGCTGTTCCGCTACCAGGTCATCGGCCACTACCGCTTCCCGCAGGGCTGAATGGGCTAGGCAAGCCGCTCCAGCGGCGGATGAGCGTACCGATCCCTCCGCCGCCGCTGGACGGCGGCCAAGAAAAAACCGGCCTGCGGCCGGTTTTCCTGTCTGCCCGGGCTCAGCGGTATTCGCAGAGGTAGGCGGTGTCCTGGGCGACCTTGAGCTGGAACTTGCTGTTCGCCGGGACGGTGAACTGGCTGCCGCTGGCGTATTCCTGCCACTCGTCGCTGCCCGGCAGCTTGACCGTCAGCGCGCCGGCGACCACATGCATGATCTCCAGCTGGCTGGTGCCGAATTCGTATTCGCCTGCCGCCATCACGCCGATGGTGGCCGGGCCGGCGGTCATGTCGAAGGCGATGGATTTGACGGTGCCGTCGAAGTATTCGTTGACCTTGAACATGGGCTTCTCCTGAAGGGGTGAACAGGCGGGTTTGAAAAGGCCCGCCAGTATGCCCAAGCCTCGGAAAGGCGTCACTAGGCGGCGCGGGCCTCGTTCAATGCTCCACCGGCAATACCAGCGGCAGCAGCCGTGCGGTATTGCGGGCATCCTCCAGGGCGCGGTGCTGCTGGCCCTGGAAACTCATCCCGGCCAGTTGCAGGGCCGCGTTCAGGCCGACCGGGCGGGGCAGTTGGCGGACTTCGCCGAAGCGTTGCTTGAGATTGACGTGCGGCACTTCGCTGAGCTGGCTGGTCAGCCCGTGCTGGCGCCACTCCTGCTCCAGCTGGCGGCGGTCGTAGTCGCCCCAGCTGGCCCAGCCGGCCAGTCGCGGACGATGCTGGGCGAGCCAGCGCTCGAAGGCTTCCCAGACCGTGTCGAGATGGGCGGCGCCATCGACGTTGGCCTGGCTGATATGCGTGAGGTCGCGGCAGAAGTGGGTCAGCAGCGGCCGCCTGACCGGTCGTACGAAACGCTGGAAGTGGTCCAGTTCGCGGGCGTCCGCGGCGGCGACCAGGGTGGCGCCGATCTCGATGATTTCCATTTCCTCCAGGGGCCAGCCGCCTTCCGCGGTAGTGGCCTCCAGATCGATTACCAGCCAGTGAGGCATCGGAGCTATCCATACCAGGGTCCGCGCTGAGTATGGCGGGGCTTCCGGACCTCGGCAAACCGCTGTGCTAGGCTGCGGGATCGGATTTCGAGGAGATGACGGAATGACTGCGGTCGCATTTCTCGGCCTGGGCACGATGGGCTACCCGATGGCCGGGCACCTGCAGCGCGAGGGCTATCGCGTCTGCGTCTACAATCGCTCGTCGGCCAAGGCGCTGCGCTGGGTCGAGGAGTACGCCGGACGATACGCCGATACGCCGCGCGAGGCCTGTGCCGGCGCCGAACTGGTGTTCTGCTGCGTCGGTAACGACGACGACCTGCGTGCCGTGGCGCTGGGCGAGCAGGGCGCCTTCGCCGGAATGGCGCCGGGCAGCCTGTTCGTCGACCACACCACCGCTTCGGCGGAAGTCGCCCGCGAGCTGTCGCTGCTGGCTGCCGAGCGTGAGCTGGGCTTTCTCGACGCGCCGGTCTCCGGCGGCCAGGCGGGCGCGGTCAACGGCGCCCTGACGGTGATGGTCGGTGGCGAGGAGGCCTTCTATCGACGCGCCGAACCGCTGCTGCGCAGCTATGCGCGGATGGTCCGGCGAATGGGCGACGTGGGTAGCGGGCAATTGACCAAGATGGTCAACCAGATCTGCGTCGCGGGGCTGCTCCAGGGCTTGGCCGAGGCGCTGCACTTCGCCCAGTGCGCCGGTCTCGACGGCGAGGCGGCGATGCAGGTGATCGGCAAGGGCGCGGCCCAGTCCTGGCAACTGGAAAACCGCCACCAGAGCATGCTGGCCGGAGAGTTCGACTTCGGCTTCGCCGTGGACTGGATGCGCAAGGACCTGTCGATCCTGCTCGCCGAGGCGCGACGCAACGGCGCGCAGTTGCCGGTCACGGCGCTGGTCGACCAGTTCTACGCCGAAGTGCAGGCGATGGGCGGCGGTCGTTGGGATACCTCCAGCCTGATCGCCCGGCTACGTTCGTGACGCGGCTCAGGCGCGGAAGATGAAGTACACCGCGCCGAGCAGGCACAGGCCGGCCCAGAGGTAGTCCAGTTTCAGCGGCTGCTGCATGAAGTAGACGCTGAACGGGACGAAGACCGCCAGGGTGATGACTTCCTGCATGATCTTCAGTTGGCCGACCGAGAGTTCGGTGTAGCCGATGCGGTTGGCCGGCACCTGCAGCAGGTATTCGAACAGCGCGATACCCCAGCTGATCAGGGCGGCGATGATCCAGGGCTTGCTGTTGAGGGTCTTCAGGTGGCCATACCAGGCGAAGGTCATGAACAGGTTGGAGCAGGCTAGCAACAAGGCGGTTTGCAGCCAGACAGGCATGATGGATGGGCTCCGGAGGGCTGGGACGGCGCAGCCTAATTGGCTGCGGCGATAAAACCAAGTGGGCAGGCATCGGTCGGTAGGGGTTGGTGCTCGGAAAAGGATGAAAGGTATGCGGTTGCACAAGCGCTCGCTGGTCTGGGGCCTCGCCTTGAGCGGGCTGGCCGTCGTGCTGGCGGCCGCCTGGTGGGCGAGCCAGGCGTCGCGGGAGCCGGCTCTGTGGAGCGAGCTGCGGGTGCCGCCGGCGTTTGCCATCCCGCGCGATTTCAACCTGGGCGAATACCGCTTGAGCTGGGGCGGCAAGAGCCTCGCCCTGTCAGTGGCGGGTAGCGCCCGGCCGCCGTTGTGGGAGAGCGAGGGCGGTTTTCTCGGGGCCGGGCGGGAAAGCGCCGGTCGCCTGCAGTTGCGCTGCCAGGAGCAGAGCCTGGAGAGCTTCGAGCTGGTCGGTCGACGCTTGTCCCTGAAGGGCCACCTGCGCTGCGCCGATGGCCGGCTCAGCGCCTACGAGCTGTCGTTCGAGCCGCGCCAGGGCGGCGTGGAGGTGCGCGTCGCGCTGGCGGACAGCGAGCTGAACCGGGTCGCCCTGTCCTGGCGGCGTGGAGCGGGGGAGCGCTTGTCCGGTATCGTCGATGACGAGGCGGAAGGTCGCTCCTGGGTCTTGCCGGCCGGGGTCGCCGGCTACTGGAGTTCCGCTGGCAACGCCTTCCTCGGCCACTCGATGGCGGCGCAAACCCTCGACCTGCGCAAGCCGGGCCGGGTGCAATGGCGGGCTGCGACCGAGTCGGCCAGGGCCTGGCTGTTCGCTGCCGGCAACCGCGAGCAGTGGCAGCTTCGTAGCGCGCGTCTCGAGGCGGAAACGCGCCGCTGATCCGCCGGGCTTGGCGGCGGCCTGGCCGGTCCGTATTCTTTGCGCCCGTTCCGGACGGCTGTCCTGGCCGCTCCTCTGCCAACTTTCGGGCGAGATCCTTCCCATGCAATGTAGAGCCGGCTGCGGCGCCTGCTGCATAGCACCGTCGATTTCCTCTCCGCTGCCGGGCATGCCGGCCGGCAAGCCCGCGGGCGTACGCTGCCTGCACCTGGACGAAAACCATCTCTGCGGGCTGTTCGGCCGACCGGAGCGACCGGCTGTGTGCGGCCAGTTCGGCGCCGATCCGGAAATCTGCGGCGACAGCCGTGAGCAGGCGCTGGCCCTGATCGCGGAGTGGGAAGTCATCACTGCCGCGTGAACGGGTTGGAAGTCTGGCTGTCTCACGCCATACTGCTGCGCATCCTGCGCCGAAGGCTCAGGATCGCGGCTTGCAGGGCGTCGACCGCCCGGCCGGCGAACCGAAAATAACCATAAAGAGAGGAACAGGAACGATGCGTGGCATTTTGCGTATGACCGTGCTGGCTGCCGCAGTGTTCGGGGTGGCCGGCAATGCGCTGGCCGAAGACTGGAAGCTGGCCAAGGACGAGGACGGCGTGAAGGTCTACCTCAGCAGTGTCCAGGGCTCCAAGTACAAGGCTTATCGCGGCGTTACCGACATCAAGGCCGACGTGGCGACCATCGAGGCGCTGCAGGAGGACGTCAAGGGTTCCTGCAAGTGGATCCATGCCTGCGCCGAGATGAAACTCCTGAAGCAGGAAGGCGCCGACGCCTGGACCTACTCGAAGATCGACATGCCCTGGCCGGTCACCGGTCGCGACGTGGTCATCCATGTCACCACCGAGAAGACCGCGGATGGCACCGTGATCCGTCACCTTAAGGCCGATCCGACCTATATCCCCGAGGAAAAGGGCCAGATCCGCGTGCCCAAGCTGGTCGGCGAGTGGAAGTTGCAGCCGAAGGGGCAGGGCGTGACGGAAGTGACCTACCAGGTGGAAACCGAGCCGGGTGGCAGCATTCCTTCCTGGTTGGCCAACAGCTTCGTGGTCGACGCGCCGCTGAACACCCTCAAGGGCCTGCGTAGCGCCGCCGAGAAGCGCTGAGCGCGCCTTCCTTGCAAAAAGACCGCCTCCGGGGCGGTTTTTTTGTGTCCGGCGGAAAGGGGGCGGGCACAAAAAAGGCTGCCGAAGCAGCCTTTCTCGCCGGGCGTGACGGGTTTCAGCCGCGATCCTTGAGGGCGGTGAAGTCGCGCTGGGTGTGGCCGGTATAGAGCTGGCGCGGGCGGCCGATCTTGTAGGGGCCGGAGAGCATTTCCTGCCAGTGCGAGATCCAGCCGACGGTACGCGCCAGGGCGAAGATCACGGTGAACATGCTGGTCGGAATGCCGATCGCCTTGAGGATGATCCCCGAGTAGAAGTCGACGTTCGGGTACAGGTTGCGTTCCACGAAGTAGGGGTCGTGGCGGGCGATTTCTTCCAGCTTCATCGCCAGTTCCAGTTGCGGGTCGTTGATGCCCAGTTCCTGGAGGACCTCGTCGCAGGTCTGCTTCATGACCTTGGCGCGCGGGTCGAAGTTCTTGTAGACACGATGGCCGAAGCCCATCAGCTTGAACGGATCGTTCTTGTCCTTGGCCTTCTCGACGAACTTGTCGATGTTGGACACGTCGCCGATCTCGTCAAGCATGCGCAGCACCGCTTCGTTCGCGCCGCCATGGGCCGGTCCCCACAGGGCGGCGATGCCGGAGGCGATGCAGGCGAACGGATTGGCGCCGGAGGAGCCGGCCAGACGCACCGTGGAGGTGGAGGCGTTCTGCTCGTGGTCGGCGTGGAGAATGAAGATGCGGTCCATGGCCTTGGCCAGCACGGGGCTGATCGGCTTGGTCTCGCAGGGGGTGTTGAACATCATGTGCAGGAAGTTTTCCGCGTAGTTCAGGTCGTTACGCGGATACATCATCGGCTCGCCCTTGGAGTACTTGTACACCATGGCGGCGATGGTCGGCATCTTGGCGATCAGGCGATGCGCGGAGACTTCGCGATGCTTCGGGTTATTGATGTCCAGGGAGTCGTGGTAGAAGGCCGAGAGGGCGCCGATCACGCCGCACATCACGGCCATCGGATGGGCGTCGCGGCGGAAGCCGTTGAAGAAGGTCTTCAGCTGCTCGTGAACCATGGTGTGGTTCTTGATGGTGCCGACGAACTGTTCCTTCTGCGCGGCGGTGGGCAGCTCGCCGTTCAGCAGCAGGTAGCAGGTTTCCAGGTAGTCGGATTTCTCCGCCAGTTGCTCGATGGGGTAGCCGCGATGGAGGAGGACGCCTTTGTCGCCGTCGATATAGGTGATCTTCGACTCGCAGGAGGCGGTCGACATGAAGCCAGGATCGAAGGTGAAGTGGCCCGTGGCGGTGAGGCCCCGTACATCCACTACATCGGGACCCATGGTACCGGATAGGACGGGCAGTTCGACGGGGGCTGAGCCCTCGATGATCAACTGCGCTTTTTTGTCAGCCATGATGGCCTCCTATTTATGCTTGAAATCATCAGTACCCCCCACGCAGGGCCCGCACCACTATAGAGGGATAAATTCGAAAGTCAATTTGCGCGAATCCATGCCGTAGAGCCTTTCGTTGCGGGGTTTTCGCAGAAAAAGGGGGCTATTTACGCCTTTTATAAAAGGCCCGCAATCAACCATTTGGCGATGGGTGTTTTCGTTGTCATTAGTAGCCTAACTGTCTATACTCGGCGTCCGACCGCAAGGGGTATTCCTGGCCCGCTTTCATAGACGGTCGCCACTCCCTGGTGATGGGTACCTGACAAGTGCACTTCCCGACAACTAGCCCTGTTCGTTAGGGCTCTCAGTGTGAAAAAAGCCGTGAATAGCAAACGACCTGTAAACCTAGACCTAAGGACCATCAAACTCCCTGTCACCGCTTACACGTCCATTCTCCACCGTATCTCTGGCGTCATCCTGTTCCTCGGTATTGCCGTGCTGCTGTTCGCGCTCGACAAGTCGCTGAGTTCGGAAGAAGGCTTCGAGCAGGTGAAGGCGTGCCTGACCAGTCCCCTGGCCAAGCTGGTGATCTGGGGCCTGCTGTCTGCGCTGCTGTACCACCTGGTGGCCGGTGTTCGCCACCTGGTCATGGACGCTGGCGTCGGCGAGACGCTGGAAGGCGGTAAGCGTGGCTCCAAAATCGTCATCGCCATCGCGGTGGTGCTGATCGTTCTGGCGGGGGTATGGGTATGGTAACTAACGTCACAAACTTCTCGCGCTCCGGCCTCTACGACTGGATGGCCCAGCGCGTTTCCGCGGTCGTTCTCGCGGCTTATGTCATTTTCCTGCTGGGCTACCTCATTGCTCACCCCAACATTTCCTACGCGGACTGGCACGGCCTGTTCTCGCAGGGTTGGATGCGCATCTTCAGCCTGTTGACCCTGGTTGCCCTGAGCGTCCATGCGTGGGTCGGTATGTGGACCATCTCCACCGACTACCTGACTTCGATGGCTCTCGGCAAGGCGGCGACAGTCGTGCGTTTCCTCTTCCAGGCGGTTTGCGGCATGGCGATGTTCGCATTCTTCGTCTGGGGTGTGCAGATTCTTTGGGGTATGTGATCCATGGCTAGCATTCGTACACTTTCCTTTGACGCCATCATCGTCGGTGGCGGTGGCGCCGGCATGCGTGCCGCGCTGCAACTGGCCCAGGGCGGCCACAAGACCGCCGTGGTGACCAAGGTCTTCCCGACCCGTTCCCACACCGTATCCGCACAGGGCGGCATCACCTGCGCGATCGCTTCGGCCGACCCGAACGACGATTGGCGTTGGCACATGTACGACACCGTCAAGGGTTCCGACTACATCGGTGACCAGGACGCGATCGAATACATGTGTTCCGTCGGTCCCGAGGCCGTGTTCGAGCTCGAGCACATGGGCCTGCCGTTCTCCCGTACCGAAACCGGCCGCATCTACCAGCGTCCGTTCGGCGGCCAGTCCAAGGACTTCGGCAAGGGTGGCCAGGCCGCCCGTACCTGCGCCGCCGCCGACCGTACCGGCCACGCGCTGCTGCACACCCTGTACCAGGCCAACCTGAAGAATGGCACCTCGTTCCTCAACGAGTGGTACGCGGTCGACCTGGTGAAGAACCAGGACGGCGCGGTGGTCGGCATCATCGCCATCTGCATCGAGACCGGCGAGACCGTCTACATCCGTTCCAAGGCCGTGGTCCTGGCCACTGGCGGTGCCGGCCGTATCTACGCCTCCACCACCAATGCGCTGATCAACACCGGTGATGGCGTGGGCATGGCCCTGCGTGCCGGCGTGCCGGTGCAGGACATCGAGATGTGGCAGTTCCACCCGACCGGCATCGCCGGCGCCGGTGTACTGGTCACCGAAGGTTGCCGCGGCGAAGGCGGTTACCTGATCAACGCCCACGGCGAGCGCTTCATGGAGCGTTATGCGCCGAACGCGAAGGACCTGGCCGGCCGCGACGTGGTCGCCCGTTCCATGGTCAAGGAAGTCCTGGCCGGCAACGGCGTGGGCCCGAACAAGGACCACGTGCTGCTGAAGCTCGACCACCTCGGCGAGGAAGTCCTGCACAGCCGCCTGCCTGGCATCTGCGAACTGTCCAAGACCTTCGCCCACGTCGACCCGGTCGTCGCGCCGATCCCGGTGATCCCGACCTGCCACTATATGATGGGCGGCGTTGCCACCAACATCCATGGCCAGGCCATCACCCAGGACGCCAACGGCAACGACCAGATCGTCGAAGGCCTGTTCGCCGTGGGCGAAGTGGCCTGCGTATCGGTACACGGCGCCAACCGCCTGGGCGGCAACTCGTTGCTCGACCTGGTGGTATTCGGCCGTGCCGCCGGTCTGCACCTGGAAAAAGCGCTGAAAGAGGGCATCGACGCCCGCGGCGCTTCCGAGAGCGACCTGGAAGCCTCCTTCAAGCGCCTGAACGGCGTGAACGAGCGCACCAGCGGCGAAGAAGTCGCTCCGCTCAAGCGCGAGCTGCAAAGCTGCATGCAGAACTACTTCGGTGTGTTCCGCACCGGCGAGTACATGCAGAAGGGCATCGCCCAGCTGGCCGACCTGCGCGAGCGTATCGCCAACGTCAAGATCAACGACAAGAGCCAGGCATTCAACACCGCGCGCATCGAAGCGCTGGAACTGCAAAACCTCCTCGAGGTGGCCGAGGCCACCGCGATCGCGGCCGAGCACCGCAAGGAGTCCCGTGGCGCCCACGCCCGTGAAGACTTCGAGGAGCGCGACGACGAGAACTGGCTGTGCCACACCCTGTACTTCCCGGGTGAGAAGCGCGTATCCAAGCGTTCCGTCAACTTCGCGCCGAAGACCGTTCCGGCATTCGAACCCAAGGTTCGGACTTACTAAGGGTGCCCGCCATGTTGCAAGTGAGTGTTTATCGTTACAACCCCGACAAAGATGCTGCGCCGTACATGCAGGATTTCCAGGTCGACACCAACGGCAAGGACGTGATGGTCCTCGACGTGCTGGCGCTGATCAAGGAACAGGACGAGGGCTTCTCCTACCGTCGTTCCTGCCGTGAAGGCGTCTGCGGCTCCGATGGCATGAACATCAACGGCAAGAACGGCCTGGCCTGCATCACCCCGCTGTCGGCCGCCGGCCTGAAGGGCGGCAAGCTGGTGATCCGTCCGCTGCCCGGCCTGCCGGTCATTCGTGACCTGGTCGTGGACATGAGCATCTTCTACAAGCAATACGAGAAGGTGAAGCCGTTCCTGCAGAACGATACGCCGGCCCCGGCCATCGAGCGTCTGCAGACCCCGGAAGAGCGCGAGAAGCTGGACGGTCTGTACGAGTGCATCCTGTGCGCCTGCTGCTCGACCTCCTGCCCGTCCTTCTGGTGGAACCCCGACAAGTTCCTCGGTCCGGCCGCACTGCTGCAAGCCTATCGTTTCCTGGCCGACAGCCGTGACACCAAGACCGAAGAGCGCCTGGCTTCGCTGGACGACCCGTTCAGTGTGTTCCGCTGCCGCGGAATCATGAACTGCGTGAACGTTTGCCCGAAGGGTCTGAACCCGACCAAGGCGATCGGCCACGTGCGTAATATGCTGCTGCAGAGCGGAACCTGATCCTCTCGCAGTTGTTATATGAGTTGTACCTAGCAACACCTGTGGCGCCGGAGTTCTTCCGGCGTCGCAGCAACTAAGCGGGCCAAGCTCACAAAGCCATGGCCCAGATTTGAAAAATATGACCAGCAGGGGCATCCGGGCTGGTACCCGGACTATCTGCGGGATCTGTAGTGGCCATACCGATGTCGCTGCCTGAGGACTTCGGAGCCTTCAAGGTTTCGCCAGGTGGTTGTCCCCTTACCGAGGGTGACCTAGCATGCACGAAAGCGTAATGCAGCGGATGTGGAACAGTGCCCATCTATCCGGTGGTAACGCTGCCTACGTCGAAGAGCTCTACGAGCTCTACCTGCACGACCCTAACGCTGTGCCAGAAGAGTGGCGCACGTATTTCCAGAAGCTTCCCGCCGATGGCAATCCCGCCCCCGACGTCTCGCACTCCACAGTGCGCGATCATTTCGTCCTGCTGGCCAAGAACCAGCGCCGTGCCCAGCCGGTTTCCGCCGGTAGCGTGAGCAGCGAGCACGAGAAGAAGCAGGTCGAAGTCCTTCGTCTCATTCACGCTTACCGTCTCCGCGGCCACCAGGCTTCCACCCTCGACCCGCTCGGCCTGTGGCAGCGTCCCGCGCCTGCCGACCTGTCGATCGACCACTACGGTCTGACGGGTGCCGACCTGGACACCACTTTCCGCACCGGTGAGCTTTACATCGGCAAGGAAGAGGCGACCCTGCGTGAAATCGTCGACAGCCTGAAGAGCACCTATTGCGGTACCTTCGGCGCCGAGTTCATGCACATCGTCGATTCCGAGCAGCGCAAGTGGTTCCTCCAGCGCCTGGAAAGCGTGCGTGGCCGTCCCGGCTTCTCCGCCGAGGCGCGTGCGCACCTGCTCGAGCGCCTGACCGCGGCCGAAGGCCTGGAGAAGTACCTGGGCACCAAGTACCCGGGCACCAAGCGTTTCGGCCTGGAAGGCGGCGAAAGCCTGATCCCGATGGTCGACGAGATCATCCAGCGCTGCGGTTCCTACGGCGCCAAGGAAATCGTCATCGGCATGGCCCACCGCGGTCGCCTGAACGTCCTGGTCAACACCCTGGGCAAGAACCCGCGCGACCTGTTCGACGAGTTCGAAGGCAAGAAGATCGTCGAGCTGGGCTCCGGTGACGTGAAGTACCACCAGGGCTTCTCCTCGAACGTGATGACCAGCGGCGGCGAAGTCCACCTGGCGCTGGCGTTCAACCCGTCCCACCTGGAAATCGTTTCCCCGGTGGTCGAGGGTTCCGTTCGTGCCCGCCAGGACCGTCGCAAGGACAGCTCCGGCGACAAGGTGGTACCGATTTCCATCCACGGCGATGCCGCCTTCGCGGGGCAGGGCGTGGTCATGGAAACCTTCCAGATGTCGCAGACCCGCGCCTACAAGACCGGTGGCACCATCCACCTGGTGATCAACAACCAGGTCGGCTTCACCACCAGCCGCCAGGACGATGCGCGTTCCACCGAGTACGCCACCGACGTGGCGAAGATGATTCAGGCGCCGATCTTCCACGTCAACGGCGACGATCCCGAAGCCGTGCTGTTCGTCACCCAGCTGGCCGTCGACTATCGCATGCAGTTCAAGCGTGACGTGGTCATCGACCTGGTCTGCTACCGTCGCCGCGGCCACAACGAGGCGGACGAGCCGAGCGGCACCCAGCCGCTGATGTACCAGCAGATCGCCAAGCAGCGTACTACCCGCGAGCTGTACGCCGATGCGCTGGTGAACGCCGGCGTGCTCAGCGCCGAGCAGGTTCAGTCGAAGATCGACGACTACCGCGATGCCCTGGACAACGGCCTGCACGTGGTGAAGAGCCTGGTCAAGGAGCCCAACAAGGAACTGTTCGTCGACTGGCGTCCGTACCTGGGCCATGCCTGGACCGCCCGTCACGACACCCGCTTCGACCTGAAGACCCTGCAGGAACTGTCCAGCAAGATGCTGGAAGTGCCGGAAGGCTTCGTGGTTCAGCGCCAGGTTTCGAAGATCTACGAAGATCGCCAGAAGATGGCGGCCGGTGGCCTGCCGATCAACTGGGGCTTCGCCGAGACCCTGGCCTACGCGACCCTGCTGTTCGAAGGCCATCCGGTACGGATGACCGGCCAGGACGTCGGCCGTGGCACCTTCTCGCACCGTCACGCGGTGCTGCACAACCAGAAGGACGACTCGGTCTACGTACCGCTGGCCAATCTGTTCGATGGCCAGCCGCGCCTGGATATCTACGATTCCTTCCTTTCGGAAGAGGCCGTGCTGGCGTTCGAATACGGTTTCGCCACCACCACGCCGAATTCGCTGGTGATCTGGGAAGCCCAGTTCGGCGACTTCGCCAACGGCGCCCAGGTGGTCATCGACCAGTTCATCACCAGTGGCGAAAGCAAATGGGGCCGACTCTGCGGCCTGACCATGCTGCTGCCGCACGGCTATGAGGGGCAGGGTCCGGAACACTCCTCCGCGCGCCTGGAGCGCTACCTGCAGCTCTGCGCCGAGCAGAACATCCAGGTCTGCGTGCCGACCACCCCGGCTCAGGTCTACCACATGCTCCGCCGTCAGGTGATCCGCCCGCTGCGCAAGCCGCTGGTGGTGATGACGCCGAAGTCCCTGCTGCGTCACAAGCTCGCCATCTCGACCCTGGAAGATCTGGCCAACGGTTCCTTCCAGACCGTGATCCCGGAAATCGACAGCCTGGATCCGAAGAAGGTCGACCGCGTCGTGCTGTGCAGCGGCAAGGTGTACTACGACCTGCTGGAGAAGCGTCGCGCGGAAGGCCGCGAAGATACCGCGATCGTCCGTATCGAGCAGCTGTATCCGTTCCCGGAAGACGACCTGGCGGAAGTTCTGGCTCCCTACAAGAACCTCAAGCACATCGTCTGGTGCCAGGAAGAGCCGATGAACCAGGGCGCCTGGTTCTGCAGCCAGCATCACATGCGTCGTGTCATCGCCGCGCACAAGAAGGGCCTCAATCTCGAGTATGCCGGCCGCGAAGGCTCCGCTGCTCCGGCTTGCGGCTACGCCTCGATGCACGCCGAGCAGCAGGAAAAACTGCTGCAAGACGCCTTTACTGTTTAACGCCTACGCGCTGAAGAAACCGAATTTAAGGAAACGCACACAATGGCTATCGAAATCAAAGCCCCAACCTTCCCGGAATCGGTCGCCGACGGCACCGTCGCCACCTGGCACAAGAAGCCGGGCGAAGCGGTCAAGCGCGACGAACTGATCGTCGACATCGAGACCGACAAGGTGGTCATCGAGGTTCTCGCCGAGGCTGACGGCGTGCTGGCCGAGATCATCAAGAACGAAGGCGACACCGTTCTGAGCAACGAGCTGCTCGGCAAGCTGAACGAAGGCGGCGCCGCCGCTCCGGCCGCTCCGGCTGCCGCTGCGCCCGCCGCCGCTCCGGCTGCCCAGGCCGCCGCTCCGGCCGCCGCTGGCGGCGACGACGCCATCCTGTCCCCGGCCGCGCGCAAGCTGGCCGAGGAGGCCGGTATCGATCCGAACAGCATCGCCGGCACCGGCAAGGGCGGTCGCGTGACCAAGGAAGACGTGGTCGCTGCGGTCGAAGCGAAGAAGAACGCCCCGGCCGCCCCGGCCAAGCCTGCCGCCCCGGCTGCCGAGGCGCCGATCTTCGCCGCCGGCGACCGTGTCGAGAAGCGCGTGCCGATGACCCGCCTGCGGGCCAAGGTCGCCGAGCGCCTGGTCGAGGCGCAGTCCGCCATGGCCATGCTGACCACCTTCAACGAGGTCAACATGAAGCCGATCATGGACCTGCGTTCGAAGTACAAGGACCTGTTCGAGAAGAAGCACAACGGCGTGCGCCTGGGCTTCATGTCCTTCTTCGTCAAGGCCGCCACCGAGGCGCTGAAGCGCTTCCCGGGGGTCAACGCTTCCATCGACGGCAACGACATCGTCTACCACGGCTACCAGGACATCGGCGTTGCCGTTTCCAGCGACCGCGGCCTGGTGGTTCCGGTACTGCGTAACGCCGAGTTCATGAGCCTGGCCGAGATCGAGGGCGGCATCGCCAACTTCGGCAAGAAGGCGAAGGAAGGCAAGCTGACCATCGAAGACATGACCGGCGGCACCTTCACCATCTCCAACGGTGGCGTGTTCGGTTCCCTGCTGTCGACCCCGATCGTCAACCCGCCGCAGACCGCCATCCTCGGCATGCACAAGATCCAGGAGCGCCCGATGGCCGTGAACGGCCAGGTGGTGATCCTGCCGATGATGTATCTGGCGCTGTCCTACGACCACCGTCTGATCGACGGCAAGGAAGCGGTGAGCTTCCTGGTGGCGATCAAGGACCTGCTGGAAGATCCGGCTCGCCTGCTGCTGGACGTCTGATTTAGCGTTTCTCTTCACGGCGGCCCCCTCGTGGGGCCGTCCGGTTTCACCCGAATAAGGATTGAGATATGAGCCAGAAATTCGACGTGGTAGTGATTGGTGCCGGCCCCGGCGGTTACGTTGCCGCCATCCGCGCTGCCCAGCTGGGCCTGAAGACCGCCTGCATCGAGAAGTACATCGGCAAGGAAGGCAAGGTGGCGCTCGGCGGTACCTGCCTGAACGTTGGCTGCATCCCGTCCAAGGCGCTGCTGGACAGCTCCTACAAGTACCATGAGGCCAAAGAGGCCTTCAAAGTCCATGGTATCGAAGCCAAGGGCGTCACCATCGACGTTCCGGCGATGGTTGCGCGCAAGGCCAACATCGTCAAGAACCTGACCGGCGGCATCGCTACCCTGTTCAAGGCCAACGGCGTGACCTCCTTCGAAGGCCACGGCAAGCTGCTGGCCAACAAGCAGGTGGAAGTGACCGGTCTGGACGGCAAGACCCAGGTCCTGGAAGCCGAGAACGTGATCATCGCTTCCGGCTCCCGCCCGGTGGAGATCCCGCCGGCCCCGCTGACCGACGACATCATCGTCGACTCCACCGGCGCCCTGGAATTCCAGGCCGTGCCGAAGAAGCTGGGTGTGATCGGCGCCGGCGTCATTGGCCTGGAGCTGGGTTCGGTATGGGCCCGCCTGGGTGCCGAGGTGACCGTGCTGGAAGCCCTGGACAAGTTCCTCCCGGCTGCCGACGAGCAGATCGCCAAGGAAGCCCTGAAGGTCCTGACCAAGCAAGGCCTGAACATTCGCCTGGGCGCCCGCGTGACCGCTTCGGAAGTGAAGAAGAAGCAGGTCACCGTGACCTTCACCGATGCCAACGGCGAGCAGAAGGAAACCTTCGACAAGCTGATCGTCGCGGTCGGCCGTCGCCCGGTGACCACCGACCTGCTGGCCGCCGACAGCGGCGTGACCCTGGACGAGCGTGGCTTCATCTACGTCGACGACCACTGCAAGACCAGCGTTCCGGGCGTCTTCGCCATCGGTGACGTGGTTCGCGGCGCGATGCTCGCGCACAAGGCCTCGGAAGAGGGCGTGATGGTCGCCGAGCGCATCGCCGGCCACAAGGCGCAGATGAACTACGACCTGATCCCGTCGGTCATCTACACCCACCCGGAAATCGCTTGGGTCGGCAAGACCGAGCAGACCCTCAAGGCCGAGGGCGTCGAAGTCAACGTCGGCACCTTCCCGTTCGCCGCCAGCGGTCGCGCGATGGCTGCCAACGACACCACCGGCCTGGTCAAGGTCATCGCCGATGCGAAGACCGACCGCGTCCTGGGCGTCCACGTGATCGGCCCGAGCGCCGCCGAGCTGGTACAGCAAGGCGCGATCGGCATGGAATTCGGCACCAGCGCCGAAGACCTGGGCATGATGGTCTTCTCCCACCCGACGCTGTCCGAGGCCCTGCACGAAGCTGCCCTGGCGGTGAATGGCCATGCCATCCACATCGCCAACCGCAAGAAGCGCTGAGTGATCCGACGCCCCGGTTCACGCCAGGGGCGTCACAGCGACGCGGGACGCGTCGTCCGTCAGGCCAGGACAGGTTCCTGGCCTTGTCGGGTCCGGGTTCTGTAGAATCCACGGTTTGCCGCCTGCGTCGGGATGACGCAGGCGGCAGACTTTCAGAAGAACCACGGCGGGTGAGCGCCGGCGACCGTTGCGAGGTGGCCGCGGGCGTATGCCGCCGGACTGTTTTTTCGCGAGCCGGGTGGTTCGCGAAGCGACGGTCACAGGTGGTGGGGTGCCACGAGCGCTCCGCCGAAATGCGCAATACCTAGACGAATAACGGTAGACAAGCATGAATCTCCACGAATATCAGGGTAAGCAGCTGTTCGCTGAATACGGCCTGCCTGTATCCAAGGGCTTTGCCGTAGACACCCCCGAAGAGGCCGCAGAAGCCTGCGACAAGATCGGCGGCAGCGAGTGGGTCGTCAAAGCTCAGGTGCACGCCGGCGGCCGCGGTAAAGCGGGCGGTGTGAAGCTGGTGAAGAGCAAAGAGGACGCCAAGGCGTTCGCCCAGCAGTGGCTGGGCAAGAACCTGGTGACCTACCAGACCGACGCCAACGGCCAGCCGGTCAGCAAGATCCTGGTGGAGTCCTGCACCGACATCGACAAGGAGCTGTACCTCGGCGCCGTCGTCGATCGTTCCAGCCGCCGCATCGTGTTCATGGCTTCCACCGAAGGTGGCGTGGACATCGAGAAGGTCGCCCACGACACTCCCGAGAAGATCCTCAAGGCCACCATCGACCCGCTGGTCGGCGCGCAGCCGTACCAGGGCCGCGAGCTGGCCTTCCAGCTGGGCCTGAAGGGCGACCAGATCAAGCAGTTCACCCATATCTTCGTCGGCCTGGCGAAGCTGTTCCAGGACTACGACCTGGCCCTGCTGGAAGTGAACCCGCTGGTGATCAAGAAAGACGGCAACCTGCACTGCCTGGATGCCAAGATCAACATCGACAGCAACGCCCTGTACCGTCAGCCGAAGCTGCGCGCCATGCACGACCCGTCCCAGGACGACGCCCGTGAAGCCCATGCGCAGAAGTGGGAGCTGAACTACGTCGCGCTGGAAGGCAACATCGGCTGCATGGTCAACGGCGCCGGCCTGGCCATGGGTACCATGGACATCGTCAACCTGCACGGCGGCAAGCCGGCCAACTTCCTCGACGTTGGCGGCGGTGCGACCAAGGAGCGCGTGACCGAAGCGTTCAAGATCATCCTGTCCGACAGCAACGTGAAGGCTGTCCTGGTGAACATCTTCGGCGGCATCGTGCGTTGCGACATGATCGCCGAAGGCATCATCGGCGCCGTCAAAGAAGTCGGCGTGAAGGTTCCGGTTGTCGTCCGCCTGGAAGGCAACAACGCTGAACTGGGTGCCAAGGTCCTGGCCGAAAGCGGCCTGAACATCATCGCGGCAACCAGCCTGACCGACGCTGCCCAGCAAGTCGTCAAGGCCGCGGAGGGTAAGTAATGAGCGTCCTGATCAACAAAGACACCAAAGTCATCTGCCAAGGCTTCACCGGTAGCCAGGGCACCTTCCACTCCGAACAGGCTATCGCCTACGGCACCAAGATGGTCGGCGGCGTGACCCCCGGCAAGGGCGGCACCACCCACCTCGGCCTGCCGGTGTTCAACACCGTCAAGGAAGCCGTGGAAGCCACCGGCGCCGAAGCCTCGGTCATCTACGTTCCGGCTCCGTTCTGCAAGGACTCGATCCTGGAAGCGGCATTCGGCGGCATCAAGCTGATCGTCTGCATCACCGAAGGCATCCCGACCCTCGACATGCTGGACGCCAAGGTCAAGTGCGACGAGCTGGGCGTACGCCTGATCGGCCCGAACTGCCCGGGCGTGATCACTCCCGGCGAGTGCAAGATCGGCATCATGCCGGGTCACATCCACCTGCCGGGCAAGGTAGGCATCGTGTCGCGTTCCGGCACCCTGACCTACGAAGCCGTGAAGCAGACCACCGACGCCGGCTTCGGCCAGTCCACCTGCGTGGGCATCGGCGGCGACCCGATCCCGGGCTCCAACTTCATCGACATCCTGAAGCTGTTCCAGGAAGATCCGCAGACCGAAGCCATCGTCATGATCGGCGAGATCGGCGGTTCCGCCGAAGAAGAAGCCGCGGCCTTCATCAAGGCCAACGTGACCAAGCCGGTGGTGTCCTACATCGCTGGTGTGACTGCCCCTCCGGGCAAGCGCATGGGCCACGCCGGCGCCATCATCTCCGGCGGCAAGGGCACCGCGGACGAGAAGTTCGCCGCCCTGCAGGACGCCGGTGTGAAGACCGTGCGTTCCCTGGCCGACATCGGCAAGGCCCTGGCCGAGCTGACCGGTTGGGAAGTGAAGAAGGCCTGATTTCCCGGGTTTTCTGAGTTCCAGGACGAAGGCCACCGCCTCACAGCGGTGGCCTTCGTCGTTCTATCGCATCCGTCAAACGAATGTTGCCGCGATGCGCTATCATTGCCAACGGTTCGTGTCCGACAAAACCCCGGGCGCGCCACGCATCATCCCGCAGGCCAGCGCGCCTGCAGCTATAGCGCCACATGGCCCTCAAAAGGGGTCGGGCGGCTTGACCGGTCCTCCTCATCCGGAAGGACGATGTTTCCTAACACCCCCAAAGGGAAACCCCGAACAACCGAGACTTCTGCCAGTGGTACATCCTCCTATGACTCATTTGAAAGGGTTCGACCTGCTCGCCCTTGGCTTCATGACGTTCGCGCTTTTTCTCGGCGCGGGTAACATCATCTTTCCTCCCAGTGCCGGCATGGCGGCGGGCGAACACGTATGGAGCGCGGCTTTCGGCTTCCTCCTTACCGGTGTCGGCCTGCCGTTGCTGACGGTGGTCGCCCTGGCCCGGGTCGGAGGCGGTATTGGCCGCCTGACCCAGCCGATCGGGCGGCGCGCGGGAGTGGCGTTCGCCATCGCCGTCTATCTTGCCATCGGCCCGCTGTTCGCCACCCCGCGTACAGCCGTGGTGTCCTTCGAGATGGGCGTCGCGCCTTTCACCGGGGACGGCGGCGCGCCGTTGCTCGTCTATACCGTCGCTTACTTCTCCGTGGTTCTGTTCCTGGTGCTGAACCCGGGTCGCCTTGTCGACCGGGTCGGAAAGGTCATCACGCCGGTGCTGCTGTCGGCCCTGCTGGTTCTTGGCGGCGCGGCGATCTTCGCGCCGGCGGGAGCGATCGGCAGCAGTTCCGGCGAGTACCAGAGCGCGCCCCTGGTGCAGGGTTTCCTGCAGGGCTACCTGACCATGGATACCCTCGGTGCCCTGGTCTTCGGTATCGTCATCGCCACCGCCATTCGCGACCGCGGCATCAGCGACAGCCGGCTGGTCACGCGCTATTCCATGATCGCCGGGATCATCGCCGCCACCGGCCTGTCCCTGGTCTACCTGGCGCTGTTCTATCTTGGCGCCACCAGCCAGGGCATCGCCGGCGACGCCCAGAATGGCGTACAGATCCTCACCGCCTATGTGCAGCAGACCTTTGGCGTTTCCGGCAGCCTGTTGCTGGCGGTGGTCATCACCCTGGCCTGCCTGACCACGGCGGTAGGGCTGATCACGGCGTGCGGCGAGTTCTTCAGCGACCTGCTGCCGGTTTCGTACAAGACGGTGGTGATCGTGTTCTCGCTGTTCAGCCTGCTGGTCGCCAACCAGGGACTGACTCAGTTGATCAGCCTTTCGGTACCGGTTCTGGTGGGACTCTATCCGCTCGCCATCGTGCTGATCGCCCTGAGCCTGTTCGACCGCCTCTGGGTGTCGGCCCCGCGGGTGTTCGTGCCGGTGATGATCGTCGCGCTGCTCTTCGGCATCGTCGACGGGCTGGGGGCGGCCAAGCTGAACGGGTGGGTGCCGGACGTCTTCGCCAAGCTCCCGCTCGCCGATCAAAGCCTTGGCTGGCTGCTGCCGGTATCCATTGCGCTGGTCCTGGCAGTCGTTTGCGATCGGCTGCTGGGCAAGCCGCGCGAAGCGGTCGCCTGAGACGTCAGGCGAACCCCAGGAAGGCCGCCTCCGGGCGGCCTTTTTCATGAGCCGACGAAAGTCGTGTCCTGGCCGCGGTGAGCGGCGTCCCAACGGCGCGAAACAACGGCGGGGCGATTCCCGGCCGGCTCAAGAGGGAGTTTTCATGACCGCCGAACTCGGCATTTTCAACGGGCACCTGCCGCAACACCTGCTGGCGGCGCTCTGGTTCCTGTTCTGCTGGGTGGGCTACACCCGCTACGCCACCTGGAAGGGCCGCGACACCGCCTGCCTGGCCAGCGTCCTGCACCTCTACCGGGAGGACTGGATGCGCCGGCTGCTGCTGCGCGACAACCGTATCGCCGACGCCAGCGTGATCGGCAACCTGGAGCGCAACGCGTCGTTCTTCGCTTCCAGCACGCTGATCATCCTCGCCGGCATCCTCACCCTGCTGGGCTCCACCGATCGCGCCGTCTCGGTACTGGCCGACCTGCCGTTCGTGGAGGAGGCCAGCCGGGGACTGTCGGAACTGAAGCTGCTGTGCCTGGCAGTGGTCTTCGTCTATGCCTTCTTCACCTTCAGCTGGTGCATGCGCCAGTACAACTTCGCGGCGATCCTGGTCGGCTCGGCACCGATGATCGGCGAGCGCAACGTCGGCGAGCTGGAGCGCAAATCCTTTGCCGAGCGTGCCGCCCGGGTCATCTCGCTGGCGGCCAACCAGTTCAACTTCGGCTTGCGCTCGTACTATTTCGGCCTGGCCATGCTCGCCTGGTTCATCAACTCCTGGTTCTTCATGCTGGTGACGGCCGGCGTGGTGCTGGTCCTGTATCGCCGCGAGTTCCATTCGGACGTGCTGGAGGTGATGGTCTACACCGAGACCGCAATCGCCGAAAGCCCGCGGGAAGGCGAGGGCGAGGTGCCCAGAGGCTGAATCCCGGGCATGAAAAAGCCCGCTTGCGCGGGCTCTTTCAGGGTACGTCAACGAGAACTTATTGCTGGTTCTGTTGCGGTTGCTCCGGAGTCGGTGCCGGAGTCTGCGGGGTTGCCGGAGTGTCGCTCGACGGCGCCGGGGCGCTGGGCTCGGCAGGGGGAGTAGCCGGAGCGCTCGGCTGGGTCTCGGTAGCCGGAGCTGCCGGGGCCGCTGCCTTGTCTTCCTCTTTCTTGTCGCAAGCGGCCAGGCCAAGGCTGGCAGCGAGCAGCAGGGCAAGAGTTACGGTCTTTTTCATCGTTTAGCCTCCATGTGCGGCTTTCCTCGTTGTAGCCCTTTGAACATTTGCGCTGGCGTGAAGTTCCACACACTTCGACTATTTCGATCGTTATGTCCAAAACCCCGGCTGTCGGGGCTTTGGCGGCAGGGTATGATTCGCCCTCCAGAAAACTCCCAGCAAGGTCGCCGTCATGTCGGAAAATCCTCTCCTCGAGCGCGCCCGGCGCTTTCTCTCGGCCTTGCGTCATTGCCAGGTGCTGGGGTTGACGGTCGAGGCCGCCGACGAGAAAGGACTGACCCTGCGCCTGCCCTACAGCCAGGCGATCATCGGCAACCCGGAAAGCGGGGTCGTCCACGGCGGCGCGATCACCACCCTGATGGACACCACCTGCGGTATTTCCACGGTCTGCGTGCTGCCGGACTTCGAGATCTGCCCGACGCTCGACCTGCGCATCGACTATATGCATCCCGCCGAACCGCACAAGGATGTCTATGGCTTCGCCGAGTGCTACCGGGTCACGCCGAACGTGATCTTCACCCGCGGCTTCGCCTACCAGGACGATCCGGGCCAGCCCATCGCCCATGTCGTCGGCGCCTTCATGCGCATGGGCGGTTCGGCTCGCTCCGGGGCAGCCAGGCCGGCCGCGCAGGGAGGTGCGGCATGAGCCCGACCAGCCTCGAGCAACTGGTCCGCGACGCGCGCCGGAACAACGACTACAGCCCGCTGGTGGAGCTGATCCCGTACGCCAAGCTGCTCGGCATCGAATGCCTGCGCCTGGGCGACGACATGGTCTTCCGCCTGCCGGCGAACAAGGACAACATCGGCAACCCGACCCTGCCGGCCATCCATGGCGGTGTGATCGCCGGCTTCATGGAGCATGCGGCGATGTTGCACCTGCTGACTTTCATGAGCATTCCGCACCTGCCGAAGATCATCGATTTCTCCATCGATTACCTGCGTGCCGGGCACTTCCGCGATACCTACGCGCAATGCCAGGTCTGGCGCCAGGGGCGACGGGTGGCGAACGTCGCGATCAACGCCTGGCAGACCACCCAGGGCGAGCCCATCGCCACCGCGCGGGCGCATTTCAAGGTGGACGAGCCGTGAGCCGTACGCTGCGGAAAGTGGGCTGAGGATATCGCGATGGATGCCTTGCTGATTCTGGGCGGCCTGCTGCTGATGGTCGCCGGCTATATCTGGGTCATCGTCCTGGCCTTCGGTACCGGTCTGCTGTGGGGTTACGGCAGCCTTTTCCCGCCGGTGGCGCTGGCCTATATCGGCGTGCACTGGCGTACGGCGCGCAAGGGCGTCGGGCTGGCCGCGCTGGGTTGCATCCCGCTGGTGGTCGGCCTGGCGCTGCTGGCCAGTCACGACGCTGCGCGACTGGAGGCGATCCTCAGCCTGCGCTGGCTGAAGCCGGAGGCCAGGCCGCCGGCGGAACTGGCCATCGCGCTCAGCGGGGAGTTCAACGGCAAGCCTTTCGCGCCGCAGAGCGGCGAGTTGATCGGCGGCGTGCTGAGCCTGCGCCAGGGGCACGATTTCTACGCCCAGCGCGAGCTGCAGATCCGCCTTCCGGCACAGCCGCTCGGGGCGCTGCGCCTGGACGTGCTGCCCGAGGACGGCGGCGCGTTGCCAGAAGTCGAGCTGAGCTGGCTGCAACCGGAGCAGGACCTGCCCGAGGCGCGTCGTCTCCTGCGTGGCTATACCTTGCACCTGGACCTGCGGCCCAAGGCGCCGAACCGCCTGGAGGGCGAGTTCCACCTGAGCCTGCCGAGCGACTACCGGACCACCCTCAGCGGCCACGTCGAGCTGTATACCGACCGGCTGCGCTATCGGCACGGCAAGGTCGACCTGGGCTACGACTCCGACGATACCCTGGCCCTGGTCTTGCGCGACTATCTGCAGCGACGCTTCGCCAGCCGCGACGTCAGCCTCGTGCGGGCGCCGTCCTGGCGCGCGGCCAGCCATGCGCGGCCGCTGCGTATCGAGGCCCTGGTGGCCGGCCAGACTCAGGTGCTGGAGCTGACGCTGGAGAAGAACGCCCGGCGGGAGTGGACGGTGCGCGGCGACGCGTTCCCCGCCTTGCCGGCGGAGCCTGCGACCGTGGCCGCGGCGGCGCCGCCCGAGCCGCAGGCGCTGCCGGCGCCGGGCAACGCCACCCTCGACCTGGAGCTGGTCCAGGTCGAACCGCAGCGCTACAGCCAGCGCCTGGTCAAGGCCACTACGGTACGCGGGCGTATCGCCGAGGGCCGTTTCACCGGCCTCGACAGCGAGGGGCGCCTGGTGATCCGCCGGGAAATGCCCGGTGCGGGGGAGGCGAGCTACCTGTTGCGCCCGGCGGAGATCGCCCGTCTCGAACTGCTCGAACGCTAGTCGTCGCACGACGGTGCGCGGTTTTTTCGCATAAGCGCTTGAAAAGCCGGAAGAAGGCCCCACCTAGGGGACATCCGCCGTGGTACGCGGCTTATGTCATTGATGGAGCTTGGAGCGATGAGCGTGGAAACCCAAAAAGAGACACTGGGCTTTCAGACTGAAGTGAAGCAACTGCTTCACCTGATGATTCATTCTCTCTATTCGAACAAGGAAATCTTCCTCCGCGAGCTGATTTCCAACGCCTCGGACGCCGCCGACAAGCTGCGTTTCGAAGCCCTGGCCAATCCCGAGCTGCTCGAGGGCGGCGCCGAGCTGAAGATCCGCGTCAGCTTCGACAAGGAAGCCAACACCGTCACCCTGGAAGACAACGGCATCGGCATGAGCCGCGAGGATGTGGTGACTCACCTGGGCACCATCGCCAAGTCCGGGACCGCCGACTTCCTGAAGAACTTGTCTGGCGACCAGAAGAAGGATTCGCACCTGATCGGCCAGTTCGGCGTCGGTTTCTACAGCGCCTTCATCGTCGCCGACAAGGTCGACGTCTACTCCCGTCGCGCCGGCCAGCCGGCCAGCGAAGGCGTGCACTGGTCGTCGAAGGGCGAGGGCGAGTTCGACGTCGCCACCATCGACAAGCCCGAGCGCGGCACCCGCATCGTCCTCCACCTGAAAAAGGGCGAGGAGGAGTTCGCCGATGGCTGGCGCCTGCGCAACGTGATCAAGAAATACTCCGATCACATCGCTTTGCCGATCGAGCTACCCAAGGAATTCCACGGCGAAGAGGCCGACAAGCCCGCCGAGCCGGAATGGGAAACGGTCAACCGCGCCAGCGCGCTGTGGACCCGTCCGCGCGCCGAGGTGAAGGACGAGGAATACCAGGAGTTCTACAAGCACGTCGCCCATGACTTCGAGAACCCGCTGAGCTGGAGCCACAACAAGGTCGAAGGCAAGCTGGAATACACCTCGCTGCTCTACGTGCCGGGCCGCGCGCCGTTCGACCTGTACCATCGCGAAGCGCCGCGAGGCCTGAAGCTGTACGTACAGCGCGTGTTCATCATGGACCAGGCCGACGAGTTCCTGCCGCTGTACCTGCGCTTCATCAAGGGTGTGGTCGACTCCAACGACCTGTCGCTGAATGTCTCCCGGGAAATCCTGCAGAAGGATCCGGTGATCGACTCGATGAAGTCGGCGTTGACCAAGCGCGTGCTGGACATGCTGGAGAAACTGGCGAAGAACGAGCCGGAGCAGTACAAGACCTTCTGGAAGAACTTCGGCCAGGTCCTCAAGGAAGGCCCGGCGGAAGACTTCGGCAACAAGGAGAAGATCGCCGGCCTGCTGCGCTTCGCCTCCACCGGCGACGATTCGGGCGAGCAGAGCGTAGCGCTGGCCGACTACATCGGTCGGATGAAGGAAGGCCAGGACAAGATCTACTACCTCACCGGCGAGAGCTACTCGCAGGTGAAGAACAGCCCGCACCTGGAAGTCTTCCGCAAGAAGGGCATCGAGGTGCTGCTGCTCACCGATCGCATCGACGAGTGGCTGATGAGCTACCTGCCGGAGTTCGACGGCAAGCAGTTCGTCGATGTCGCCCGCGGCGACCTGGACCTGGGCAGCCTGGACTCGGAAGAGGACAAGAAGGCCCAGGAAGAAGTCGCCAAGAGCAAGGAAGGCCTGATCGAGCGCCTGAAGAAGGTGCTCGACGAGCAGGTCAGCGAAGTCCGCGTCTCCCACCGCCTGACCGATTCGCCGGCGATCCTCGCCATCGGCGAACAGGACCTTGGCCTGCAGATGCGCCAGATCCTCGAGGCCAGTGGGCAGAAAGTGCCGGACTCGAAGCCGATCTTCGAGATCAACCCGCAGCATCCGCTGATCGAGAAGCTGGATGCGGAGCCGGACGAGGACCGCTTCGGCGAGCTGTCGCATATTCTCTTCGACCAAGCCGCCCTGGCCGCGGGGGACAGCCTCAAGGATCCGGGCGCCTACGTACGCCGACTGAACAAGCTGCTGGTGGAGCTGTCCGCTTAAGCAGTAGCCCCGACAAAGCCCGCTTCGGCGGGCTTTGTCTTTTCCAACTCTCGCAGGAGCAGTACCCATGAGTGAGATTCGTGTAGAGCCGGTCGCCTACGACATCGATGGGCAGCCGTACGAAGGTCAACTGGTGTACGACGCCAGCCACGCGGGACCGCGCCCGGGCCTGCTGATGGCGCCGAACTGGATGGGCGTGAGCGCCGCCGCGCTGGACATCGCCCGGCAGGTCGCCGGTCGTGGGCACGTGGTGCTGGTGGCGGACCTCTACGGCAGGGACGTGCGTCCGCAGAACGGCGACGAGGCGGGCGCGGCGATGATGCCGCTGAAGAACGACCGGGCCCTGCTGCGCAAGCGCATGCAGGCAGCGCTGGCGGCCTTGCGCGGACAGGCGCTCGCGGCTGTCGATACGACCCGCCAGGCCGCCTTCGGTTTCTGCTTCGGCGGTTGCTGCGCGCTGGAGCTGGCTCGCGACGGCGCCGAGCTGAAGGCCTTCGTGTCCTTCCATGGCACCCTGGATACGCCGGACCCGGCGCATGCCAGGAATATCAAGGGCGCGGTACTGGTCCTCGACGGCGCCTCCGATCCGCTGGTGCCGCGCGAGCAGTTGCCGGCCTTCGCCAGGGAGATGACCGATGCCGGCGTCGACTGGCAGCTCACCAGCTACGGCGGCGCGGTGCATTCCTTCACCGATCCGAACGCCAAGGTGCCGGGCAAGATGCACTATGACGCCAGGACCTCCCGGCGTGCCTTCCAGGCGATGGATGACCTGCTGGCGGAAGTCTTCGCCTGAGACCGCCGGCTCACTCGCGCATGGCGAAGCAATGCCTGGCCTCGGGGAAGCGCCTTTCGCGCACGTCCTCGGCGAAGCGCCGGGCCGCCTCGTCGATTTCCCGGTCGAGGCGCGCGTAGCGTTCGACGAAGCGCGGTACCTGTTCGCCGCTTAGCCCGAGCAGGTCCTCGCTGACCAGTACCTGGCCGTCGCAGGCCGGCGAGGCGCCGATACCGATGCAGGGGATCGCCAGTTCTTCGCTAAGGCGACGGGCCAGCGGCTCGCCTACGCCTTCGATGACCACCGCGAAGGCGCCGCCGCGCTGCATGGCGAGGCCGTCGCGGCGTACCCGTTCGGCGCTTTCCGGGTCACGCCCCTGGGCCTTGAAGCCGCCCATGGCGTTGACCTGCTGCGGCATCAGGCCGATATGGGCGAGCACCGGTATGCCACGGCGTACCAGGAAGTCCACGGTTTCTTCCATTTCCTCACCGCCTTCCAGCTTCACCGCCTGGGCGCCGCTGTCGGCCAGCAGGCGTGCGGCGTTGCGGAACGCCTGTCGGGGCGATTCCTGGTAGCTGGCGAACGGCAAGTCGGCCACCACGCAGGCGCGCCGGCTGCCGCGCATCACCGCCAGGGTGTGGGCGACCATCATCTCCAGGCTCACTCCCAGGGTACTGGGCATGCCATAGAGCACCATGCCCAGCGAATCGCCGACCAGCAGCAGGTCGGCGTGCGGATCGAGGAGGCGGGCCATGGGCGTGCTGTAGGCGGTCAGCGCCACCAGGCTGCCGGCACCCTTGCGGCGCTGGATATCGGGAACGGACAGGCGATGTTGCGGGCGATGACTGCTCATGGCGTGGCTCCGGTTTGTCTATGGGGAGCCACACGCTACCATCGGCCACGCACCGCTCACTCGACGGATGGGGACAACCGATGCCGCAAACGGGACAAGAACGCGACCTGCCGCGATTCCGCAGCCTGCCCTGCGCGGTGTACCTGCGCGCCTTCGAGATGCCCGCCGGGCACCGGGTGGAGATGCACGACCACCCCTGGGGCCAACTGATGTACGCCGCCAGCGGCACCTTGCGCGCCAGCACCGAGCGGCACAGCTATCTGGTGCCGGCGCAGCGGGCGCTGTGGATTCCGCCGGGCGTCCGGCACGCCGCGGAGGCTTGCAACCCTGTGCTGTTCCGCAGTCTCTACCTGGATCGTTCGCTGCCCGGCGGTTGCCGGGTACTGGAGGTGTCCGGCCTGCTGCGCGAACTGTTGCTGCGGGCGGCGGAGTTTCCCCGTGAATATCCGCCGGGTGGCGAGGCCGAGCGTCTCATGCAGGTGGTCGCCGATGAGGTCGGGCGCCTTCGCGAGGCGCCGCTGAACCTGCCGTTGCCTGGCGACCCGCGCTTGCGCCGGATCACCGACGCGCTACAGGCGGATCCCGCCGATCCGCGTGGCATCTCGGATTGGGCGGGACTGGTGGGGGCTTCCCGACGGACCCTGGCGCGGCTGTTCCGCGAGCAGACCCAGTTGTCGTTTCGCGAGTGGCGCCAGCGCCTGCGTCTGCTCAACGCGGTCGCCGCGCTGGAGGAGGGCGCCAGCGTGACGCGGGTGGCCAGCGACCTTGGCTACGACTCCACCTCGGCGTTCATCAGCCTGTTCCAGCGTCATTTCGGCCAGACCCCCGGTTGCTTCGCCCGCTCCCTGCGCTTGCCCAACTGAGCCGCATGCTTCAGGGCGCCGCCTGTTGGCGCAGGCTTGCCGCCTTGGCCGCGAGGTCCGGCCAGGCGGGCTTGCCGGCGAAACGCTCGCGCAGGTAGTTGGCCAGGGCGGCGACTTGCCGGTCGTCGAGGCTGTGGCGGAAGCCGGGCATATAGCCGAGGTCGCCGGTGGCCGGGCTGTGGATGCCGTCGAGGATGATCCGCAGCAGGTTGTCCGGGCTGTCCGCATGCACATTGCTGTTCAGCGCCAGGGATGGACGCACGCCGAAGAAGCGCGGTCCGTCGCCGTCATGGTGGCAGGCCAGGCAGGCCCCGGCGAACAGGCGCGCGCCGCTGCCGCTGGGCGGTTGCACGCGGCCGTAGCCCTGCCGGTCGAGGCGTTGCGCCTGTTGCTGATCGGTTTCCCCGGCCGGGGCAGCGGCGTAGGACGCAAGGTAATGGGCCAGGGCCCGCAGGTCCTCGTCCGACTGCTTGGCCAGGCCTTCGCCGACCACTGGCGCCATCGGCCCGCTGGCGACCCCGTGGTAGGCCGAATAGCCGTGGCGGAGGTAGGCGTAGAGGGCCTCCTCGCTCCAGGCGATGGGCGCCGGCGAACTGGCGTTCAAGGCTGGCGCGGTCCAGCCCTCCGCCTCGCCGCCGGCGAAGTGCGCGCTGCCGGACTTTTCCGCGCCGAGCGCATTGCGCGGCGAGTGGCAGGCGCTGCAATGGCCGAGGCCTTCGGCGAGATAGGCGCCGCGGTTCCATTGCTGGTTGCGCGTCGGCTCGTCGCGGTAGGCGCCGGGCTCCAGGAACAGCAGGTTCCAGCCGGCCATCAGCTGGCGTTGGTCGAAGGGGAACGGCAGCTGGTTGGCAGGCGTTTCGCTGTGCACCGCCGGCTGGCTCATCAGGTAGGCGTACAGGGCCTTCAGGTCTTCGTCGCGAGTCCTGGTGAAGGCGGTGTAAGGGAACGCCGGATACAGGTAGCTGCCGTCGCGGGCCACGCCATGCCGCATGGCCCGCTCGAAGGCGGGGTAGGACCAGCCACCGATGCCGCTCGCGCGATCCGGCGTGAGGTTGCTGCTGTAGATCGTCCCGAACGGCGTCGGCAAGGCCCGTCCGCCGGCGTTGCGCGGGCCGCCTTCGCGAGTGTGGCAGACCGCGCAGTCGCCGAGGGCGGCGAGGCGTTCGCCGCGGGCGATCTGCTCGGCGCTGAAGGGACCGGGTGTGCCTTCCAGTGGCCCGATGGCCGGTTGCCAGGCGTAGCCGAGGGCGATGGCGGCGAGCGCGACGAGGCTGCCGGAGGCCCAGAGGCCGATGCGTGTTGCCTTCTTCATCTGTCAGTCATCCACTGCGCGGGGCGCCGCGGCGCCCCGGGGAAAAGAATCAGGCCTGCGCGCTGCGCAGCGCCGCGAGTACGCGTTCCGGAGTGAACGGCACCTGTCGCAGGCGCGCCCCGGTAGCGTCGAAGATCGCATTGGCGATGGCCGCGGCGCTGGGCACCGAGGCTGACTCGCCAGCGCCCATCGGTGGCTGCTCGGGGCGGTCGAGCAGCAGTACGTCGATCTCCGGCAGTTCGGGGAAGCCGAGGATCGGGTAGCCGCCCCATTCCAGGCTGGTGACGCCACGGCGGTCGAAGGTGGCGAACTCCTTGAGTACCCGGCTGGTGGACTGGATGACGTTGCCGTGGACCTGGTGCCTGACCCCATCGGGATTGACCATCTGCCCGCAGTCATGGGCGACCCAGACCTTGGCGACGCGCACCGCGCCGTTCTCCGGGTTCACCTCGACGTCGACGATCCAGGCGGCCCAGGCGGCGCCGAAACCGGGAAACTTGCTGTGGAAGTAGCGCGCATAGGCGAAGCCGCGTCCCTTCAGCAAGCCGTCCCGGCGCGCCTCTGGGTTGGGGGAGGTGCGTGGCTGCCAGCCGGCGCGGGCGACCAGGGCGTCGATCAGCGCCAGGGCGCGCTGGTCGTCCAGGTAGCGGCGGCGGAAGGCGATGGGGTCGATGCCGGCCAGGTGCGCCAGTTCGTCGACGTAGGACTCATGGGCGAACACGTTCGGCAGCGCCGAGACGCCGCGCATCCAGGACGCGCGGACGATAGGGGCGGCGTCGTTGGCCACCACCCGCATCCGCGGGTAGCGGTATTGCGGGATCGCGGTGCGGTCGCCCATGTCGGCCACCTGCGGGGTGGCCGGGATCCGCCCGGTGAGGAGCAGGGCCAGGGTCGGCGCGCCGTTGGAGGGGTAGCAGGTGGCGAAGTCGTAGGCCGCCACCCGGCCTTGCTCGTCGAGACCGCCGCGGACCTCGATCAGTTGCGCGGTGCCTTTCGGTTCCCAGCCATGTTCCTGTTCGCGCATCAGTTGTACCCGCACCGGCCGGCCCACTGCCTGCGCCAGGAGCACGGCGTCGGCGCTGACGTCGTCGGCGCCGTTGCGTCCGTAGCAGCCGGCGGCTTCCATGCGGATCACCTCGATGTCCCCGGTCTCGCGCTGCAGCAGCCTGGCCAGGTCGTTGCGCAGGTCGTGCGGGTTCTGCGTGCCGGACCAGACGCGAGCGCGCTGCGCATCGACCTTGGCGAGGGCGCAGGAAGGGCCGATGGAGGCGTGCAACTGGTAGGGCCAGACATAAGTGGCCGACAGCGGCCGGGCGATGCCCGCGAGGTGCTGCTCGAGACCGGGCGAGTCGTGCAGCGTGCGTGGCTTCTTCGGATGCCGGCGAAGCGTGTCCTCGAGCCGGTCGGGTTCCAGCGGCGGCAGGCCCTGCCAGTCCTTCCAGCGCACCTTGAGCTGGCGCGCGGCGCGGATCGCCTGCTCCTCGCGTTCGCAGACCACGCCGACGAAGTCGCCGATCACGACCACCTTGACCAGCCCCGGCAGCCCGGCGACCGAGCTTTCGTCCACCGCCAGCAGGCCGCTGCCGAGCGGGGCGCTGACATCCGCGCCGGTATAGGGCGGGCGTACCACTCGCCCATGCAGCATGCCGGGCAGGCGCATGTCGTGGACATAGGTCAGTTGGCCGGTCAGCTTCGCCGGGATGTCCACCCGACGCACCGGCTTGCCGACCAGGCGGTACTCGCTGCGCGGCTTGAGCGGCGCCTTGCCGTCGATGTTCAGGTTGAAGCGCTGGCCTCGCAGCAACTCGCCGTAGCCGATCCGTCGCTGCGGATTGGCGGCGGCGAAGACCTGGCCGTTTTCGCTGCGCAGGCTGTCTGGATGCACCGGGAAATGGCTTCCGGCCTGGCGCAGGAGGAAGCGCCGGGCTTCGGCGGCGGCCTGGCGCAGAGGCACGGCGCTGACCTGGATGCTGGCGCTGGCGATGGTCGGCCCCTGGTCCGGTGTGCGACGGGTGTCGCCGAGGATCATCTCGACCTGCTCGAACGCGACGTCCAACTCTTCGGCGACGATCTGCGCCAGTGCCGTGCGGATGCCGGTACCAAGGTCGACGTGGCCGCAGAAGGCGGTGACCTTGCCGTCCGCGGCAATGGCGATGAACGAGTCGACCTGGTCCAGCGGCAGGTCGGTGGCGCCCTGCTCGGCAAGGGCGAGCAGCGGGGCGGGCAGGTTGACGGTGACCAGCAGCAGGCCGCCGGCCTTGAGGAAGCCGCGTCGCGAGGGATTGGCCAGGCTCATGCCGGGTGCTCCTCCTGACGCTCCTTCAGGCTCTCGGCGGCACGCCGCACGGCCTTGAGAATCTCCACATGGGTGCCGCAGCGACACAGGTTGTAGGCCAATTCCTGGCGGATCTCGCCGTCGCAGGGGTTCGGGTTGCGATCCAGCAACGCCTTGGCGGTCATCACCATGCCGTTGATGCAGTAGCCGCATTGGGCGGCCTGTTCGTCGATGAAGGCCTGTTGCAGCGGATGCGGATGGGCGGCATCGCCGAGTCCTTCGAGGGTAACTACCCGGCGGCCCACGGCGGCCTCCACCGGGGTGATGCAGGAGCGGGTGGCGACGCCATCCATCAGCACGGTGCAGGCCCCGCACTCGCCGAGGCCGCAGCCGAACTTGGGACCGTTCAGTTGCAGGTCGTTGCGCAGGACATAGAGCAGGGGGGTATCGGGGGCGACATCGAGGCGCAGGGACTGACCGTTGACGGTCAGGGCAAGGGCATCGCTCATGGCGGTTTCTCCCCATGCCGGGGGCATGGCTGTTCATCAGGCGGATGTCCCGTCGGCCGTGCCTGGTAGCGTGCGGCTCTGCGGGAATTTGTTTGTATACAAACATGTTATGGATGCCTGCGGCGAACTGTCAATGGCAGGCCGCTACGACGAAAGGCGCAGCTCCGGACGACGTAACGCGGAAAAAAAGATAGACCGCAATGGCCTCAGATCAGGCGAGCGAGCAACCCGCGCAGGGTTTCCTGTTCTTGCGGGGAGAGGGGAGCCAAGGCCTGCCGGTTGATCTCGCGGGCGGCCGCCAGGCCGGCCTCGAGTTCGGCACGTCCGGCAGGACTGAGGCTGACCAGCAGGCGCCGGCCGTCGTCCGGATCGGCGCTGCGCTGGATCAGTCCCCGTTTGTCCAGGCGCTCGACGACGCCCTTGATGGTCGCGGCGTCCATGGCGGTGAGTCGGCCGAGCTGGTTCTGCGGGCAGGGTCCGGTCTCGCCGAGGCGGACCAGGGCGGCCCACTGGGTGGGGGTCAGGCCGTTGCCGATGCCATTGGCGAACAACGCCGCATAGCGCTGGTTGGCCTGGCGCAGGATGAAGCCGATCTGGTCGTCGAGGCGGTACGGGGCGTTACGGGACATGCTGGACATCGGTGGTGGCGTGAGGGCTTCATTCTAGCTCACGGCCGGTACCAGAGTGCCTCGCGCTGAAAGGGAGTTTTTCCTGGAAGATAGGGGTTTTTCAGCTCGATTATTCTCCGCTGCCGAAGGGCAAGCTTGCCCAGCCGCGTCTTGAAATGTCGCTCGAACAGCCGTTCGAAGCTACCGTCGGCAATCGCCTTCTCCAGGCCCTGGCGAATGGCCTCGGCCAGTTCCGGGCGTTGACGCGAAACGAAGAAATAGAAGGCCGCGGGGTAGTGCAGGGCCACGTGCTGGTCGATCGCCAGGTGCAGCCCGGCGCGGGAGGCGTCCTCCAGTTCTCCGTCGATCACTACGACCTCGCGGGGGAAGACCTCGAAGCGACCGGCATCGAGCATGCGGAACAGGCTCTCGTAGTTCTGGCTGGTCTTCACCTCCAGGCCGTTGGCGCGCAGGATCGGTGTGTCGGCCCAGTCCTGGCGCTGGCCGAAGCGCAGGCGGCGGAGATCGTCGAGGGTCCGCGCCGAGGCCAGGATATCCTTGTTGGCGGCGCTGACCAGGGGAATGCGCCAGCCGATCAGGCCGCGATAGATCGGAATGCGGATCGGCAGCAGGGTCTCTTCCAGGTCGTCGCGGGACTGCGCCCACATCACCTGCAGGCCCGGATCGTCCTGCTCCAGGCGCAGTTGCGCACGGGACTGCGGCATGGGCTGCGCGCTGGGCTCCAGGCGGTAGTCGCCGCCGCTCCTGGCCAGCGCCAGTTGCAGCAGCTCGACGACGTAGGGTTCGGGGTTGCGCCCTTCGGAATGGCGCGGATAGATCACCCGTTCGCCAGCCCCGGCATGCCAGGCCAGCAGGCCGAACAGCAGGGCCAGCCAGCGGAGCGGCGAACCCTGGCCGAGCGGCAGCGGTCTATGTTCACTCAGGCCTATCAGGAGGAATGCCATGGCTGGCCCCCGTACGCGTGCCCTGTTTTCGACATTGTTCGCCCTGTCCCTGGTGACATCCTTGACCCATGCCAGGGATTATCGCTACAGCGACGCTCACGTGCACTATGTGGATTTTTTCCAGGAAAGCGAAGGCATGCCGCGGCTGCTGGAGGCGATGGACAAAGGCCGGGTCGACCATGTGATGCTCAGCGGCGTCGCGGTCGCCAAGAAATGGCACGAGGACGAGCCGAAGCGGCCGCGCTACTACGCTGGTGACGATGCCGGAGCCTATTGGTACAGCGCCACCGACGTGATCGTGGCGGCGGCGGTGAAATCCCTGCCAGCCGAGCAGCGGCGGCGCGTGCATCCGTTCCTGACCGGTTTCAACCCGACCGACAAGAACGCCGACGCGCACATCCGTCGCATGCTGGAGCTGGACCCGGGACTCTGGCAGGGCATCGGCGAGATCTTTACCCGTCACGACGACCTCACCGCGCTGACCTACGGCGACGTGCCGAGGGCCAACAACGAGGCGCTGGCGCGGGTCTATCACCTGGCCGCCGAATTCGACCTGCCGGTGTTGCTGCACGCCAACGTCACTTCCAAGCGCGAACGCAACCCGCTGTACCTGGCGGAAATCGAGGAGCCCCTGCGCAATCACCCGCATGTGCGGTTCATCTGGGCCCATGCCGGGACCAGCATGGAGATCCATCGCCACCAGAAGAAACTGGACTTCCTCCTGCCGACCCTTCGGCGTCTGCTACAGCGCTACCCGAACCTCTACATCGACCTGTCCTGGTCGGTGTTGCGCCCGTACCTGCTGGACGAGCAGGGCAAGCCCGATCCGCAGTGGCTGGCACTGGTCGAGCGGTTTCCGCAACGCTTCATGCTCGGTTCCGATGTGGTCGGCCAGTTCGACAGCCTGCCCGAGTTGATGGCGAGCTTCGATCCGTTCCTCGACGCCTTGCCCGAGCAGGTCGCTCGCCAGGTGGCGCGGGACAACTTTCTGGCGGTGCTGCCGCGCCAGCCCGCCGATCCGCGAGGCGAATAACCCGGATTCGTCATCAGTCTGTCATGCCGGCGTCATAGGCTCGCGCCAGTCCCATCCAGGAGTGAGTCATGTCCTTCATCCGTTCTTGCATCAGTCGTTCCGTCTTCCTGCTCGGCGCCGGCGTCGCCGTGGCGGCGCAGGCCGAGGTGCGTATCGACGGCCCCATCGAATATGGCGTGTTCGAAAGCCGCTACCAGGATTTCCAGCCCGGCGAACGGGTATTGACCCGTAGCGAGCAGAACATCCAGCAGACCACCGAAGTCCCGGCCAAGCTCGGCACCAAGTTCGGCATGCGTTATCAACTCAGCGGCAAGCAGGAAGGCGATACGCCTTTGACGCTGCTCTACCTCACCCCGGGCGTGGTCACTCCGGATGGTCAGCGGCATGACAAGTTCGAAGTGGTGCAGAAGCTGGTGCCGGGCGCGCCGACCGATGTCATGGCCTACGAATTCACCGAGCCGCACGAAGTGGTGAAGGGCGAATGGCGGTTGATGGTGTTCCAGGGCGATCGCCTGCTGGCGGAGAAATCCTTCGACGTGCGCTGAGCGCGAGCCATGCAAAGCGCTGGTTTTCTTGTGTGGCGTGGATAACGCGGAGGCGCCATTCGCTCTACCGGGCAAGGGTTGCCTGCGTGCGGTAGGGCGGATAACCGCCTGCGGTTATCCGCCGTTTGGGCGGCGTACGAACGGATGCCGACGGTAGCCTGTTCGTCCTTCGATCAGTCCCTGCTGACCCGGGTATCTTCCGCGGCGAGCGGACTGCCGTCGCCGGCGCGTACCTGCAGGCGCGGCACCGGCTGGCCGCTGTCGCGCTCGACCAGGCGGACATGGGATTCGTCCGGGGCGAAGAAATAGTCCTCGCCCCACTGCCGAATCGCCACCAGCAGGGGGAAGAGCGCGCGTCCCTTGTCAGTCAGGCGGTATTCCTGGTGACTGCCGCTTTCGGCCGGGACCGCCACCATCACGCCGTGCTCCACCAGGTTGCGCAGGCGCGCCGCCAGGATGTTCTTGGCCAGGCCGAGGCTCTTCTGGAATTCGCCGAAGCGCGTCAGTCCTTCGAAGGCATCGCGCACGATGAGCATCGACCAGCCGTCGCCGATCACGTCCAGCGGGCGGGCGACTGGACAACTGGCTTGCTTGTGGCTGGTGCGCTTGACCATCTGGGCGGCTCCGGAGGGGGAGAGGATCGGGTTTCATGGTAAAACCCGGGCTCCACGCTGGGCAACCGGAGGAAGTGCGCCGCCGTGAGACGGCGCACGGCATGGTCAGACGACGAAGCGGGTGACCATGTTGTTCAGGTCGATGGCCAGTTGCGACAGTTCCTGGCTGGCGGCGGCGGTCTGGTTGGAGCCGGCGGACGTCTGCAGCGAGATGTCGCGGATGTTCACCAGGTTGCGGTCGACCTCGCGGGCCACCTGGGCCTGCTGCTCGGAGGCGCTGGCGATCACCAGGGTACGCTCGTTGATCTGGCCGACCCGCTCCGCGATCTCGTTCAGCGCCAGGCCGGCGGCTTCGGCGATCTCCAGCATGTTGCGGGCGCGTACGCTGCTGCTGTCCATGGCGCCGACCGCGGCGCCGGTGCCTTCCTGGATGTTGGCGATCATCTGCTCGATCTCGCGGGTGGATTCCTGGGTGCGATGGGCGAGGGCGCGAACCTCGTCGGCGACCACGGCGAAACCGCGGCCCTGCTCGCCGGCGCGAGCCGCCTCGATGGCCGCGTTGAGCGCCAGGAGATTGGTCTGTTCGGCGATACCGCGGATCACGTCGAGGACCTTGGAAATGTCCTGGGCCTTTTCCGCCAGGCCGCCGACCAGCGCCGAGGTATTGTCCACTTCTTCGCTCATCAGGCGGATCGCCTGGACCGTCTCCAGTACCCGCTGGCGTCCGTTCTGCGCCGATTGCTCGGAGGCGGACGAGGCGTCCGAGGTGGAGCTGGCGTTGCGCGCCACTTCCTCGACGGCGGCGGTCATCTCGTTGACCGCGGTGGCGGCCATCTGGATTTCGTCGTTCTGCTGGGTCAGCGAGCGGTTGCCCTGCTCGGTGACGGCGCTGAGTTCCTCCGCGGCGGAGGCCAGTTGGGTCGCCGAGCTGCCGATCTGCTGGATGGTCTGGCGCAGTTGTGCCTGCATGCTCTGGAGGGCGACCAGCAGCTTGGCCGGTTCGTCGCGGCCAGAGGTGTCGATGCGGCTGGTGAGGTCGCCGGAAGCGATCACCTCGGCCACTCGCAGCGCCTCGCCGATCGGTTGGGTGATGCTGCGGGTGAACAGCCAGGCCAGTACCACGGTAGCGAGGCCGGCGACCAGCAGTACGCCGATCACTGCGGCGAAGGCGCTGTCATAGACCTCATCGGCCGTGTGGCTGGCCTGGCTGGCGCCCTTGACGTTGAAGTCGATCAGCGCCTGCAGTTGCTGCTGGGTGGCGCGGTACTGGTCGAGCAAGGTGCTTTCGGTGTACTGGCGGGTCTCTTCCAGCGGCTTGCTGCGCGACATCTGCACCAGGGTCTGCTGGCTTTGCAGGAGCGTCTGCCGGGTAGCCAGGTAGCGCTCGTAGATCGAGCGCTCGTCGGCACCACTGATCAGCCGTTGGTAGGCGCCCTCGCGATCGGTCAGTTCCTTGCCGATTTCCGTCATGCGGCTTTCCAGGAAGCGCTTGCTGCTATCGTCCGCCGCCAGCACATGGGCCAGTTGCACCTGCCGCAGTTCGGCGAGCAGAACGTTCAACTCGGCGCTTTCGCGGACGCTAGGCAGCCAGTTGTCGCTGATGTCCGAAGAGGCTTCGTTGAGCGAGCCCATCCGGTTCAGGGAAAAGATGCCGGTAATGACCAGCAGAGCGGTGATCAGGGCGAAACTCAGGGCGGCACGGGTCGCGATGGGCATACTGCGCAAAGACATGATGGCGGATTCCAGGGGGCAGGAAGAGGGACGGGGCTGACCAGTACTATCGGCAGGCAGGGCGGGAGGTTTAGCCCGTTCATGCAGTCCGGGTAAAGAAACGCTGGGTACAAAAAAGCGCCCCGGAGGGCGCTTCATGCGGCGATGGAGGGAATCAACCCTGCCAGCGCTTGAGGACCAGGGTGGCGTTGGTGCCGCCGAAGCCGAAGCTGTTGCTCATGACGGTATCGAGCTTGGCGTTCTCGCGGGTCTCGCGGAGAATCGGCAGGTCGGCCACTTCCGGGTCGAGTTCGTCGATGTTGGCGGAGCCGGCGATGAAGCCGCCTTCCATCATCAGCAGGCAATAGATCGCCTCGTGTACGCCGGCGGCGCCCAGCGAGTGGCCGGACAGGCTCTTCGTCGAGCTGATGGCCGGCGCCTTGTCGCCGAACACTTCGCGCACGCCTCGGATCTCGGCGACGTCGCCGACCGGGGTGGAGGTGCCGTGGGTGTTCAGGTAGTCGATCGGCGCGTCGACGGTGGCCAGCGCCTGCTGCATGCAGCGGATCGCGCCTTCGCCGCTCGGGGCGACCATGTCGTAGCCGTCGGAGGTGGCGCCGTAGCCGACGATCTCGGCGTAGATCTTGGCGCCGCGCTTGAGCGCATGCTCCAGCTCCTCGACCACCACCATGCCGCCGCCGCCGGCGATGACGAAGCCATCACGCTTGGCGTCGTAGGCGCGGGAGGCCTTTTCCGGCGTCTCGTTGTACTGGGTGGAGAGGGCGCCCATGGCGTCGAACAGGCAGCTCTGGCTCCAGTGTTCCTCTTCGCCGCCGCCGGCGAAGACCACGTCCTGCTTGCCCAGCTGGATTTGTTCCATGGCCTGGCCGATGCAATGCGCGCTGGTGGCGCAGGCGGAGGAGATCGAGTAGTTGACGCCCTTGATCTGGAACGGCGTGGCCAGGCAGGCCGATACGGTGCTGCCCATGGTGCGGGTCACGCGGTATGGGCCGATGCGCTTGACGCCTTTCTCGCGCAGGGTATCGATGGCTTCCATCTGGTTCAGGGTGGAAGCGCCGCCGGAGCCGGCGATCAGGCCGGTGCGGGGGTTGGAAATCTGTTCCGGAGTCAGGCCGGAGTCCTTGATCGCCTGCTCCATCGCCAGGTAGGCGTAGGCGGCGGCATCGCCCATGAAGCGGAAGACCTTGCGATCGATCAGCTCTTCGAGGTTCAGGTCGACCGAACCGGAAACGTGGCTGCGCAGGCCCATCTCGGCGTAGGACGGATTGAAGCGAATGCCGGGCCGACCCGCACGGAGGTTGGCGGAAACGGTGTCTTTGTCATTGCCGAGGCAGGAAACGATGCCCAGACCGGTGATAACGACGCGACGCATGCGGATAACCCTTAGAAGCTGTCAGTGGAGGTGAACAGGCCGACGCGGAGGCCTTCGGCACTGTAGATTTCGCGGCCATCGACGCTGACGGTGCCGTCGGCGATGGCCAGGACCAGCGAACGATTGATCGTGCGCTTGATATGAATGTTATACGTGACCTTCTTCGCTGTCGGCAGAACCTGACCGAAGAACTTCACTTCGCCCGAACCCAGGGCGCGGCCGCGGCCGGGGTTGCCCTGCCAGCCGAGGTAGAAACCGACCAGCTGCCACATGGCATCCAGGCCCAGGCAACCGGGCATGACCGGATCGCCTTCGAAGTGACAGGCGAAGAACCACAGGTCCGGGTTGATATCCAGCTCGGCGACCAGCTCGCCCTTGCCATACTTGCCGCCGACATCGCTGATGTGAACGATGCGATCGATCATCAGCATGTTGGGGGCGGGAAGTTGCGCGTTACCCGGGCCGAACAGCTCGCCGCGACTGCAGCGCAGCAGGTCTTCTCGGGTGAAGGCGTGTTGTTTGGTCATGCGAGCTCCTCAAAAATCCCTGAACTGCAGGGTTGTGGCGGTTCGTCCAGCGGCCGTCGCGCCGGGTTATTGTATCGGCGTCGCAGCGGCAGCCTAGTCATAGACTGTTGCGTTGCGGTGAAAGTCACAGTGTCCGGCGAACAGATGTTCACTTTATTCCCGCGTCCGCTTGCCGCCCTTGTCGTAGATCATTCCGGCTCCCCTCGTCCGGTTTCGTTCGACGTCACGGGGAGTTCCGGCTGCGAGCCGATCCAGCGTTGCAGTATGCGTTGCAATTCCGCCCGTTTGAATGGCTTGGCCAGGTAATCGTTCATTCCCGCCTGCAGGCAGTTCTCCCGATCGCCCTGCAGGGCGTTGGCGGTCAGGGCGATGATCGGTACCCGCCGGCCGTTCTCCTGGGCCCTGATTTCCCGTGTCGCCGAGTAGCCGTCGAGCACCGGCAGGCGGCAGTCCATCAGGATCGCGTCGTAGCGCTGGCGCTCGGCGCTGCGTACCGCCTGGATACCGTCGGCGACCAGGGTGACGTGATAGCCGAGGCTGCGCAACATGGCTTCTATGACTGTCTGGTTCACCGGATTGTCCTCGACCAGGAGGATTTCCTGACCGGCGGCGACCGGGGCGGCGTCGCCGGCGGCCTGCTGCCGGTGCGCCGGCGACTGCTGGAAGGGCAGCGGAATCTCCAGGGTGAAGGTCGATCCCGAGCCTTCCTTGCTCTCTGCCTGCAGGGTGCCGCCCATCCGTTCCGCCAGGGTCCTGGCGATCGCCAGGCCGAGCCCGGTGCCGCCGTAGCGCCGGGAAATCGACGAATCCGCTTGCTGGAAGGCGTCGAACATATGTTCCAGGCGTTCCGGCGAGATGCCGATGCCGCTGTCGTGCACCGCGCAGGTCAGCCACAGTACGTCGTGATCGAGCGCCTGCCACTCCAGGCTGAGATGGATGGCGCCTTCCTCGGTGAATTTCAGCGCATTACCCAGCAGATTCACCAGGATCTGTCGGATCCGCGTCGGATCGCCGCAGACCTCGATATTCTCCAGGCCGGCCTGGATCTGCAATTCCAGCGCCAGTCCGCGTTGCTGGGCGCTGTGCTGGAACACCAGGGCGGAGCCTTGCACCAGTTCCAGCAGGTTGAAGGGAATGCACTCCAGTTCCAGCGCGCCGCGTTCGATCCTTGAGAAATCGAGAATGTCGTTGATGACCTTCAGCAGGTGTTCGGTGGACTCGGTGGCCAGCGCCGTGTACTCGGCCTGTTCGCGGGTCTGCTCGGTGGTTTCCAGCAGTTGCAGCATGCCCAGCACGCCGTTCATCGGGGTGCGAAGCTCGTGGCTCATCATCGCCAGGAAGTCGGACTTCGCCCGGTTCGCCTGCTCCGCTTCCTCGCGGGCGCTGATCAATTGGCCGATCGCCTGTTCCTGTTCCCGGCTCGCGCGGTCCAGCCCGCTGGCGAGATTGTTGATGTGACGGGCCAGGTCGCCGATCTCGCCGTCGTCGAGGATCGGCAGGCTGGTCTTGTAGTCGCCGCTCTGGATCGCCTCGACCGCCTGGCCCATGGTGCTGATCGGCGCCGACAGGCGCTGCGCCAGGCGGCGCGCGACGAGGAAGGTGAGGATCAGGGCGAAGGCGGCCAGCAGGGCGGCCTTCAGGAGGATTTCCTGTTGCCGCTGGCTGAAGGCGTCGTTGGACATGCCGACCACCACCCGGCCGAGGTAGTCCTCGCCGGACTGGCCGTCGCCTTCGCTGGCGCCGTCCAGCAGCGGGTCGCTGGCCAGGGCGATGCGCTGGCGCTGGATGGTGGAGTGGAAGATGTCGATCGGCGCGGCGTTCTGCAACGCGCCGGACAACTGTTCGACGTACACCAGGATATTGTCGTTGCGGTCGCGTACCTCGATGAAGCGCACATGCGGGGTGTCGAGGGTGGCCTGCAGCAGCTTCTGCAGCACGGGCGTGTTGCCGGCGATCACGCCGTATTCGGCGGCCGGCGCCAACTGGTCGGCGATCAACTGGCCGGTATGGGTCAGTTCCTGGCGCAGGTCCTGCAAGCGGGAGTAGGTGAAGTAGGCGGTGAGCAGCAGGGTCAGCAACAGCGCCGGGCCCAGGCTGATCGCCAGCATGCGGGTACGGATGTCCCAGCCGTGGCGCTGGCTCATGGTTCTTCTCCTTCGGCGAGGCGCCGGCCGAGGTCGGCGTCGCTGGCCAGGTCGATACCCAGGGAGCGGGCTACCTGCCGATTGCCGAGCACCTTGAAATGTCCTGGATAGAGGCTGAGGGGCCAGTGCCTGGGCGCCTGGCCGAGCAGTTCGTCGAGGGTGTCCAGCCAGTCCTCCTGGTCGCTGTAGCTGCTCGCCAGGCTGCCGGCCTTGACGAAGGCTGCGGTGGGTCCGAGCAGCGCGCGGTTCTTGGCGTAGCTGCCGAGCAGCAGGCTCTTGATGCTCTGCGAGTTGTACAGCTGTTTGTCGTCGATGCCGAGCAGCAGGTCACTATTGCCGAGCAGGAACTGCAGCGGGCGCGGGTCGTCGTTGCCGCTGCTGCTGGCGACGAACAGCTCGAGCCCCTGGCTGCGGGCCTCGCGACGAAGCTCGTCGAGGAGGAATTCGCTGTCCTTGCCGTAGAGCACGCCGATGCGCTGGATGCCCGGCAGGATCAGGCGCGCCAGGCGGAGCTGGCGGGCCGCCGGCGGGTCGCTCCAGAGTACGCAGAGCCCTCCGACGCCGTGTCCGCCATGCCCGTTGGCGCCTGGCAGCAGGCGCTGGCCATCGACCCGGTTGAGCAGCAGCGCCAGGGTCGGTGGCGCCCGGTGCTGGCGCAGGCGCCAGGCCAGGGCCTCGGGGCCGAGCAGGAGCAGGCGGGTGTCGTCGTTGAAGACCATCCCCTCCGCCAGGGCCGCGGGCGTGCGCAGTTCCACCTGGTCCTGCGGCCGTCGCTGCGACAGGGCGTCGCGAAAGGCGTTCACCGCGGCCCCCTGGTTGGCGCTGACCAGGACCAGTTGCGCGGCCTCGCCGACATGCGCGAGACAGCAGACGACGAGCGCGAGCAGCGCCTGGAAAGCCCGACGGGCGGGGCGCAAGCGACGCATCTAGAACGTCACCTCGGCGCTGAAGTAGAGCAGGTGGCGGCTGTCGTAGCGGTTGTCGGGAAACGTCAGCGGTTGGTCGTCGAGACGCTGTTGGAGCACGCCGGCCAATTCCAGGGCGGCCTTGCCCAGGGTAATGCGCTTGGCCAGGCGCAGGTCGACGCGTTCGAAACGATGTCCATTGAGCGAATCGTCGCCGTAATAGAAGAGGGCGCTGGACCAGCCTTGGCCCCAGTCGTGCATCCAGCCGGCCGAGCCGCCGTGGCGGGCGGTCAGGCGCCGGTCGTAGCGACTGGTGGCGTCGTAGTCGAGATAGGCGTAGGTGGCGCGCAGGCGGTCGCGTAGGCCCAGGCGCCAGTCGAGCTGGCCTTCCGCGCCGGAGAAGCGGATGCGATCGCCGTTGTCCGGACTGAAGTCGACGACGCTGAGCGGATCGCTGATCAGTCCGGTGATTTCCTCGTGGAACAGGCGTACATCCACGGCCAGTCCGGTCTCGCGGAAAAAACCGTTGTAGCCGATCTCGCGCGAACGGGTGTGTTCCTTGCCCAGGTCGCCGGGGCCGTGGGCGCTGGCGAAGTAGTAGGCTTCGCTCTGCCCATAGGGCGTCGGTGTCAGGTGGCGGACCCGGTAGCGCCAGTCGACGTCGTTTTCGTACATGCCCGGTGACCGCACTGCCTCCGAATAGACCGCGCGCAGGCTGTGCTGGGGGTTGAACAGGTAGTTCACCGCCAGCCGCGGGCTGAACGAACTGCCGGAGCCCTCGACGTCTTCGAGCATCCCCCCGCCCTGCAGCAGCCAGTGTTCGCCGGCATGCCACTCCAATTGGCTGAACAGCCGCCAGATCTGGCTGCTGACCCTGCCGCCGTAGAAGGTCTCGGAGTTTGCCTGGTCGTAGCGGTAGCTCAGGCCGTTCAGCAGGCGCAGGTTGTCGCCCAGGCTGAGGGTGTCCTGCATCTCCAGGTCGTAGCGGCTTTCCCGGATGTTGCGGTCGACCCGTCCGCAGACCGGACGCAGTCCGCCATTGCGTAGCTGGTCGAGGACCTGGGTCGCCAGTTGCAACTCCTGGGCGCTGCCGGGCGGCAGCCGGGTCGGATCGTCGGCGAACCTGCGCAGGTAGTCCGGGTTCAGTTCCCAGAGCTGCGCCAGTTGCGGGCTGAAGGCAATGGCCGCCTCGCAGGCGTTCCATTCCTGCCGGCGCTCCCAGTGCTGTGCGTAGCCTTGTATATAGAAGCTGTGGCGCGGGTCGAGGTCGACATTCCAGCGCAGCGAACCGGCATAGTCGTGGGCGAGCGTATCGGAGTTGTCGATGTCGTCGGGAACCTGGGGAAACGGCGAGCGGTAGGCGTAGGGGTGCTGGTTCGAGCCTTCCTTGGCCGCCAGTTGCCACTCCAGGCTCTGGTTCGGCGCCAGGCTGTGGCTGGCGTTGAGGTTGAAGCGGCTGAGCCGGCGGCCGTCGCGCAGGGCGTGACCGTCGTGGTCGCGGTCGAAGCCGTCGTCTTCCTGGCCGGACAGCGACAGGCGGAAGTCGCTGTCTTCCAGGGCGATGCTCTGGCTGGCGTACCAGTCGCGGATGCCGCGCTGGCCCGCCGTGTACTTCAGGCGCGTGCCGGGCGACTCGCCGGGGGCGCGGGTGATGATGTTGATCACCCCCATCAATGCGTTGGCGCCGTAGCTGACGGTATTCGGCCCACGGAACACTTCGATCCGCTCGACATCCTCGAGGGCCAGCGGCAGGTCGCTCCAGTCGACGCTGGCAAGGCCCGGGCGGTACACCGAGCGGCCGTCGATCAGCACCTGCAGGCGCCGCGCCCCCGACATGCTGGTGCCGTGGTAGTTGACCGTGGGCTGGTTGCCGGACAGGTAGCCGACCATCATGCCCGGGACCAGGCGCATCAGTTCGGGAATGTCGCGGGCGCCGCTGGCGACGATCAGCTCGCGGTCGAGCACGCTGATGCTGCCGGGAACTTCCGCCGGGGATTGTTTCAGGCGTGTCGCGGTCAATACTTCGGGAACGCCGCTGGGATCGTTGAACAGGTCGGCGGCCGCGAGCTTGCCGCCGAACAGCAGGGCCAGCAGGGTCAGGGAGGCGGGAGCACGCGAAGCGATGGGCACGGAACGACCTTGTTCTCGATAGGTATTGTCTGGCCCGGGCATGGTAAACGAGGCGCGGGCTTTTGCCAGCGCCGGCGTCAAGACTGGTCGGCCGGCTGGCCGACCGTATAATGGCGTGATTGCCGCGTGGCGGCCAGAAATGGATGAATCATGACAGAGCAGCAACCGATTGCCGTGCTCGGCGGCGGCAGTTTCGGCACCGCCATCGCCAACCTGCTGGCCGAGAACGGCCAGGCGGTCCGCCAGTGGATGCGCGACCCGGAGCAGGCCGAGGCGATCCGCAGCCGACGCGAGAACCCGCGCTACCTGAAAGGGGTCAAGGTGCATCCCGGGGTCGAGCCGGTCACCGACCTGGAGCGCACCCTGGCCGATTGCCAACTGATCTTCGTCGCCTTGCCCTCCAGCGCCCTGCGCAAGGTGCTGCAACCACACCAGGCGGCATTGACGGACAAGCTGCTGGTGAGCCTGACCAAGGGCATCGAGGCGCACACCTTCAAGCTGATGAGTGAGATCCTCGAGGAAATCGCCCCGCAAGCCCGCATCGGGGTGATTTCCGGCCCGAACCTGGCGCGCGAGATCGCAGAGCACGAGCTGACCGCCACGGTGGTCGCCAGCGAGGACGACGAGCTGTGCGCCCGCGTCCAGGCGGCCCTGCACGGCCGCACCTTCCGCGTCTACGCCAGCCGCGACCGCTTCGGAGTGGAACTCGGCGGTGCGCTGAAGAACGTCTACGCGATCATGGCCGGCCTGGCCGCGGCGATGGATATGGGCGAGAACACCCGCAGCATGCTGATTACCCGCGCGCTGGCGGAAATGACCCGGTTCGCCGTCAAGCTCGGTGCCAACCCGATGACCTTTCTCGGCCTCGCCGGCGTCGGCGACCTGATCGTCACCTGTTCCTCGCCGAAGAGCCGCAACTACCAGGTCGGCCACGCCCTCGGCGAGGGACTCAGCCTGGAGGAGGCGGTATCGCGCATGGGCGAGACCGCGGAGGGTGTGAACACTCTCAAGGTACTCAAGGAAAAGTCCGACGAGATGCAGGTGTACATGCCGCTGGTCGCCGGTCTCCATGCGATCCTCTTCGAAGGCCGCACCCTGGCACAGGTCATCCAGCTGCTGATGCGCGGCGAGCCGAAGACCGACGTCGATTTCATTCCCACCACCGGCTTCTGACGAGGAGACCGCCATGTCCGCAGACCCGCAAGCACGCGAATCGATCGCCATCCGCATCCTCTGGATGCTGCTGTTCGTCCTGGTCTGGCAGGTCGCCGAACTGCTCCTCGGGGCGGTGGTGGTGATCCAACTGGTCTACCGACTGATCTACGGCGCGCCGAACGGCAGCCTGATGGCTTTCGGCGACAGCCTCAGCCAGTACCTGGCGCAGATCGGCCGTTTCGGTACCTTCCACAGCGACGAGAAACCCTGGCCGTTCGCCGACTGGCCGAGCGCCCGCGCCGCCGAGGGCGAGGCCGCCCACAGCGTGCCGCCCGCCGCGCACCCGGCGCGCGACGAAGAGCCGAAGTTGTGAAGCTCTGGCTGTTGCGCCACGGCGAGGCCGAATCGCACGCCAGCCGGGACTCCGAGCGGCGCCTGACCGCCCATGGACGCAAGGAGGTGCTGCAGAGCGCCGCGCGGCTGGCCGGGTTGCCGCTGGACGGGATTCTCGCCAGCCCCTACGTGCGCGCCCAGCAGACCGCCGAGCTGGTGCGCGAGGCACTGGGGCTGGTCGAGCCGGTCGGTACCGCCCCCTGGTTGACCCCCGACGACGATCCGCGCGAGGTGCTCGGCTTCCTCGACGAGCGCAGCGAGCGCAATCTCCTGCTGGTCAGCCACCAGCCCCTGGTCGGAGCGCTGGGCGGTCTGCTGGTGCATGGCAACCGGCGTGATCCGTTGCCGATGAGCACTGCCTCGCTGGCCGAGCTGGAAGGCGACTTCGCCGCCGCCGGGCTGATGACCCTGGTCTCGCTGCATCACCCGCGGCACGGCTAGGAAGCGCCTGGCGCAACGACTACAAACCGAAACATTTCCCGGCTTGCCTGCGGTTGGCTGTGATGGAATATTCGACCAAGCAAGTGCTTGGTCGATCTCCCAGAACAACAACAACGGAGGCGGTACGTGGTCACTGCAAATCGTCTGCCGCTCGAAGTCTTCTTCGAGCGCGAAAAGCGTCATCCGCAACGGCGTTACCTGGTGCAGCCCATCGGTGGCGGCCGGGTCGAGGAGCTGAGCTGGGGCGAGGTGGGCGACCAGGCGCGGCGTGCAGCCGCCTGGTTGCGCAGCCTGGATCTCCCCGCCGGCAGCCGTATCGCGATCATCTCGAAGAACTGTGCGCACTGGATCGTCACTGACCTGGCGATCTGGATGGCCGGGCACGTTTCCGTCCCCCTCTATCCCAATCTCACCGCCGAGTCGGCGCGCCAGGTGCTGGAGCATTCCGAGTCGGCGGTGGTCTTCGTCGGCAAGCTCGACGACTGGCCGGCGATGGCGCCCGGAGTCCCCGAGGGCATACCGACCGTGGCCATGCCGTTGCACCCGGAAGGGCGTTTCGACCGCCAGTGGAGCGACCTGCAGGCCTGCGCGCCGCTCGAAGGCGACACGCCGACCGCCGCCGAGCAACTCGCCACCCTGATCTACACCTCTGGAACCACCGGCGTGCCCAAGGGGGTGATGCACAACTTCAGCAGTTTCGCCTTCGCCGCCAGCCGCGGCGTGGAACTGTTCGGCACTCGCGAAGACGACCGGATGCTCTCCTACCTGCCGCTGTGCCACGTGGCGGAGCGGATGTTCGTCGAGATGGGGTCGCTCTACGGGGGAACCACGGTGTTCTTCGCCGAAAGCCTGGACACCTTCGTCGAGGACATGAAGCGTGCGCGGCCGACCCTGCTGTTCGGCGTGCCGCGCATCTGGACCAAGTTCCAGATGGGGGTGTATTCGAAGATGCCGGCGCAGAAGCTCGACCGCCTGCTGAAGCTGCCGATCCTCGGCCGCATCGTCGGTCGCAAGGTGCTCGCCGGGCTAGGCCTGGACGCGGTGCGCTACGCGCTCTGCGGCGCGGCGCCGGTACCCGAGGCGCTGCTGCTCTGGTATCGCCGCCTGGGCCTGGACGTGCTCGAGGTCTACGGGATGACCGAGAACAGCGGCTACTCCCACGTCTGCCGGCCCGGCCGGCAGAAGACCGGCTGGATCGGCCAGAACAGCCCCGGCGTCGAGGTACGCATCAGCGACGAGGGCGAGGTGCAGGTGCGTAGCGGCGCAACCATGGTCGGCTACTACAAGGAGCCGGAGAAGACCGCCGAGGTGCTCACCTCCGACGGTTTCCTGCGCACCGGCGACAAGGGCGAGCAGGACGCCGACGGCAACCTGCGCCTGACCGGGCGGATGAAGGAAATCTTCAAGACCAGCAAGGGCAAGTACGTGGCGCCGGCGCCGATCGAGAATCGCCTGGCGGTGCACGATCGCATCGAGCAGGTCTGCGTGGTCGGCGAGGGCCTCAGCGCGCCGCTGGGGCTCTGCGTGCTCTCCGAGGTCGGTCGCCGGGAGGCCCTTAACGGTACCCGCGGGGCGCTGGAAAGCAGCCTGCGGGCGCACCTGGAACAGGTCAACGGTGCGCTCGACAAGCACGAGCGCCTGGTCGGCCTGGTCCTGGTGCAGGAAACCTGGGCGGTGGACAACGGTTTCCTCACGCCGACCTTGAAGATCAAGCGCAATATGGTGGAAGGTGCCTATGGCTCGCGCTTCCACGAATGGGTGGAACGCCGCGAGGCCGTGCTCTGGCACGAATGACTCCCACCGACGGGAAGCCCTTCCGGGCTTCCCCCTTGCGCAAGGAATTCCCATGAGCCTCTGGCGACAAACGCCCGACCTGGAGCAACTGAACGCCTCGCAGAAGAACAGCATCGGCGACCTGCTTGGCATCCGCTTCGAAGCCTTCGACGACGAGTCGCTGACCGCCAGCATGCCGGTCGACTCGCGTACCCACCAGCCGTTCGGCCTGCTGCATGGCGGCGCCTCGGTGGTCCTCGCGGAAAGCCTGGGCTCGATGGCCAGCTACCTGTGCGTCGACACCAGCCAGTACTACTGCGTCGGCCTGGAAGTGAACGCCAACCACCTGCGCGGCCTGCGCAGCGGCCGGGTCACTGCGGTGGCCAGGGCGATCCACCTGGGGCGTACCACCCATGTCTGGGACATCCGCCTCAGTGGCGACGACGGCAAGCCGAGCTGCATCGCCCGCCTGACCATGGCGGTGGTGCCGCTGGCGGGCAGGGCGGGCTGAGCGCGGTCCGCAATTTTGTCCAAGATCGTTCCGTCCCGCTGGCGGTAGAGTAGCGGGATGGAGCAGATCACCCATCTCAGCAGCGGGATTCCCGGCGTACGCCTGATCGACGCCGAGCACAACCGCTTTTCCTTTCCCCGGCACTTCCACCTGGAGTACCACATCGGCTTGCTGCTGCAGGGCCGGCATCGCTATGCCGCCGGCGGCGAACGGCGCCTGGCCGGGGCCGGCGACGCGTTGCTGATGGCGCCGGAAAGCATCCACGACGGCAGCAGCGCCGGCGAGGAGGGCTACCGTATCCGCGTCCTGGCGCTCGATGCCGACTGGCTGGAGCGCGCCAGCCGCGACTTCAGCGACGGCCGCCGGGGGGCGCCGCGCCTGACCAGCAGCCTGGTCCGCGACGAGCGTCTGCAGCAGCGCCTGCGTCAGTTGCACCTGGGCATGCTCGGCGGCGCGGCGGCGCTGGAGAACCGTCTGGCCCTGGAAGAGCATCTCTGGCAGGCGCTGGCCTGCCTGCTCAGCCTGGGCAGCAGCCTGCGCCTGGAGGAGGGTGACCGGCAAGGCTTCGGCCGGCGCGACTGGACGCGGCTGCGCGACTGGCTGGAGTCGCGCCTGGAATACCCGCCGAGCCTGGAGGAACTGGCCGCCTTCTGCGGCCTGAGCCCCTGGCAGGCGCTGCGGCGCTTCCGCCGTCACTGTGGCCTGCCGCCCCACCAGTGGCTGACCCAACTGCGTCTGGAGCGCGCCTTGCCGCTGGTACTGCGCGGCGAGCAGCCGTTGAGCCAGGTGGCCCAGCAGTTCGGTTTCTACGACCAGGCGCACTTCAGCCGTCTGTTCCGTCGCACCTACGGGTTACCGCCGGCGCGCCTGCGCCAGCGCTGAATCGCGTTTTCCTTTCCGATCCCTTTTTCGTGGAGTAGCCATGCAGGAATTGTCTGTCTTGCTGACCCTGGCGGCGGTGTTCGCCGTCGCCCTGGTCAGCCCCGGTCCCGATGTCGCCCTGGTGGTGCGCACGTCCCTGCACCAGGGGCGGCGGGCCGGCCTGGCCAGCGCGCTGGGGCTGGCCTGCGGGATTCTCCTGCATACCACCCTGGTGCTGACCGGCGTGTCGCTGCTGCTCAGCCGTACGCCTGTGCTGTTCGCCATCCTGCAGGCGCTCGGCGCGCTGTACCTGGCCTGGCTCGGCGTCGGCGCGCTGCGCGCCTGGCTGCGGCGCGGCGACGGCCAGCCGGGCCGGCTCGACGGGGCGCTGCCGCCGTCGCCCCTGGGGCCCTGGCTGCGCGGGGTGGCGACCAATCTGTTCAATCCCAAGGCGCTGGTGTTCTTCATCGCCTTGCTCGGCAGCCTGATTCCCGCGCAGATGTCGCTCGGCGGCAAGCTGGCGGTGGCGGCGCTGCTGTTCGGCATGGGCGCCTGCTGGTTCGGCCTGCTCAGCCTGACCCTTACCCGCCCGGCCCTGCAGGCCCGCCTGTTGCGCGCGGTGCCCTGGCTGGACGCGGCCTGCGGGGTGGTGTTCCTGCTGGTGGCGGCGGCGATCCTCGAGCATCTCGTCCGCTCTGCCTGAGGTTTTGGCCGCTTCGCCGTGCAAGGCAGCCGGCAAAGCCATTGCCGCCTCGGCGAGGCTGCCGGAGAATCCCTGGCATCAGTCCTGTCGAGACGTCGCGCATGTCGCAATCGGTTTTCTTCGCCCACGCCAACGGCTTCCCGTCGGCTACCTACGCCAAGCTGTTCGAGGCGTTGGCGCCGGAGTACCGGGTGGATCACCTGGAAATGCACGGGCACGACCCGCGTTTCCCGGTGAACGACAACTGGGACAACCTGGTGGACGAACTGCTGCACCACCTCGCCAGCCTGGAACAGCCGGTCTGGGGCGTCGGCCATTCCCTCGGCGGCGTGCTGCACTACCACGCGGCGCTGCGCCGGCCGGAACTCTACCGCGGCGTGGTGATGCTCGATTCGCCGGTGCTGACCCTCGCCGACCGCCTGGTGATCCGTGCCGCCAAGCGCTTCGGCTTCATCGACCGGATCACTCCGGCCGGGCGCACCCTGGGGCGTCGCGAGGCGTTCCCCGACCTGGAAGAGGCGCGGGCCTACTTCTCCGGCAAGGCGCTGTTCCGCCGTTTCGACCCCGACTGCCTGGAGGCCTACGTACGCCACGGGCTGGCCGACAGCGGCGGCGGTTCCGGCCTGCGCCTGCGCTTCGATCCGGCCACCGAGATCAGCATCTACCGCAGCGTGCCGCACAGCAGTCCGGGGCGTGCGCGGCAGTTGCAGGTGCCGCTGGCGATGGTGCGCGGGCGGCACAGCAAGGTGGTGTTGCCGCACCACACCCGGCTGATCCGGGCGATGCCGCGCGGCGAGTTCATGTCGCTGCCCGGCGGCCACATGTTCCCGCTGGAGCGCCCGCGGGAAACCGCCGAACTGCTGAAAGGCGTGTTCGATCGCTGGTCGCGGGCGACCGAGGAGCGTTCGGCATGAGCCTGCAGGTCGAGGAAGTACGCATCAGCCTGCCGCACATCGAACTGGCCGCGCATCTGTTCGGTCCGCCGGACGGCAAGCCGGTGATCGCCCTGCATGGCTGGCTGGACAACGCCATGAGCTTCTCGCGCCTGGCGCCGAAGCTCGCCGGGCTGCGTATCGTCGCCCTCGACTTCGCCGGCCACGGGCATTCCGCGCATCGTGCCGAGGGTGCCAGCTACCTGCTCTGGGACTACGCGCTGGACGTGCTGATGGTGGCCGAGCAACTGGGCTGGGAGCGGTTTTCCCTGTTGGGGCACTCGATGGGCGCCATCGTCTCGGTGCTGCTCGCCGGGGCCTTGCCCGAGCGCATCGAGCGGCTGGCGTTGATCGATGGCCTGATTCCCTACACTGGCGAAGCCGACAAGGCGCCGCAGAAGCTCGGCGAAGCGCTGAAGGCGCAACTGGCGCTACGCCACAAGCGCAAGCCGGTCTATGCCGAGCTGGAAAAAGCCGTGGAAGCGCGGATGCGCGGGGTCGGCGAGATCTCCCGGGAGGCCGCCGAACTGCTTGCCCAGCGCGGCCTGGAACCGGTGCCCGGCGGCTATACCTGGCGCACCGACGCGCGCCTGACCCTACCGTCGCCGCTGCGCCTGACCCAGGCCCACGCGCTGAACTTCGTGCGCAGCGTGGAATGCCCGGTCAGCCTGGTACTGGCCGAACAGGGCATGCTGGCGGTGGAGCCGCGCATGCGGGCGCTGCTGGAGACCCTGCCGTTCGAGCGGCACCACCTGCCGGGCGGGCATCACCTGCATCTGGACGACGAGGCCGGGGCGCAGGCGGTGGCCAGGGTCTTCGCGGCCTTCTTCGCGCGCTGAAACACCGGCTTGCCGTTGTTTCCTTGACTATTCCGGGTCCAGCCGTAAGGCTGGACGGATCGTTACGGAGAGTCACCGCATGATCGATCTCTACACCGCCGCCACGCCGAACGGCCACAAGGTTTCCATCGCCCTCGAGGAAATGGGCCTGCCCTACAGGGTGCACGCGCTGTCGTTCGACAAGAAGGAGCAGAAGGCTCCGGAATTCCTCAGGATCAATCCCAACGGCCGCATCCCGGCCATCGTCGACCGCGACAACGACGACTTCGCCGTCTTCGAGTCGGGCGCGATCCTCATCTACCTCGCCGAGAAGACCGGGCAACTGATGCCCGCCGACGTCAAGGGCCGCTCGCGGGTGATCCAGTGGCTGATGTTCCAGATGGGCGGGGTCGGCCCGATGCAGGGGCAGGCCAACGTGTTCTTCCGTTATTTCCCGGAGAAGTTGCAGGGCGCCATCGACCGCTACCAGCATGAGACCCGGCGCCTCTACGAAGTTCTCGACGGTCGCCTGGGCGAGGCCGAGTACCTCGCCGGCGACTACAGCATTGCCGACATCGCCACCTATCCCTGGGTGCGCATCCACGACTGGTCCGGTGTCGCCGTCGACGGGCTGGACAACCTGCAGCGCTGGATCGCCGCCATCGAGGCGCGTCCCGCGGTGCAGCGCGGACTGCTGGTGCCGCGGCGGGAGAAGGAGGGCGACGACGCCATCCGTACCGCCCAGTCGATGCTGACCCGTTGAGGGCCGGTATGCGAGGGTTCCTGTTGCTATCCCTGGGCGTTTTCAGCTTTTCGGCGCTGGCCGCCGACCTTCCCGGCAGCCATGACCTGGACGTCCTGCCGCGCTTCCCGCGCGCCGAGATCGTCGACTTCCGCCAGGCGCCGAGCGAGGAGCGGATCTACCCGCTAGGGGCGATCAGCCGCATCAGCGGTCGCCTGCGCATGGAGGGCGAGGTGCGCGCCGAAGGCGAGCTGACCGCGCTGACCTACCGCTTGCCGCCCGAGCACAGCAGCCAGGAGGCGTTCGCCGCGGCGCGCACCGCGCTGCTCAAGGCCGACGCCACGCCGTTGTTCTGGTGCGAGCGGCGCGACTGCGGCTCCAGCAGCCTGCTGGCCAACGCCGTGTTCGGCAATGCCAAGCTGTACGGCCCGGACGAGCAGCAGGCCTACCTGCTGGTGCGCCTGGCGGCGCCACAGGAGAACAGCCTGGTGGCGGTCTACTCGATCACCCGCGGCAATCGCCGCGCCTACCTGCAGGCCGAGGAACTCAAGGCCGATGCGCCGCTGGGGGAACTGCTGCCGAGCCCGGCGACCCTGCTGCGCCTGCTCAAGGCCAACGGCGAACTGACCCTCAGCCATGTGCCGGCGGAGCCGGCCGGCTCCTGGCTGGAGTTGCTGGTGCGGACCCTGCGCCTGGATACCGGGGTGCGGGTCGAGCTGTCCGGCAAGCACGCCCAGGAGTGGCGCGACGCCCTGCGCGGGCAGGGCGTGCTGAACAGCCGCATGGAGCTGGGCCAGTCGGAGGTCGAGGGCCTGCACCTCAACTGGCTGCGTTGAACGCGTTCGCCCGGGCCTGCGGGCCCGGGCGATGGTGAAAATGCCTTCGGCAAGGCCGCCCGCCAGAGTAGACTGCCTTTCCCCCGCGCCCCACGCTCCGGCTGGAAACGGCGCACGCCGAGCGCTGTCTATCGGTGTATCCCCCTTTGAGGAAGGCCTGCCTTGATGTTCGATAACGATCGGCTGTTGCTTCGCGTGCTGTTGTTCGGCCTGCTCGGTGCCAGTCTCTGGGTGCTGGCGCCATTCTGGTCGGCGCTGTTCTGGGCCGCGGTGCTGGCTTTCGCCAGTTGGCCGCTGATGCGTATGCTCACGCGCCTGCTCGGTGGCCGCGAGTCGCTGGCGGCGGGCCTGCTGACCCTGGGCTGGATCGTCCTGGTGGCGTTGCCGCTGATCTGGCTCGGCTTCGGCCTGGCGGACAACGTTCGTTCGCTGATGGAGCTATTGAAGAATCTCCAGGTCGAGGGCCTGCCGCCGCCGCCTTCGTGGATGGCCGGCGTTCCGCTGATCGGCGACCGCCTGATCGGCTGGTGGAACTCCATCGACCAACAGGGCGTGGCGTTCTTCTACGTGCTCAAGCCCTATGTCGGCGAGGTCGGCAACTGGCTGCTGGCGCGCAGCGCGAAGATCGGTGGAGGGATCCTGGAACTGGTCCTCAGTCTGATCCTGATCTTCTTCTTCTACCGCGACGGGCCGCGCCTGGAGTCCATCGTCCACCGTGCCCTGGAACGCCTGATCGGCAACCGCGCGGAGCACTATCGCGACCTTGTCGCCGGCACCGTACAGCGGGTGGTCAACGGGGTGATCGGCACCGCCGCGGCGCAAGCCCTGCTGGCCTGGATCGGCTTCACGATCGCCGGCGTACCGGGAGCCATGCTGCTCGGCCTGCTGACCTTCGCCTGCAGCCTGCTGATGGTCCCGCCGCTGGTCTGGGGCCCGGCCACCGCCTGGCTGTTCTTCAAGGGCGACTATGGCCACGGGGTGTTCCTCGGCCTGTGGGGCTTCTTCATCATCAGCGGGGTGGACAACATCCTCAAACCCTACCTGATCAGCCGTGGCGGCAACCTGCCGCTGGTGGTGGTGCTGCTCGGGGTGTTCGGCGGCCTGCTGGCGTTCGGCTTCATGGGCCTGTTCCTCGGCCCGATCCTGCTGGCAGTGGCCTACAACCTGCTCAGCGACTGGATCGCCAGCACGCCGCGGACGCCGCCCGGCGAAGGGCGCGGCCCGGATGCCTGAGTGACGAAGGAGAAAAAGCCCCGCGATGCGGGGCTTTTTGCGTCTGCGGGGCTACAGGTGTTCGCTGCGGGCCGCCACGTACTGGCTGCGCCCGGCGCCGAGGCCGAACAGGGTAGCGGCGATGGCGACGCCGATGAAGATATAGCCGACCGCGTTCCAGCCGCCGGTCAGGTCGTGGACCACGCCGACCATGAACGGTCCCATGGCCGCCAGGGTGTAGCCGACGCCCTGGGCCATGCCCGACAGATGCGAGGCGACGTGGGCGTCGCGCGAGCGCAGGACGATCAGCGCCAGGGCGATGCTGAAGGTGCCGCCCTGGCCGAGGCCGAGCAGGACCGCCCAGCCCCAGATGGTCGGCAGCGGCGCATAGAGGAAGCCGAGCAGGCCGGCGAGGGTGGTAGCCATCACCAGCACCACCGCCAGGCGCTGGTCCCTGGCGCGAGCGGCGAGCCAGGGCGCGAGCAGGGCGGTGATCAGTTGCAGCATCACCGAGCCGGACAGCACCAGGCCGGCTTCCACCGCAGTCATGCCGCGGTCGATCAGGATCGACGGCAGCCAACCGAAGACGATGTAGGCCAGGGACGATTGCAGGCCCATGTACAGCGTGACCTGCCAGGCCAGCGGGTCGCGCCACAGGCCGACGACACGGAAGGCCTGGCGATGGGCGTGCTGGCCCTGGCGGGTCTGCGGCAGCCAGAAGGCGGCGGCGAGGATCGCCGGCAGCGACCAGAACGCCAGCGCCAGTTCCCAGTTGCCGAAGAGCTTCTCCAGCGGCGCGGTGGCGCCGGCGGCGAGCGCGGCCCCCAGGCACAGGGCCATGGTGTAGACCCCGGTCATCACCCCGGCCTGGCGCGGGAAGTCGCGTTTGACGATGCCCGGCAGGAGCACGCCGATGATGCCGATGCTGGCGCCGGCCAGGACGCTGCCGGCGAACAGGCCGAACACCGGGAACAGGCTGCGCAGGACGATGCCGCCGGCCAGGCAGAAGAGGATCAGCAGCACGCTGCGTTCGGCGCCGATACGCCGGGCCAGGCGCGGCGCGAGCGGCGCGAACAACCCCAGGCAGAGTACCGGCGCGGTGGTCAGCAGGCCGGCGGCGGCGGCCGAGAGGCCGGTATCGTCGCGTACCTGGTTGAGCAGGGGGGCGAGGCTGGACAGCGCCGGGCGCAGGTTCAGCGCCACCAGCACCAGGCCCAGCAGGAGCAGCCAGGGGCGTAGCGGCGGCGCCGGCGGGGCTGGTTCGTCGTCGACTTCGGCATCGATCAGCAGTTCTTCCGGAGGATGGCCGGGGTGCGCTCCCGGCCGGGCATTCAAGGCGTGAGTCATGGGTCTGTCCCGGGTTCAGATCAGCAGTGCGCGGTTGGCCGCGGCGGCAGCGTCCGGGTCTCCGCGTTCTATGGCATCGAGCAGTTGCTGGTGCAGCTCGAAGCAGGGCTGGGCCCTTTGTGGGTCGGCCATGGTGCGTTCCAGCGAGGTCCGGATGACCTGCGAGAAGTAGCGGTAGAGTTCGCTGAGCACCGGATTGTGGGCGGCATCGACCATCCGTTGGTGGAAGCGGACGTCGTGCTCGATGTAGTCCTGCAGGTCGTCGCTGCCGTAGCGCTGGCGCGATGCGTCGAGATACTCGCGCAATGCGCTCAGGTCGCTGTCGTCGCGGCGAACGGCAGCCAGGCGCGCCGCCTCGATCTCGATCATCCCGCGTGCCTCCAGGGAGTGCTGCACCGCGCTGCGCGCCAGCACCAGCATGGTTTCCAGCGGATCGGCGCAGGCGCGCACGTAGGTGCCGTCGCCCTGGCGGACTTCCAGCACGCCGGAGAAGGTCAGCACGCGCACCGCTTCGCGCACGGTGTTGCGGCTCATGCCGAGCAGCTCGGCGAGTTCCGGCTCCGGCGGCAGGCGCTGGCCGAGCGGCCAATGGCCGGCGTCGATGCGCTGGCGGATCTGCTCCAGGGCGATGTCCACCAGGGAGCGCTTGAGGGGAATGGTCACGGAAGAAACATCCAATCATCGGATGAATTTGCGCGCAGGATACCTCGGCAGCTGCAAGCCCGGAAAGCGTCGCTCGGGGAAAACGCGTTGGCCTGGCGGCGAGACGCATGGCGCTGCGCCGCCAGGTCGCCGATGCGTCAGTCTACGGCGGCGGTTTCGCCGGCGCGCAGGGACATGCCCAGTTGCGCTCGTCGGCGCAGCCAGGGACTGGGCCGGTAGCGCGGGTCACCGGTAAGCGCCTGCAAGCGCTGGAGAATGCTCAGCAGGCGCCGCGGGCCGAGGCGGTCGCCCCATTCCAGCGGGCCGTGGGGATAGCCGAGGCCGAGGTGCACCGCCTGGTCGATATCCTCGACGCTGGCAATGCCCTGCTGGGCGATGTCGCAGGCGAGGTTGACGATCATCGCCAGTACCCGCTGGACGACGAAGCCGGGACTGTCGCGCAGCACCGTGACCCCGACGCCGTCGCCAGCCAGTAGCGCGTGTGCCGCGTCGCGCATGGCCGGGGCGGTCAGCGGCGAGAGCATCAGGCAGCGCCGGCGCTCGAGGTCGCAGAGCAGGTCGATGCCGACGCTGCGCTCGGCGGGACAGGCGAAGCGCTGCACGGCGCTGCTCAGGTCCTCGCCCCAGGCGGCCAGCAGGCAGAGCGCTGCGGCGGAAGGGCGTTCGCCGGTTTCCGGCTCGACGCCGAGGCGATGCAGCAGTTCGGCGAGCGTGCGGCGGTCGTCCTCGTTTTCGCAGCCCAGCCACACCGGTGGTCGGGCGGCGGCCTGCGGCACCGGTTGCGGACCGGGCTTGTCCTGCGGCTGGCCGTCGACGTAGCGATAGAAACCCTGGCCGCTCTTGCGCCCGAGACGGCCGGCGGCGAGCAACTGGCGGGTCAGCGGGTGCGGGCGGTAGCGCGGTTCCTGGTAGTACTGCTGGTAGATCGATTCCATCACCGGGTGCGACACGTCGAGGCCGGTAAGATCGAGCAGTTCGAACGGCCCCATGCGGAAGCCGGCGCACTCGCGCAGCACACGGTCGATCTCGGCGCATTCGGCGACGCCTTCGCCGAGGATGCGCAGGGCCTCGGTGCCATAGGCGCGGCCGGCATGGTTGACGATGAAGCCGGGGCTGTCCTTGGTCCGTACACCGCGGTGGCCCAGGCGCGCGGCGAGGGCGAGCAGGGCGTCGCCGACTTCCGGAGCGCTGGCCAGGCCGTCGACCACCTCGACCACGCGCATCAGCGGCACCGGGTTGAAGAAGTGAAAGCCGGCGACCCGCTGCGGCCGCTCGCAGGCGGCGGCGATGGCGGTGATCGACAACGACGAGGTATTGCTGGCGAGGATGGTCTCCGGCGCGACTATGGCTTCCAGCCGGCGCAGCAATTCCTGCTTGGCCTCCAGGCGCTCGACGATGGCCTCCACCACCAGTTCGCAGTCGCCCAGTTGTTCCAGGCGTTCCGCCACCCGCAGCCGGTTTTGCGCGGCCTCGGCGTCGGCGGCGCTCAGCTTGCCTTTGCCGCACAGGCCCTCGAAGGTCTGCCGCAGGCGCTGGCGTGCCTCGGCGGCGGCCTCGGCGCGGCTGTCGAACAGCCACACAGTCAGGCCGGCCTGGGCGGCGATCTGGGCGATCCCGGTGCCCATCGCACCGGTACCGACCACGGCGATACAACGAATATCGGGCATCGTCTATTTCCCCTGGTAGTTCGGCGGGCGTTTCTCCAGGAAGGCGTGCATGCCTTCCTTCTGGTCCTGCGAGTCGAACAGCAACTGGAACGCCTTGCGTTCCAGGGCCAGGGCACTGTCCAGCGGCAGGTCGGCACCGGCCAGGACCACCTCCTTGATCTGCGCCAGCGCCAGAGGGGGCAGGCGGGCGATCTCCGTGGCCAGTTCCAGGGCGCGCGCCAGCGTCGACTCGTCCGCCACCACTTCGCTGACCAGGCCCATGGCCAGCGCTTGCGGAGCCTTCACCAGGCAGCCGGTGAACAGCATGCGCAGCGCCTGGAACTTGCCCACCGCCCGTACCAGGCGCTGGGTGCCGCCGGCACCCGGCATCACCCCGACCTTGATCTCCGGCTGGGCGAACTGTGCCGACTCGCCGGCGACGATCAGGTCGCAATGCATCGCCAGTTCGCAGCCGCCGCCCAGGGCGAAGCCGTTGACCGCGGCGATCACCGGCTTCGGGCAGCGCGCGATGGCTTCCCAGTAGCGCTCGCTGTGGCGGCCGTACAGGCCGATCGCCGTGCTCGTCGAGAGATCGCGGAGATCGGCGCCAGCTGCAAAGCAGCGCGAGTCGCCGGTGAGCACGATGACGCGGATCGCCGGATCCGCGCCGAGCGTCTGGAAGTGGCTGGCGAGGCGCTGGCGCACTTCGTCGTTCAGCGCGTTCCTGGCTTGCGGACGATTGAGGCGAAGCAGGGCGATATCGGCTGCGGGAAATTCGAGCAGGACCACGGGCGAAGGATCGGCGGACATGGAAGCTCCGATGAATTGATATTTCGCTATGCGAAATAGAGTTTCATGATTTATCGAAAATAATCAGCGCCAGCCGTGGCGTTGTAAATACTCGCCTCGGATTTCGGACGATCTACTTATACAATTTACTGTTTTAAAAGGTTTTTATTTTCGTTGTTGAAAGTGCATGGGTTCTTCTATTAGTTTCGCTATGCGAAATATGATTTTGTTTTATTGATTTTTTGAAAAAGAGGTCCCTACTATGCGCGGCAACGACGAGCGCCGGAGTCCGGCGGAAGGTGCCAGTACGGAAGCGGAAGTGTCCGCCTTCGAAGCTGTGCTGATCGACCCGATGCAGGAGAAAGACGAGGAACTCAAGGACCGCCAGTTCGTCACCGCGCTGGCCCGCGGGTTGGAATTGCTGCGCTGTTTCACACCACGGGAAAGCCTGCTGGGCAACCAGGAACTGGCGAAGAAGACCGGCCTGCCGAAGCCGACGGTGTCGCGTCTGACCCACACCCTGACCCGGCTGGGCTATCTGCGTCACCTGCCGCATAGCGGCAAGTACCAGTTGGAAGTGGGCGTGATGTCGTTCGGCTACGCGATGCTCTCGAACCTGTCGATTCGCGCGCTCGCCCGCCCGTTGATGGAAGAGATGGCCGGCTACGCCAAGGCCGCGGTGGCCATGGCGGCCCGCGACCGGCTGAGCATGGTCTACCTCGACGTGGTGCATGGCGAGGCCAACCTGACCATGCGTCGCCAGGTCGGCAGCCACCTCTCGCTGCACCGCAGCGCGATCGGCCGGGCCTGCCTGGCGGCGATGCCGGAGGACGAGCGGGAGTTCATCCTCGGGCACATCCGCAAGCGCCACCCGGAAGACTGGCCGGAAGTGCGCAAGGGGCTGGAGCGGGCCTTCCGCGACTATGCCGACTACGGCTTCTGCCTGTCGCTCGGCGAGTGGCAACGCGACGTCAACGCGGTGGGCGTGGCCTTGCACCACGAGAGTCATGGGCTGCTGGCGTTCAACTGCGGCGGGCCGAGTTTCCACCTCAAGCGCGAGAAACTGGAGGACGACATCGGCCCGCGCCTGCTGCACATGGTCCACAACATCGAGGCCGCCACCCGCTGACCGAGGCCGGTGACGGAATCATGGCAACCGGCCTAAGGGCCTATTGGAGTGAGCATGATTCGTGATCCGGAAACCCTGAACCTGCTGCTGGACAGCATCCGCCAGTTCGTCCGCGAAAGCCTGGTGCCTCATGAGCAGGAAGTGGCGGAAACCGACCGCATCCCCGAGGCGATCATCGCCCGCATGCGCGAGATGGGCCTGTTCGGCCTGTCGATCCCGGAGGCCTACGGCGGCCTCGGGGTGACCATGGAGGAAGAGGTGAGCATCGCCTTCGAACTGGGGCGGACCTCGCCGGCATTCCGTTCGCTGCTGGGCACCAACAATGGCATCGGCTCCCAGGGCATCGTCATCGACGGCACCGAAGAACAGAAGCGGCGCTACCTGCCGCGCCTGGCGTCGGGCGAACTGCTCAGTTCGTTCTGCCTCACCGAACCGGACTCCGGTTCCGACGCCGCCTCGCTGAAGACCACGGCGGTGCGTGACGGCCAGCACTACGTGCTCAACGGTACCAAGCGCTTCATCACCAACGCCCCGCAGGCCGGCATCTACACCGTGATGGCGCGCACCGACCCGGCGATCCGTGGCGCCGGCGGAATCTCCGCTTTCGTCGTCGAGCGCGGTACGCCCGGGCTGTCCCTGGGCAAGCCGGATCGCAAGATGGGACAGAAGGGTGCGCATACCTGTGACGTGATCTTCGACGACTGCCGGGTGCCTGCCAGCCAGTTGATCGGCGGGGTCGAGGGCGTCGGCTTCAAGACCGCGATGAAGGTGCTCGACAAGGGCCGCCTGCACATCGCCGCGGTCTGCGTGGGGGTCGCCGAGCGGATGCTCGAGGATGCGTTGCGCTATGCCCTGGAACGCAAGCAGTTCGGCCAGCCGATCGCCGAGTTCCAGTTGATCCAGGCAATGCTCGCCGACAGCAAGGCCGAAGCCTACGCGGCGCGCTGCATGGTCATCGACGCCGCGCGGCAGCGCGACGAAGGCCGCGATGTCGGTACCGAGGCTTCCTGCGCCAAGCTGTTCGCCTCGGAAATGTGCGGCCGCGTCGCCGACCGCGCGGTGCAGATCTTCGGTGGCGCCGGCTATATCGGCGACTACGGGATCGAGCGCTTCTATCGCGACGTGCGACTGTTCCGCATCTACGAGGGCACCACGCAGATCCAGCAACTGCTGATCGCCCGCAACATGATCCGCGCCGCCCAGGGCTAGCGTCGATCCTTCGCCTTGTCACCGGCCGTGGCGCAGTCCCCGGCCGGTTGCTCTCCCAGGCGCTGTCCGCGCCACTCTTTACGCTTTCTTTATGCCGTCCGGCGCGGCCCGGAATCGCTTCTTTACGCCCCCTTTGCGGAGACTTTCCCTCAAGCGGCAGAGGCCGTTCGAAGGAGAGATCGCACACATGACCGTTCTGGATTGGTTGTCCCTGGCCCTGGCCACGGGACTGTTCGTCTATTTGCTGGTGGCGCTGCTACGCGCCGACCGTGCCTAGGGGAGGGCACATGAACAGCCACGAGATTCTCTTGATCCTGGCCTTTTTCGCCCTGGTCCTGGTGCCTGCACCGTTCCTCGGGCGCTACTGCTTCAAGGTGATGGAAGGCCAACGCAATCTCCTCAGCGCGCCGCTGGCGCCACTGGAGCGCGTCTGCTATCGCCTGTTCGGCGTCGATCCGGCGAGCGAGCAGGACTGGAAGACCTACACCCTGGCGCTGCTGGCATTCAACCTGGCCGGCCTGGTCCTGCTGTTCTCGATCCTCATGCTGCAGGGCAGCCTGCCGCTGAACCCGCAGCACCTGCCGGGCCTGGAATGGACCCTGGCGTTCAACACCGCGGTCAGTTTCGTCACCAACACCAACTGGCAGGCCTACAGCGGCGAGGCCTCGCTGAGCTACTTCAGCCAGATGGTCGGCCTTACGGTGCAGAACTTCGTCAGCGCGGCGGTCGGCCTCTGCGTGCTGGTGGCCCTGGCGCGCGGCATCAGCCGCCGCTCCACACGACAGCTGGGCAACTTCTGGGTCGACCTGACCCGCGGCACCCTCTACGTGCTGCTGCCGCTGTGCCTGCTGCTGGCGTTGCTGCTGGTCTGGCAGGGCGTGCCGCAGACCTTCTTCGACTACGTCCATGCCACCACCTTGCAAGGCGCCGAGCAGACCATCCCGCTCGGCCCGGCGGCCAGCCAGATCGCCATCAAGCAGCTGGGCACCAACGGCGGCGGCTTCTTCGGCGTCAACTCGACTCATCCGTTCGAGAACCCGAGCGCCTGGAGCAACCTGTTCGAAGTGGCCTCGATCATCCTGATCCCGGCGGCGCTGGTATTCACCTTCGGCCATTACGTGAAGGACCTGCGCCAGAGCCGCGCGATCCTCGGCTGCATGCTGCTGCTGTTCTGCCTCGGCCTGGGCCTGTCGCTGTGGGCCGAATACCAGCCGAACCCGGCGCTGGCGCAGTTGCCGGTCGAGCAGGGCGCGCCGATGGAGGGCAAGGAGAGTCGCTTCGGCACCGCCGCCAGCATGCTCTGGGCGATCACCACCACCGCCGCCTCGAACGGCTCGGTGAACGCCATGCACGACAGCCTGAGCCCCCTGGGCGGCATGCTGCCGCTGCTGAACATGATGCTCGGCGAGGTGATCTTCGGCGGCGTCGGCGCCGGCCTCTACGGCATGCTGCTGTTCGTCCTGATCGCGGTGTTCCTCGCCGGCCTGATGGTCGGGCGGACGCCGGAGTACCTGGGCAAGAAGCTCGAGGCGAAGGAGGTCCGCCTGCTGGTCTTCACCCTGCTGGTGATGCCTGTCGGCGTGCTGGTGCTCGGCGCCATCGCCGCCAGCCTGCCGGGACCGGCCTCGGCGGTGACCAACCCCGGCCCGCACGGTTTCAGCCAACTGCTCTACGCCTACACCTCGGGGAGCGCCAACAACGGCTCGGCGTTTGCCGGTTTCGGTGCCAATACGCCGTTCCACAACCTGATGATCGGCCTGGCCATGCTCATCGGCCGCTTCGGCTACATCCTGCCGATCCTCGCCATCGCTGGCAGCCTGGCGGCGAAGAAGGCCAGCCCGGTGGGGCCGAACAGTTTTCCGACCCATGGTCCGCTGTTCGTCAGCCTGCTCACCGTGACCATCCTGCTGGTCGGCGGCCTGACCTTCCTGCCGACCCTGGCCCTCGGCCCGATCGCTGAACAACTGAGCCTCGGCTTCTGAAGGAATCGCACATGAACGCTCAGACCCAGGCGTCCAAGAACGCCTTGCACAAATCGCTCGAACGTCGCAACAACGCGTCCACCAGCCTCGCCGCCTTGTGGCGGCCGGCGCTGCTGCAAGCCTTCGTCAAGCTCGACCCGCGCCAGTTGCTGCGCTCGCCGGTGATGCTGGTGGTCGAACTGACCGCCGTGCTCACCACCTTGCTGTGCTTCGTCCCCGACCAGGCGGTGCCGACCTCGGTGGCGCTGCAGATCGCCCTCTGGCTGTGGTTCACCGTGCTCTTCGCGAATTTCGCCGAAGCGCTCGCCGAGGGGCGTGGCAAGGCCCGCGCGGACAGTCTCAAGGCCGGCAGCCAGGGCCTCTCCGCCAATAAGCGGCGCGCCGACGGCAGTTTCGAGAGCGTCGCTGCCAGCAGCCTGCGCAAGGGCGACGTGGTACGGGTCCAGGCCGGCGAGATGATTCCCGGCGACGGCGAAGTCATCGAAGGCGTGGCGGCGGTCAACGAGGCCGCCATCACCGGTGAATCGGCGCCGGTGATCCGCGAGTCCGGCGGCGACCGCTCGGCGGTGACCGGCAACACCCAGGTGGTGTCCGACTGGCTGCTGGTGCGGATCGGCGCCAACCCGGGCGAGTCGACCCTGGACCGGATGATCGCCCTGGTGGAAGGCGCCAAGCGGCAGAAGACCCCCAACGAAGTAGCGCTGGACATCCTGCTGATCGGCCTGACCCTGATCTTCCTGCTGGTGGTGGTGACCCTCAAGCCGTTCGCCCTGTTCGCCGGCGGCAACCTGCCGCTGGTGTTCCTGGTGGCGCTGCTGGTGACGCTGATCCCGACCACCATCGGCGGCCTGCTCTCGGCCATCGGCATCGCCGGCATGGACCGCCTGGTGCGCCTGAACGTGATCGCCAAGTCCGGTCGCGCGGTGGAGGCGGCCGGCGACGTCCACGTGCTGCTGCTCGACAAGACCGGCACCATCACCTTCGGCAACCGCCGCTGCAGCGCGCTGTACGCCGCGCCGGGGGTGAGCGGCAAGGAACTGGCCGAGGGCGCGTTGCTGGCCTCGCTGGCCGATGACACGCCGGAAGGCAAGTCGATCGTCGAATACCTGCGCATCCTGCATCCGATCGAGGAGCCGCGCCGCGAGGAGCTGACGCCGATCGCCTTCAGCGCGGAAACCCGCTTGTCCGGGGTCGACTGGAACGGTCAGGTGTACCGCAAGGGGGCGGTGGATGCGGCGCTGCGCTTCATCGACCTGCCGCGGGAGAAGATGCCCGAGGTGCTTTCGCGAGAGGTGGACAAGATCGCCCAGAGCGGCGGCACCCCGCTGCTGGTGGTAGCCAACGGCCGGCTGCTCGGCGCCATTCACCTGAAGGACGTGGTCAAGCCGGGCATTCGCGAGCGCTTCGCCGAACTGCGCCGGCTGGGCATCCGCACCGTGATGGTGACCGGCGACAACCCGCTGACCGCCGCTGCCATCGCCGCCGAGGCTGGGGTCGACGACGTGATCGCCGAGGCTACCCCGGAGAAGAAACTGGCGCGGATTCGCCAGGAGCAGGGCGAAGGTCGCCTGGTGGCGATGTGCGGCGACGGTGCCAACGACGCCCCGGCGCTGGCTCAGGCCGACGTCGGCATGGCCATGAACGACGGCACCCAGGCCGCCCGCGAGGCGGCCAACCTGGTCGACCTGGACAGCGACCCGACCAAGCTGCTCGACGTGGTCCAGGTGGGCAAGGAGTTGCTGGTCACCCGCGGCGCGCTGACCACCTTCTCCATCGCCAACGACGTGGCCAAGTACTTCGCCATCCTGCCGGCGCTGTTCGTCGGCATCTACCCGCAGCTCGACGTGCTCAACGTGATGCGCCTGCAAAGCCCGCAGAGCGCGATCCTGTCGGCCATCGTGTTCAACGCGCTGATCATCGTCGCGTTGATCCCACTGGCCTTGCGCGGCGTGCGGGTGCAGGCGGCGGACGCTTCGCAACTGCTGCAGCGCAACCTGCTGATCTATGGCGTCGGCGGCCTGGTGGCGCCGTTCCTCGGGATCAAGGCGATCGACCTGCTGCTGACCGCCGTCGGCCTGGCATGAACAACGGCCCTCGCCGTCGGGCGAGGGCCTGGGACTGAAGAGAGGATCTGCACATGTTCAAGCAACTCCGTCCGGCACTGGCGTCACTGCTGGTGCTGAGCCTGGTCACCGGCGTGGCCTATCCGCTGCTGGTCACCGGTATCGCCCAACTGGCGTTCCCCGAGCAGGCCAATGGCAGCCTGCTGCGCGACGCCGAGGGCAAGGTGCTCGGCTCGCGGCTGATCGCGCAGAAGTTCGACGGCGAGGAGTGGTTCCATTCGCGGCCTTCGGCGGGCGACTACGCCACCGTTTCCAGTGCCGCGAGCAACCTGGCGCCGAGCAACCCGGCACTGGCCGAGCGCATCGCCAGGGACGCCGCCCAGGAGCGTATCGCCGACCAGGGGCCGGTGCCGCTGGCGCTGGTCACTACCTCCGGTAGCGGACTCGATCCGCAGCTGCCGCCGCAGGCCGCGCGTTACCAGGCGCTGCGGGTGGCCACGGCGCGCGGGCTGCCGCTGCGGCTGGTGGAAGACCTGGTGGAAAGCCACACCGAGCGGCCGCTGGTGGGGCCGGCGGTGGTCAACGTGCTGGCGCTGAACATGGCGCTGACGGGGTTGAAGCGCTAGGTTTCCCCAGAGACCCACGCAAGGGCTTGCAATATCGCCGCATCGGCGGATGATCGCCGGCGATCGTCCGCCCCGCGCGGCGCAGAGCAACGGAGTACGACCGATCCATGACCGACACCGCACGCGCCGACGCGCTGCTGGCCGACCTGCCCGCTGACGGGCGCGGCCGCCTGAAAGTCTTTCTCGGCGCGGCGCCGGGGGTGGGCAAGACCTTCGCCATGCTGCAGGCCGCCCAGGCCCAGTTGCGCCAGGGCGTGAAACTGCGCGCCGGGGTGGTCGAGACCCACTCGCGGGCGGAAACCGAGTCCCTCCTCGCAGGCGTGCCGCAGCAGCCGCTGCGCAGCCTCGAGTATCGAGGGATGAAACTGCAGGAAATGGACCTCGACGGTCTCCTCGCCGACCCGCCGGCGCTGGCCCTGGTCGACGAACTGGCCCACAGCAACGTTCCCGGCAGCCGCCACGCCAAGCGCTGGCAGGACATCCAGGAGTTGCTGGCGGCGGGAATCGACGTCTACACAACGGTCAACGTCCAGCACCTGGAGAGCCTCAACGACCAGGTCCGCGACATCACCGGCGTGCAGGTCCGCGAGACGGTGCCGGACTGGGTGTTGCAGGAGGCCTACGAGATCGTCCTCATCGACCTGCCGCCGCGCGAGCTGCTGGAGCGCCTGCGCGAGGGCAAGGTCTACGTGCCGGAACAGGCGCGGGCGGCGATCGACGCGTTCTTCTCGCAGACCAACCTCACCGCGCTGCGTGAACTGGCGATGCAGACCGCCGCCGCGCGGGTCGACGCCGACCTCAACCACCGCTACCGCCAGCGCGGCGAGGAAGCGCCGGCGTTGCGCGGGCGGCTGCTGGTGGGCATCGACGGTGACGAACAGGCCGAACGCCTGGTGCGCCACGCCTGCCGGGTCGCCGAACGTCGGCACCTGCCCTGGAGCGTGGTACACGTCGATACCGGCGGCTTGCGCGGCGAGCACGCGCGGATGCGCCTGCAGGGTGCGCAGCAACTGGCCGAGCGGCTCGGCGGCGAGATCGTCGTGCTGCGCGCCGGCGAGGTGGCGCGGACCCTCCTGCAACATGCCCGCGAGCGCCGCGCCAGCCTGGTCCTGGTTGGCCAGTCGCGGCGCCGCTGGTACCGCCGGGCCTTCGGCGGTGGTCTCGCCGGGCGCCTGCTGCGCGACGGCCAGGGCCTGGAGATCAGCGCCCTGGACAGCGAGGCCGACCTGCGCCCGGCGGAACCGCGGCCACGCTATCCGGTGGTGTGGAACGACTATCTGCTGGCGCTGCTGGCGACCGCCCTGGCCAGCGGCCTGGCCTGGATCGTGGCGCACCTGCTGGAGCTGCCGAACATCTCCCTGGTGTTCCTGATGGCGGTGCTGCTGGTGGCAGTGCGCAGCAGCCTGATGCCGGCACTGCTGTGCGCGGTGGCGTCGTTCCTGGCCTATGACTTCCTGTTCATCCCACCGCATTTTTCCTTCGCCATCCATCGCCATGAAGACCTGCTGAGCCTGGCGTTCTTCCTGTTCATGGCCGGCCTCACCGGCAACCTGGCGGCACGCCAGCGGCGCCAGCTGGAGGCGCTGCGTGATACCCAGGAGGAAACCAGCCTGCTGCTGGAGCTGTCGCGCAAGCTCACCGCCGCCACCGACCGCCAGGCGGTGCTGGCCGCCGCCGCCCAGCAGTTCGACGACTGGAAGGACGTCGAGGTCTGCCTGCTCGGTCAGGTCAATGGCGAGTGGAAGACCGAGGCCGGCGTGCAGCGGCAACTCGCCGACCAGGAACGGGTCGCCGCCGACTGGGCCTGGGCCCACGACCAGCCGGCCGGCCTCGGTACTGGCACGCTGCCCGGAGGACGCTGGTGGTGGTGGCCGCTGTCGGCGGAAGAGGGGCCGCTGGCACTGCTCGGCGTCGCGCCGCTGGACGGCCAGCCGCTGAGCCCGCAGCGCCGGCGCCTGCTCGCCGCCCTCGGCCAGCCCCTGGCCCAGGCCCTGGCGCGGGCTCGCCTGGCCGAGGACCTGGAGGCCGCGCGCCTGCACGGCGAAACCGAGCAACTGCGCAGCGCCTTGCTCGCCTCGGTGTCCCACGACCTGCGCACGCCGCTGACGGCCATGCGCGGTTCCATCGACAGCCTGCTGGCGCTGGGCGAGGCGATCCCGCCGGCGGATCGTCGCGAACTGCTGGAAAGCACCCGCGACGAGGCCGAGCGACTGGACCGCTATATCCAGAACCTGCTCGACATGACCCGTCTCGGCCACGGTGGCCTGAAGCTGGCGCGCGACTGGGTGGCGCCGGGCGACATCGTCGGCAGCGCGCTGAACCGCCTGCGTGCGGTGCTGGCGCCGTACCGGGTGCAGGCGATCGTGGCCAACGACCTGCCGTTGCTCTACGTGCATGCGGCGCTGATCGAACAGGCGCTGATCAACGTGCTGGAAAATGCCGCGCGCTTCTCGCCGAGCCACGGCCGGTTGCGCATCGAGGTCAGCCAGGATGCCGCCGAGCTGCGTTTCGCGGTGAGCGACGAGGGGCCGGGGATTCCCGAGGCCGAGCGGGAGAAGATCTTCGACATGTTCTACACCGCTGCCCGTGGCGACCGCGGTGGCCAGGGCACCGGCCTGGGCCTGGCGATCTGCCAGGGCATGATCGGCGCCCACGGCGGGCGCATCAGCGTCGGCGAAGGCCTCGACGGTCGCGGCACCACGCTGGTCCTGCACCTGCCGCTGCATCCGCAGCCGGACCTCGGGCAACTGGAGGGCGACGAATGAGCCCGGCGCACTTGCCTGGCGCCCGCGCTCGCGCTATTCCTGCCGTTTCCGCGACGCCGCCGCTGGCTCGTCGCCGTGTTCACCTGCCGTGCCGAGTGCCATGACCCAATTGCAGAACAGCATCCTGCTGATCGACGACGAACCGCAGATCCGCAAGTTCCTCCGTATCAGCCTCAATGCCCAGGGCTACCGGGTACTCGAGGCCGGCACCGGCGAAGAGGGGCTGGCCCAGGCCGCGCTGAACCGGCCGGACCTGGTGGTGCTCGACCTCGGCCTGCCGGACCGCGACGGCCAGGACATCCTCCGCGACCTGCGCGAATGGTCGCAGGTGCCGGTGCTGGTGCTGTCGGTGCGCGCCAGCGAGGGCGAGAAGGTGCTGGCCCTGGACGGTGGCGCCAACGACTACGTGACCAAGCCGTTCGGCATCCAGGAGTTCCTCGCCCGCGTGCGCGTCCTGCTGCGCCAGGCGGCGCAGGGCGAAAGCCCGGAGGCGGCGGTGGCGGTCGGCCCGTTGCAGGTGGACTTCGCCTATCGCCGGGTCACCCTGGAGGGTGCGGAAGTGGCGCTGACGCGCAAGGAGTACGCGGTGCTCGCCGCGCTGGCACGCCATCTCGGACGGGTAGTGACCCAGCAGCAACTGCTCAAGGATATCTGGGGCCCGACCCACGTCGAAGACACCCATTACCTGCGGGTCGTGGTCGGCCACCTGCGGCAGAAACTCGGCGACGATCCGGCCAGCCCGCGCTTCCTGGTGACCGAGGCGGGCGTCGGCTATCGCCTGCGCGACAGCTGACGCGCAGCGCAATTCTGCGCGAGGGGCATGCCTCCCGCGCGTTCATCGCCTATGATGCCGCGCATTCGCGCTGGCCCGGATGCGCCGGGTCGGCGCCCCGGTGTCACGACGAAGGTCATCATGCAGCAACTGTTGAACGAGATTCTCGATGAAGTCCGCCCGCTGATCGGGCGCGGCAAGGTCGCCGACTACATTCCCGCGCTCGCCGGCGTCGAGCCGAACCAACTGGGGATCGCCGTGTACAGCCGCGACGGCGAGCTGTTCCATGCCGGCGACGCCCTGCGGCCGTTTTCCATCCAGAGCATTTCCAAGGTGTTCAGCCTGGTCCAGGCGATCCAGCATTCCGGCGAGGACATCTGGCAACGCCTCGGCCACGAGCCCTCCGGCCAGCCTTTCAACTCCCTGGTGCAGCTGGAGTTCGAGCGCGGCAAGCCGCGCAATCCGTTCATCAATGCCGGCGCCCTGGTGATCTGCGACATCAACCAGTCGCGTTTCGCCGCGCCGGCGCAATCGATGCGCGATTTCGTCCGGCGCCTGTGCGGCAACCCGGAAGTGGTGTCGGACTCGGTGGTGGCGCGCTCGGAGTACCAGCACCGCTCGCGCAACGCGGCGGCGGCCTACCTGATGAAATCGTTCGGCAACTTCCACAACGACGTCGAGGCGGTGCTGCTCAGCTATTTCCATCATTGCGCGTTGCGCATGAGCTGCGTCGACCTGGCGCGGGCGTTCTGCTTCCTCGCCGACAAGGGCTTCTGCAAGCACAGCGGCGAGCAGGTGCTCAACGAGCGGCAGACCAAGCAGGTCAACGCGATCATGGCCACCAGCGGGCTCTACGACGAGGCCGGCAACTTTGCCTACCGGGTCGGCCTGCCGGGCAAGAGCGGCGTCGGCGGCGGCATCATCGCGGTGGTGCCGGGGCGCTTCACGGTCTGCGTCTGGTCGCCGGAGCTGAACGCCGCGGGCAATTCGCTGGCGGGTATCGCCGCGCTGGAGAAACTCAGCGAGCGGATCGGCTGGTCGATCTTCTGAAACCGCCGCCCGTCGTGGTGGCGCTCGAATTCCCGGCGCCGCTGCGCTATGTTCTGCGGCTACCGCTTGCCGGCGCCGGATGCGCCGGTCCACTCGCCAGGATGGTCGCCATGTCCCGCCCGATTCCCGTTTCCCGTGTCTTCGCCTGCCTCACCGTTCTCGCCGCCTGCGCGCACGCCGGCGCCGCCGAGCCGGACTGGCGTGGCTATACCAGCGACCAGCAGCAGCGCAGCGTGCTGGCCGTCGAGCAGGACGCCGAGGCCATCAACAAGCGCTACTACGACAGTGCCTTCGAGGAATTCCTGCCGGAACTGGAGCAACTGGAACTCAGCCTGGCGCAGCCCGTCGTCGCCGTCGACGAGAAAGGCCTGCTGGGCGACTGGAAGTGCCGCTCGACCCAGGCCGACCAGTACGGCATCTATCGCTATCCGAACTTCCAGTGCCGCATCCGGCGTACCGACCGCGGCCTGTTCCTGGAGAAGACCAGCGGTTCGCAGCGGGTCAGCGGCTACCTGTTCCGCGAAGGCACGCAGCGCTACGTGTTCCTCGGCGGCGCCACGGTCAACGACGAGCCCCAGGTGGCCTTCAGTGGCCTGGCCCACGGCGCGCCGGCTGAGTCCGACGTGGTCGCGCTGCTGCGCCCGCACGCCGGCGGCTTCCTCCTGCTGTTCCCGGAACGGCGCGGCGGCTACGAGGTCCTCGAGTTCAGCCGCTGAGGCTCAGGCGTTGTCTTCCTCGTAGCGGTCCAGGGTGTCGCTGGCGATCTGCCGGCCGAGGGCGATCAGCTCCGGCGCCTTGTAGAACTCGAAGAAGCGGCAGACCCGCTTCGGCACGTTGATCAGGATGTCCGGCGGGTAGCCGGCGATCTTGTACTGCGCCAGCGAGGTCTGCATCACCTCGAAGCTCTGGTTGACCAGTTCCAGCAGTGATGCCGGACCGCTGCTTTCCACCACCGTGGTGCCGCTGGCCGACTTCGGCGAGTCCTTGCCTTGCGGCGCCGCGGCCGGCTGTTGCAGTTGCGGCTCGGCGGGCTCCTCGGATTCCGCCGGAACCGGATGGAGCAGGGCGTCGGCGCTCAGCTCCGGCGGGGTATTGTCGTCGCCGTGGCGGCGGAAGAACGAGAGTTTGTGGCCGAGGCTCTCGATCATGCTGTCGAAGCGCCCCTTGAGCGCGGCCGGACGCTCGATCACCGGCAGGTGGTATTGCTTCTGGTTGGTGGCGTTGAGGTTGACCGCGATGATCAGGTCGCTGTGGGCCGACACCACCGGCACGATCGGCAACGGGTTGAGCAGGCCGCCGTCGACCAGCATGCGGCTGCCCTGCATGACCGGGGTGAACAGGCTGGGGATCGCCGCCGAGGCGCGCATGGCCTGGTGCAGGCAGCCTTCCTGGAACCAGATTTCCTGCTGGTTGGTGAGGTCGGTGGCAACCGCCGTGTAGGGGATCGACAGGTCCTCGATGTTCACCTCGCCGAGGATCTCGTGGATCTTGCCGAACACCCGCTCGCCGCGGATTGCGCCGAGGCGGAAGCTGACGTCGAGCAGGCGCAGCACGTCGAGGTAATCCAGGCTTTCCACCCACTCGCGGTACTCGCGCAGCTTGCCGGCGGCGTAGATGCCGCCGATCACCGAGCCCATGGAACAACCGGCGATGCAGGTGATCTCATAGCCGCGCGCCTCGAGTTCCTCGATCACGCCGATGTGCGCGTAGCCGCGCGCACCGCCGGAGCCCAATACCAGGGCGACCTGTTTGCTCATCTGCAACCCCTTGCCAATACTGCGTGACGAAGCGAAAACGATACGCGTGTCGCCCGGCCGCCGCCAAGTGCGTCGCGGCGATGCGCGGCCCTTTCCCTGTCCGGAGATCGTTCGATGAAAACCTGGATCGTTCTGCCCGTCCTTGCCCTGACCCTGGCCGGCTGCGCTGGCAAGACCGCCTACCGGGAGAACTGCGCCGACCAGCTGGACGCGGCCTGGAAGGAACTCGACCTGGCCAAGGCCGAAGGCTTCGCCGGCACCGTCAGCTACTCGAAGGCCCTGACCCTGCTCACCGGGGCCAAGACCCAGCAGCAGTTCGAAGCCTACGAGGGCTGCACCAGCAAGGCCGAGAAGGCGCGCTTCTATATCCGCGAGTCGCGCGCCGGGCGCTGAGCCGGGCGCGGCGATCGGCCCTCTGGCGGCGGCGCCGGCTTTGCTAGAATGGGCACTTTTCCGACATCCACGGGAGTACACCGATGAGCGAGGCGATCCGCCTGACCCAGTACAGCCACGGCGCCGGCTGCGGCTGCAAGATTTCGCCCAAGGTACTGGAGGTGATCCTCGCCGGCAGCGGCGCGCAGAACCTCGATCCGAAGCTCTGGGTCGGCAACGCCTCGCGCGACGACGCGGCTGTCTACGCTCTCGACGAGGAGCGCGGGGTGGTCTCCACCACCGATTTCTTCATGCCGATCGTCGACGACCCCTTCGATTTCGGCCGTATCGCCGCGACCAACGCCATCAGCGACATCTACGCCATGGGCGGCGACCCGCTGATGGCCATTGCCATCCTCGGCTGGCCGGTCAACGTGCTGGCCGCGGAAGTCGCCCGCGAGGTGATCGCCGGCGGCCGCAAGGTCTGCGAGGAAGCCGGCATCCCGCTGGCCGGCGGACACTCCATCGACGCCCCCGAGCCGATCTTCGGCCTGGCCGTGACCGGCGTGGTGGAGAAGCGTTTCATGAAACGCAACGACACCGCCGAGGCCGGCTGCAGGCTGTACCTGACCAAGCCGCTGGGCATCGGCATCCTCACCACTGCCGAGAAGAAGGCCAGGCTGCGCGCCGAGGACGTCGGCGTGGCGCGCGACTGGATGTGCACCCTGAACAGGCCCGGCGCGCGCTTCGGTCGATTGGCCGGGGTCAAGGCGATGACCGACGTCACCGGTTTCGGCCTGCTCGGCCACCTGGTGGAAATGGCCGACGGCAGCAAGCTCACCGCGCGCGTTGAGTACGCCGCGGTGCCGCGCCTGGCCAGTGCCGAATATTATCTGGAGCAGGGCTGCGTGCCCGGCGGCACCCTGCGCAACTTCGACAGCTATGGCGAGCGCATCGCGCCACTGCCGGAGGTGCAGAAGCTGTTGCTTTGCGATCCGCAGACCAGCGGCGGCCTGCTGGTGGCGGTGGCTCCGGAAGGCGAGGCGGAGTTCCTCGCCGTGGCGGCGGAACTCGGCCTGCAACTGGCGCCGATCGGCGAACTGGTCGAGCGACAGAGTCTCGCGGTACAGGTGCTGTAATGCGCGACAACACCCAGCACTACCGCGAGCTATTTCTCGACGATATCCCCCTGATGGATGTGCGCGCCCCGGTGGAGTACCACAAGGGCGCCTTTCCCAACACGGTCAACCGGCCGCTGATGAACGACATCGAGCGGCAGAAGGTCGGCACCAGCTATAAGCAGCACGGCCAGCAGGCCGCCATCGCCCTTGGTCACGAACTGGTCTGCGGGGCGCTCAAGGCCGAACGGCTGGCGGCCTGGAAAGCCTTCGCCGAAGCCAACCCGAACGGCTACCTGTATTGCTTCCGCGGCGGCCTGCGCTCGCAGATCGTCCAGCAGTGGCTGAAGCAGGACGCCGGCATCGACTACCCACGGGTGATCGGCGGCTACAAGGCGTTGCGCAACTTCCTTTTCGAAACCACCCGAGCGGCGGTCGACGAGTGCGATTTCGTGCTGGTCGGCGGCCTCACCGGTTGCGGCAAGACCGAGGTGATCGCGGCGCTGGACAACAGCCTCGATCTCGAAGGCCACGCCAACCACCGCGGCTCCAGCTTTGGCCGGCGAGCCACGCCGCAGCCGGCGCAGATCGACTTCGAGAACCGCCTGGCCATCGACATCCTGAAGAAGCGTCATCGTGGCGTCGGCCAGTTCGTCCTCGAGGACGAGGGGCGGATCGTCGGCAGCTGCTCCTTGCCGCTGGAGCTGTACCAGGGCATGCAGGGCTACCCGCTGGTCTGGCTGGAGGATGCCTTCGAGCAGCGTGTCGAGCGTATCCTCAGGGACTACGTGATCGACCTGCGCAGCGAGTTCGAGCGTGTGGTGGGCGTGGAGGAGGGCTTCGCCGCCTTCTCCGCCTACCTGCAGAAGAGCCTCGCCGGCATCGTCAAGCGCCTCGGCGGCGAGCGCTACCAGCGGCTGGCGGCGATCCTCGTGCAGGCGCTGGAAGAGCAGGGCCGCGACGGCTCGGTGGATACCCATCGCGGCTGGATCGAGGGGCTGCTCAAGGAGTACTACGACCCGATGTACGCCTTCCAGCGGCAGAGCAAGGAAGACCGCGTCGAGTTCCGCGGCAACCAGGCCGAGGTGATCGGCTACCTGCGCCAGCGTCAGGCGTTGCGGCCATCGTAGTGCTGTACCGGGAGCGCGTTGGCGTCGATGTCCTCCAGGCAGCGCGCGTTGACCGCGGCCATCGCCTGGCCGTCCGGGCCTATGCCTTCGCTGAACGGCGCGCAGCCGCAGGTGGGGCAGAAGTGGTGCTGCAGGCGATGGGTGTTGAAGGTGTAGGTGTGCATCGCGCTGGCCGGCGTCTTCAGCGCCAGCCGCTCGCGCGGGACGAACCACAGCAGCCAGCCGCGCCGGCTGCACAGTGAACAGTTGCATTGGATCACCTGGTCGAGGTCGCCTTCGACTTCGTAGGCGATGGTTCCGCAGTGGCAGCTTCCTCGATAGTTCATGGCAGGGCTCCTGGGTGAGGGTAGGGCAAGTCTAGCCGCTGCCTCCAGGTGGCGCAGGGCCGCGGCGCAGACGGTCGCGAGAGCTGCGGGGCTGCGGCATAATCGGCGTCCCCTCCGTCGATTTCCGCGAGACCGCCATGCAACTGGACTTCACCACCATCGCTCCCGCCGAGGCCTATCGCTGGTTGGCTTCCACCGTCACCCCGCGACCGATTGCCTGGGTCTCGACCCTGTCCGCCGAGGGTGCCAGCAACCTGGCCCCGTTCAGTTTCTTCCAGGTGATCAGCGACGAGCCGCCGACCCTGATGGTCAACGTCAGCCTGCGCGACGACGGCAGCCTCAAGGACACCCTGCGCAACGTCCAGGCCACCGGGCAGTTGGTGATCCACCTGGTCGGCGCCGCCCAGGCCGAGACCATGAACGCCACCTCCGCCTGGCTGCCCCATGGCGTGAGCGAGATCGAGACGGTCGGCATCCCTACCGTGTCCAGCGTACGCGTGGCGCCGCCGCGGATCGCCGCGGCGGCGGTGGCCTTCGAGTGCGAGGTGGCGGAGATCAAGCCGTATCCGGAGGAGAACCCCAATTGCCACCTGATCTTCGCCCGCGTGCTGCTGGCCCATGTCGATGATGCCGTGCTGGCCGACGAACGCCATGTGGATAGCGACAGGCTCGACCTGGTCGGTCGCCTGGGCGGCAGCCACTACAGCTATACCCGCGACACGTTCAGCATGATCCGGCCCAGGTAGTCGGACTCAGTCCGGCGCCCGCAGGCACTCGTCGACCGTGCGCCGGCACACCGGCGCCTGGCCCGCGGCCTGGCGTTCCTGCCACTGGCGATAGGCGAACTGGTAGCTTTCCGGATACACCCCGCCGCGTTTCAGCGGCGCCACGATACTCGCGCGCAGCGCCTGTTCGGTCAGCGCCAGGTGCGCGGCCAGGCGCTGGAACTGCCAGGGCTGCTGGCCCTGGCGGCGCTCCAGGACCTCGACGTGGTACAGGCCGTCGGCCGCCGCGCTCGACAGGTTGTGTACGATCAGCCAGCGCGACAGGCCCGGCGCCGCCGGCAACGACCAGAGCGGCTGCTCGATCGGGCCGCTCCAGTCGGCCAGGGCGGGGGTGCACAGACTCAGCGACAGCAACAGCGGCAATACGGGACGCATGGCAAGCTCCTTTTTCCATGGGGCGCCCAGTATGGCGCCGCGCCCGCCCGACGTCAGCCCGGATATCCTGGAAACGACCTGCGCATATCTCTCCTGGCCATTATCGTGCCACTACCTTGCCCGGCCGCTCAGGTTCGGCGAAAAACGCGCGACACAGCGGGAAATGCGCACGCAGACGGCGCGTCACGGGGGAGGGGAGTCATGCTGGGGTTGCTGCGCAGGCGTCTGGCCGATCTCGGCACGGCGAAGAAACTGGCCATCGGTTTTACCCTGGTCCTGCTATTGACCGCGCTGGTGGCCGCGCTCGCGGTGCTCTCGCTGCATGCGCTGGGGCAGCGCTTCGCGCGCCTGCAGGAGATGAGCGCGATCAATCGCGACGTGCTGGAGGTTCGCCAGGCCGAGAAGGACTTTGCCCTGCACGGGGAAAAGAGCGACGCCGAGCGCTTGCGCCAGCGCCTGGCCGCGACCCTTGAACGGGTGGGCCGGCTCAAGGCCGACGGCGACGCCGATCAGGCGCTTGGCATGGCCGAGGTGGAGCAGGTGCTGGCGGCATACCTCGAAGCGTTCGGCCGCTTCGAGCAGTCCATCCAGGGACGCCAGTTGGCTTGGGAAAGCGCCAGTTGGTCGCTGAACGGCGCCGCCAACAGCCTCGATATCCTCCAGTCCAGCCTGGCCGAGGATGGCGCCTATGCGCTGAAGGAGAGCCAGGGACGCGACGGCGAACCGCTGTTGCAGCAGGCGGCCCAGGTCGCCCAGGTCAATCGCCTGGTCCTGCAGGGGCTGGACGAGGCCCGCTCGCGTCTCGAAGCGCGCGCCGCGGATGCGCAGGAGGGGCCGCCGAAATCGCTGCGCGAGGCGCTGGAGCTGGCCGCCCGGCTGGAGCAGGCGATCACCGACGATGCCTACGTGTCGGTGGTCAAGGACGTGCTGACCAATATCCGCGGTTTCGCCGACAAGCTCGCCGAGTATCGCGCCAGCCAGCGCCAGGAGCGGCAGATGTACGCCGCCATGGGCGAGCGTGCCGGGCAGGTGATGGCGCGTGTCGACCGTAGCTGGGAGGCGCAGCAGCAGGCCATGCTCCACAGCCTGCGGACAAACTCCCTGCTGATCGTCGGCGCCGCCGTGCTGGCGCTGCTGGCGCTGCTGGTGGGCCTGGGCGCGGCCTTCGGCATCAGCCTGCTGATCGTCCGTCCGCTGCGCCAGGCGATGGGCGTGGCGCAGCGGATCGCCGAAGGCGACCTGGCGGTGCGGGTCGACAGCGAGCGGCGCGACGAGGTTGGCCAACTGATGGCCGCGATGCGCGCCATGACCGGCAGCCTGCGCGGTATCGTCAGCCAGTTGCAGGACGGCGTCGGGCGGATTGCCGGCGCTTCCGAGGCGCTGTCCGGCGTTACCACGCGCACCCGCCTGGGAATCGACAGCCAGCGGGCGGAAACCGAACAGGTGGCCACGGCGATGAACCAGATGGCCGCCACCGTCCATGAAGTGGCGCACAACGCCGAGGAAGCCGCGGGGTCGGCGGAAAGCGCCGACGGCAAGGTCAGCGTCGGCCAGGAGGTGGTACGCCAGACCCTGGAGCGGATCGAGCGACTGGCCGAGGCGGTGCGCGCGGCCACCGCCAGCGTCGAGGCGCTGAGCGCCGACAGCCAGCGCATCGGCAGCGTGCTGGACGTGATCAAGAGCGTGGCCGAGCAGACCAACCTGCTGGCGCTGAACGCCGCCATCGAGGCGGCGCGGGCCGGCGACCAGGGTCGAGGCTTCGCCGTGGTCGCCGACGAGGTGCGGGCGCTGGCGCGGCGCACCCAACAGTCCACGGCCGAGATCGAGACCCTGATCGGTGCCTTGCAGAATGGCACGCAGCAGGCGGTGCAGCGTATGCAGCGCAGCCACCAGTTGGTGGACCAGAGCGTCGACGACGCGCTGCAGACCGAGGCGGCGCTGGGCAACATCGCCACGGCGGTGGCGCTGATCCAGCAGATGAACCAGCAGATCGCCGCGGCCTCCGAGCAGCAGAGCGCGGTCGCCGAGGAGATCAACCGCAGCGTCACGGCGATCCGCGAGGTGGCCGATCAGTCGGCCCAGGCCATGCAGTCGACGGCTTCGTCCAGCGAACAACTGGCGGAGCTGGGGCGCGAACTACAGGGCATGGTCAGGCATTTCCGCTTGTAGCCGCGGCCTGGGCGGCGAGTCTTTCCTGCTGGCGCAGCCAGTAGCGATAAGCACTGACCCCCGAGCGCACCGAGCTGAACACCAGCGGCGGCTTGATCTCGCCGAGCATGCTCGAGCGTTGCAGCAGGTCCAGCGTCTGCCCGGTCACCCGCGCCAGCGACAGGTGCACGCCCTGGGCCTTGAGGATCTGTTGCACCTCGTGGAGGGTGGCCAGGCCGCTGATGTCGAGGTTGGTCATGGCTTCGGCGTTGAGCAGCACCGCATTCGGCCGCTCGCTGCCGTCCACCACGGCAAGCACCCGCTGCTTGAAGTAGTCGGCGTTGAAGAACAGCAGGGGGGCGTCGAAGCGGTAGATCACCAGGCCGGGAAGAGTGGTGGCCTGCGGGTACTTGGCCAGCTCGACCTGGCCGTCGATGCCGTGCATCCAGCCGAGCACCGCGTCGCTAGGGCGATAGGTGTAGTAGAGCAGGCGCAGTACGGCGATGCTGACGGCGACGAAGATTCCCGGCAGCACGCCGACGCTGAGTACGCCGACGGTGGTCAGCAGGCAGAGGCTGAACTCGAAGCGGCTGAGCTTCCAGAAGCCCTTCAGCGCCTGCACGTCGATCAGGCCCCAGCCGGCCAGCAACAGGACCGCGCCGAGCGCCGGCATCGGCACCCAGCCCAGGGGCTTGTTCAGCAGCAACAGGGTGGAGGCGATCACCAGCGCGGCGACCACGCCGACCAGTTGGGTCTTGCCGCCGACCATGTCGTTCACCGCGGTGCGGGAGTCGGCGCCGCTGATGGCGAAGCCCTGGGAGACCCCGGCGCCGATGTTGGCCAGGCCGAGGGCGACGAATTCGTGGTTGGCGTTGATGCTGTAGCCGTGGCGGGCGGCGAAGCTGCGCGCGGTGAGCATGGCGCTGCAGAAGCTGACCACGGTGATACCGGTGGCGTCGCGCAGCAGGCTTTTCAATTCCTCCAGGCTGGTCTGCGGCCAGCTCAGTTGCGGCAGCCCGGCCGGTACCTCGCCAAGCAGTTCCACGCCGTAGCGATCCAGGCCCAGCAGCGCCGCGGCGAGACTGGCCAGGAGGACGCCGCAGAGCGCCCCGGGCAACTGCGGGAAGCGCCGCGGTAGCAGCACCATCAGCAAGAGCGAGAGGCTGCCGAGGATCAGCGTCGGCCAATGGATGTGCAGCAGGTTCTCCAGCAGCGCGAGGATGCCGGCGACGAAGCCGCTGGTCGCCGCCTCGTAGCCGAACAGCTTGCCCAGTTGCCCGACCAGCAGGCTCAGGCCGATGCCGTTGAGGTAGCCGACCAGGATCGGTCGCGAGAGGAAGCTGGCGATGAATCCGGCGCGGGCCAGGCCGGCGACGATGGAGAACAGCCCGACCATGATCGCGACGATCATCGACAGGTCCACCAGGCGCTGCGGGTCGCCCGCCGCCAGCGGGGTGATGGCGGCGGCGACCATCGCCGCGGTCGCCGCGTCGGGGCCGACCATCAACTGTCGCGAGCTGCCGATCAGGGCGTAGATCAGCATCGGCAGGATGCACGCATAGAGGCCTACCTGGGGCGGGAAGCCGGCGATCTGGGCGTAGGCGATGGCAGTGGGGATCTGGATCGCCGCCACCGACAGCCCGGCCTGGACATCCGGACGGAACCAGGCGCGGCGGTAGTGGAGCAGGCTATCGAGTCCGGGTACCCAGCGGGCGAGTGGCATGCGGCTGATTCCTTGCAGGCGCGGATGCCGCAGCTTAGCCCGAAGGACAGGCGGCAGGATTGCCGGGAATCATTATTTCTTCAGTGCACACGCTCTTCGAGGCGAGGCGCAGGGCGGATAGCGCAAGGCGCTATCCGCCGCTTCTTCGCGCCGGCGGCGGACCTCAGACCTTCAACACCAACTTGCCGAAGTTTTCCCCGCTGAACAGCTTGAGCAGCGTTTCGGGGAAGGTCTCCAGGCCTTCGACGATGTCCTCGCGCGATTGCAGCTTGCCTTCCGCCAGCCAGGTGGCCATCTCCTTCAGGCCTTCTGGGAAGCGCTGGGCATAGTCCATCACCACCATGCCTTCCATGCGCGCCCGATTGACCAGCAGCGACAGGTAGTTGGCCGGGCCGCGCACCGCTTCCTTGTTGTTGTACTGGCTGATCGCCCCGCAGAGGACGATGCGTGCCTTGAAGGCGATACGGGTGAGCACCGTGTCGAGGATTTCGCCGCCGACGTTGTCGAAGAACACATCGATGCCCTTCGGGCATTCGCGCTTGAGTCCGGCGGCGAGGTCTTCGTTCTTGTAGTCGATGGCGCCGTCGAAGCCCAGCTCCTCGACCAGGAAGCGACATTTCTCGGCGCCGCCGGCGATGCCCACCACCCGGCAGCCCTTGAGCCTGGCGATCTGCCCGGCAACGCTGCCCACCGCACCGGCGGCGCCGGAGATCACCACGGTCTCGCCGCTCTTCGGCTGGCCGACGTCGAGCAACGCGAAGTAGGCGGTCATGCCGGTCATGCCCAGCGCCGAGAGATAGCGCGGCAGCGGCGCGCGGGACGGGTCGACCTTGTAGAAACCCTTGGGCTCGCCGACGAAATAGTCCTGCACGCCGAGGGCGCCGTTGACGTAGTCGCCGGCCTGGAAGCCGGGGTGCTTCGAAACCAGCACCTTGCCGACGCCGAGCGCGCGCATCACCTCGCCGATCCCCACCGGCGGGATGTAGGAGCGGGCGTCGTTCATCCAGCCGCGCATCGCCGGGTCCAGCGACAGGTACTCGTTCTTCACCAGGATCTGGCCCTCGGCCGGTTCGCCGAGCGGGGTCTCGACGAAACTGAAGGTGTCGCGGCCGGGCAGCCCGCTGGGACGCTGGGCCAACTGGTATTGCCGATTGATCTGGGAGGTCATGGCAGGGCACTCGAATGTCGGGAAACAGGCCCCTAGGGATAGCCGGCGCCGGCGCCGGCGGCAAGCGAAGGCGAGTGCGGAAATGACCGGTCATCTATGCCGATGATTCGCCGCCATCAGTCTTATCAGCGGGCTGGATGGCCCATCCTCCAGTCCCCTGATAGTGCTATGCCTTGCGCCGGCCCTGGCTAGACTGGCGCGGCCCGGTTCCGTCGCGGTTGGCGGAAGGCGATTTTCCGAGGAGCAGCAGATGAGCAAACTTCTTTCCGGCCAGGTCGCACTGGTCACTGGCGGTGCGGCGGGCATCGGCCGCGCTACCGCGCTGGCCTTCGCCGCCGCCGGGGTCAAGGTGGTGGTCGCCGACCTGGACAGCGCCGGCGGCGAGGGCACGGTCGAGGCGATCCGCCAGGCAGGTGGCGAAGCCCTCTTCATTCGCTGCGACGTCACCCGCGACGCCGAGGTCAAGGCACTGGTAGAGGGTTGCGCGGCGGCCTACGGCCGTCTCGACTACGCCTTCAACAACGCCGGCATCGAGATCGAGCAGGGCAAGCTGGCCGACGGCAACGAAGCCGAGTTCGACGCCATCATGGCTGTCAACGTGAAGGGCGTCTGGTTGTGCATGAAGCACCAGATCCCGCTGATGCTGGCCCAGGGCGGCGGCGCGATCGTCAACACCGCCTCGGTCGCCGGGCTCGGCGCGGCGCCGAAGATGAGCATCTACGCTGCTTCCAAGCACGCGGTGATCGGCCTGACCAAATCGGCGGCGATCGAGTACGCGAAGAAGGGCATCCGCGTCAACGCCGTGTGTCCGGCGGTGATCGACACCGACATGTTCCGCCGCGCCTACGAGGCCGATCCGCGCAAGGCCGAGTTCGCCGCCGCGATGCATCCGCTGGGTCGGGTCGGACGGGTCGAGGAAATCGCCGCCGCGGTGCTCTACCTGTGCAGCGACAACGCGGGCTTCACCACCGGTATCGCCTTGCCGGTGGACGGCGGGGCGACGGCGATCTGAGCGGGCGGCGATACAATCGGGATGCCCCGGCGCGGGGCATTCGCATTCTGTTACAGGTCGGCGCGCGGTTTGGCGCGCCAGGCCACTGCCGGGGGACTAACCTGGGTCGAGAATCCGGGGCCTGAGCCCGTCTCCATCGCATCGGAGCAATAACAATAATGACCGCCGATCCCATCCTGACCCTGTTCCTCCCCATCGCCCTGGGCATCATCATGCTCGGTCTCGGACTGTCCCTGACCCCGGCCGACTTCCTCCGCGTGGTGCGCTACCCGAAGCCGGTGCTGGTCGGCCTGGTGTGCCAGATCGTCCTGCTGCCCCTGGCCTGTTTCCTGATCGTCCAGGGCTTCGCCCTCGAGGCGGCCCTGGCGGTCGGCATGATGTTGCTGGCGGCCTCGCCCGGCGGCACCACCGCCAACCTCTACAGCCACCTGGCGCATGGCGACGTGGCACTGAACATCACCCTGACCGCGGTGAACTCGGTGATCGCCATCCTCACCATGCCGCTGATCGTCAATCTGTCGCTGCAATACTTCATGGGCGACGGGCAGGCGATTCCCCTGCAGTTCGGCAAGGTCATGCAGGTGTTCGTCATCGTCCTCGGCCCGGTGGCCATCGGCATGCTGGTGCGCAACCGCCTGCCGGCCGTGGCGGATCGGCTGCAGAAGCCGGTGAAGATCCTTTCCGCGCTGCTGTTGCTGGTGATCATCCTGCTGGCGCTGGCCAAGGACTGGCAGACCTTCGTCACCTACGCGCCGGTGGTCGGGCTGGCCGCGCTGGCCTTCAACCTGCTGAGCCTGGCGGTGGGCTACTGGGTACCGCGCCTGCTGCGCCTGCCGAAGGCCCAGGCGGTGGCCATCGGCATGGAGATCGGCATCCACAACGGCACCCTGGCGATCGCCCTGGCGCTGAGTCCGAGCCTGCTGAACAACAGCACCATGGCGATTCCGCCGGCGATCTACGGGGTGTTGATGTTCTTCACCGCGGCGGCCTTCGGCTGGTGGGTCAGCCGTGGCCACCAGGCCGCGCCGGCGCCCGTGACGGCGCCGGACTGAGGTCGGTCAGCCGCGCCGCCAGTTGAGCACGAACTGAGTCAGCAGGCCGGCCACCAAGCCCCAGAACGCCGAGCCGATGGACAGCAGGGTGAAGCCGGAGGCGGTGACCATGAAGGTCACCAGCGCGGCCTCGCGCTGGCGCTCGTCGGCCATCGAATTGGCCAGGCCGTTCATGATCGAGCCGAGCAGGGCGATAGCGGCGATGGACAGCACCAGTGCCTTGGGGAACGCCGCGAACAACGCTGCCAGGGTGGCGCCGAAGGTTCCCGCGACGCAGTTGAAGAAGCCGCACCAGAGCGCCGCGGTATAGCGCTTGTGCGGGTCCTCGTGGGCCGAAGGACCGGTGCAGATCGCCGCGCTGATCGCCGCCAGGTTGATCCCGTGGGAGCCGAACGGCGCCAGCAGGATCGAGGCGATGCCGGTGCTCGAGATCAGCGGCGAGGCCGGCACCTGGTAGCCGTCGGCGCGCAGCACGGCGATGCCGGGCATGTTCTGCGACGCCATGGCGACGATGAACAACGGGATGCCGATGCTGATGGTGGCGGCCAGGGAGAAGCTCGGCGTGGTCCACTCCGGTACCGCCAGTTCCAGGCGGAACCTGCTGAAGTCCAGTTGGCCCAGTATCCCGGCCAGCAGCACCCCCACCAGTAGCGCAGCGAACACCGCATAGCGCGGCGAGAAGCGTTTGCACAGCAGATAGCTGAAGAACATCGCCAGCACCAGCAGGGTCTGTTGCTCGGCGGCGTTGCAGATCTCGATGCCGATGCGGAACAGCACCCCGGCCAGCAGCGCCGAGGCCAGCGAGGAGGGAACCTGGCGCATCAGGCGTTCGAAGCTGCCGGTGACGCCGCACAGGGTGATCAGGAGGGCGCAGACGATGAAGGCGCCGATCGCCTCGCTGTACGGCACTCCGGGCAGGCTGCTGATCAGCAGCGCCGCGCCGGGGGTGGACCAGGCGATCACGATCGGCACCCGGTAGCGCAGGGTCAGGCCGATGGTCGCCAGGCCCATGCCGATCGACAGGGCCCAGATCCACGAGGAAATCTGCGCGCTGCTGAGACCGGCGTTCTGCCCGGCCTGGAACATCAGTACCAGCGAGCTGGTGTAGCCGGTGAGCATGGCGACGAAGCCGGCCACCACGGCGGCGGGAGAGGAGTCGGCGAACGGACGCAGACGAGGCTGGGGCTGGGTGGTTTCGGTCATGCCGGGTACTTCCATGGAGTGTGCGGGACGACCGGGCACGGCGGTGGGCGGAGCCACGGGGCAGGTTGCGCGAGGCGCGGAGTGCCGATCATCTTTTTCTGTTTTGCGCAGCCTAAACAGCCGGCCAGGGGCTGTCCCGGTACAGCCGCAGACATAGTTGGCCATACAGTCGCAGCTGCCGGAAGCTGGCGGAGCTGGTAACTTCCCGGCATTTGCCGAGGAGCTTCGCCATGGATGCAAACCCCTACGCCACGCCGCGTGTCGAATTGGTCGAGCAGGGCATACCGGATGCTTTCCGCCGGCGCTGGACGCCCGCGCAACTGCGCATCCTCGCCTGGCTCTGCCTGGCCTCGATAGCCGGCGGCGTGGTGCTGATGGTGCTCAGCCTGCTGGAGGCATTCGGCGATGGCGCCGCGTTCGGGGTCTACGCCGACTGGCTGGGCCTGCTCCTCAGCCTGCTCGGCGCCTACCTGCTGCTGCGGCTCAAGCACCTGGTCGAGTCGCGCTTTCGCGGCCCCTCGCTGGCCTGGCCGGTATGGTTGTCGATTCTCCTGACCCTGCTGGGCGAGGGCTGGAGCCTGCTGGCGGTTACCGACGATGCGCTGCAGGGTTGGAACTGGCAGGCGCTGGTGTACTTCGCGCTGCTTGCGCTGATCGGCGCTACCACCCTCTGGCTGGGCCTGCGTCTGCTCAAGCAGGAAAACCTCTATCCGTCGCTGCGGATCATGGCCTGGCTGGACATCGCCGGCGGCGCGATGCTGGCTTCGGTGCTGTTGCTGGTGCTGGCGGTACTGCCGCTGCTGGCCGCCACCCTGGCCATGGCGCTGGCCTGCTGGCGCGCGGCGCGGGAGCTGGAGCGGGGCTAGCGGGCAGCCGGTCGGCTTGCCGAGCGTCCAGGCGCCAGGCCCATGGGCGTCAGTCGGCGGCCTCCGTCGCCGCTTCGCCGCGGCTGCCTGCATGCGCCCGAGCCAGGGTGCGATTGACCGCCAGCCAGCCGGAGACCGCTTCGCCGCCGGCTTCCTCGAAGCAGCGTTGGAGCAGCCGCGACTGCTCGCGACGCAGCGCCTTTTCCAACCGCACGCCCTCGGCGGTGAGGCCGAGGAGGCGTTTGCGCTTGTCGTCGTCGGCGGTGGCGCTGCCGATCAGGTTCATCTCCAGCAACTGGCGCAGCGGGATGTTCAGCGCCTGCTTGGTCACGCCGAGCAGGGCCAGCAGTTCCTTCACGCTGAGGCCCGGATAGCGGGCGATGAAGAACAGCACGCGGTGGTGCACGCGACCCAGGCCGCGGCGGGCGAGCATCTCGTCAGGCTTGGTGGTGAAGGCCTGGTACGCGAAGAAGAAGGCTTCCATCATGGCCTGCTGCTGGACGGCGTGGTTTTTCAGGTCAGGCATATTGACGCTTCCGGGCGCGGCATCGTAGTTTCGGTCAAGCAGTTTGACTCATTTTTTCCCGCCTACGCTACCGGTGATCCCATGGCCTTCTCTGAACGCATCTCCCGCCTGAAAAGCTCCTTGATCCGCGAAATCCTTGCCGCGGCGCAGCGTCCGGAGGTGATGTCGTTCGCCGGCGGGCTGCCGGCCGAGCCGATGCTGCCGAAGGTGCAGTGGGAGCAGATGCCGGCCTCCATGGGCCAGTACGGCATGAGCGAAGGCGAGCCTGCCCTGCGCGAAGCCATCGCCGCCGAAGCGCGCGCCCTCGGCGTCCCCTGCGAGGCGAGCCAGGTGCTGATCGTCAGCGGTTCGCAGCAGACCCTCGACCTGGCCAGCAAGCTGTTCATCGATCCGGGCACCGAGGTGCTGCTCGAGGCGCCGACCTACCTCGCCGCGCTACAGGCCTTCCAATTGTTCGGCGCCGATTGCGTGACCGTGCCGCTGGGTGCCGAGGGCCCCGACCTGGTTGCCCTGCGGCAGCGCCTGGAGCGACACAAGCCGGCTTTCGCCTACCTGATCCCGACTTTCCAGAATCCGTCCGGCGTGCGCTACAGCGAGGGACGCCGCGACGCGGTGGCGGCGCTGCTCGACGAATTCGGCGTGACCCTGATCGAAGACGAACCCTATCGCGAACTGGTGTTCGACGAGGGCCGCGCAACCCCGCTGGTCAGCCGCCTGCGCAAGTCCAGCTGGATCTATACCGGCACGGTGTCGAAGACCCTGCTGCCGGGCCTGCGCGTCGGTTTCCTGATCGCCACCCCGGACCTGTTCCCCCACCTGCTGCGGCTGAAACAGTCGGCCGACCTGCATACCAACCGGGTAGGGCAGTGGCAGGCGCTGCAATGGTTCGGCAGCGAGGCCTACCGCCAGCACCTGGCCGAACTGCGCGAGTTCTACCGGGTCCGCCGCGACGCCATGCAGGAGGCGCTGCTGGAGCACTTCGGTGAGCTGGCCGAATGGAATATCCCGGAGGGCGGGCTGTTCTTCTGGCTGACCCTCAGGCAGCCGCTGGATACCCGCACCCTGCTCCAGCCGGCGCTGGCCGCCGATGTCGCATTCATGCCCGGCGAACCTTTCTTCGCCGAGCCGGAGCAGAACCTCGGGCGTCTGCGGCTGAACTTCAGCCACGTCGCCCCGGAGCGCCTGCACGAAGGCATGCGGCGCCTGGCCAAGGTCGTCCGCGACGCCCAGGCCGCCGAAGCGGCCTGAACCCTCATCGGCGCTCCTCCCGGGGCGCCGGCCATCCGATCCGAGGAGCGACACGATGTACAAGGTCTACGGTGATTACCGTTCGGGCAACTGCTACAAGATCAAGCTGGCCATGTCGCTGCTCGGCATCGACTACCAGTGGGTACCGGTGGACATTCTCAAGGGCGAGACCCAGACCCCGGAGTTCCTGGCGAAGAACCCCAACGGCAAGATACCGGTGCTGGAGCTGGAGGACGGCAGTTGCCTGTGGGAGTCCAACGCCATCCTCAACTTCCTCGCCGACGGCAGCGCCCTGTTGCCCAGCGAACCGCGCCTGCGCACCCAGGTGCTGCAATGGCAATTCTTCGAGCAATACAGCCATGAGCCCTATGTGGCCGTGGCGCGCTTCATCAAGCTCTACCTCGGCCTCCCGGAAGCCCGCCGCGCCGAGTTCGAAGAGAAGAAGATCGGCGGCTACAAGGCCCTCGACGTCATGGAGAAACAGCTGTCGCGCACGCCATTCCTGGTCGGCGAACAGTTCTCCATCGCCGATATCACCCTCTACGCCTACACCCATGTCGCCCATGAAGGCGGCTTCGACCTGACGGCCTACCCGGCGATCCGCGCGTGGATCAAGCGAGTGGGGGAGGTGCCGGGGTATGTGGGGATGCTGGATTGAGGGGAGATTCGATCAGCGGTTGGCGAGGCAGTGATTTCTGTCATGAGCGGGAATTTCGGGTAGAGCGAAATTTCCACTCATTGGGCAAGATGCGTGAACTTCCTGAGCCAGGGAAAATTCCCGGCAGTGTTGGGCCAGGTCATGAGTAAGTGTGCGTTATCTCAGCTGGATTCATACTTGCTCATGGTGCTTTGCTAGCGTTTCGTCGGAGCGATCCTGGTTCGCTGGCATCCTCCAGCTTTTCTGTTTATTCGAGAAAAGAACATGTCAACTTTCCGATGTATGATTCCCATGGATAGGGGGGGGCATTTGCTTCTGTCTTTTGGTTTTTTATATAACCTTCCCTAAGGCTGATTTTCAGTTATTCGGATATTAATATCTCAACAACTATTTTTGAATAGTCGATGTCTCCATTTGGCTTGGGCTTTTTTAGTGGGTCGAAAGCATATTTTATGGTGATTTTTTTTCCTGCTTCGTAATGCTTTCTGTCGGTATTCTTGTTTGTGTAAGTGCCCTCCGTGCAGAGGGTTTTGTTTTCTGTTTCTATATCTATCGTGTTGAAATCTTCGGTGTTGTCTTGCCCCGTTAAATATACTTTCTTTATGGTTCCGGAAATTTCTTTTTGTGGAATTGATCCGTTTTCAAGATTGTCCCACCATTCCTTTGAGCCCAGTAGTCCATAAGTCCCTTTAAGGCCAGCTTTAGGCTTCGTTGTATTCAAAGTGAGTTCATGGGCTTTTCGAATGTACTCGGGGTCTTCTTTGATACGCTGTTTGAAGTTGTAAATGGTTTTCATGAGGTTTCTCTAGTCTATTACTTCGAAGTCTATTAGGTTCTTGTTGAAAATCTCTAGGGCTTTTCCATCCCCAAGGCCAGTGTTGATAACGCCGCCTCCTTCATTTATCGTTGGCTTTTTTAGTGCTTCGAGTTTGAATAGTGCGTTGTTCTGTTTCCAGCCCTTTCGGGCGGGAGGGAGATCTGGAAGCAATAGGCCGGTTCCGGAATTTGCAGTTACTCCAATTTTAGACAGCTCATTCATGGTGCCTGGACTGGCTGTAAGTCTTACTAATTTCCCATCATACTCTTGGGAGTAGGATTGTAGCGGGGAGATGAAGGTCTCACTCGTCGGAGGTACTTCAAAGTTGTTCCTCAGTATCTCAAGGTGCTGCTCGCTTAGTGTTCGGTAGTAAATCTCGTTTCCCTGCGCATCCAGCTCTACGATTGGTCCTGCCGGCTTTTTGCTGCCGGATGTGGAGTTAATCCCTTTGCGGGGATTATTGTCTAATGCTTCGGGACAGCGAGTTTTATTTGAGGCCAGCCCCAACGGGTCCGCCCACCCCGTCGGATTCGGCACGTACCGGTAGCTGTTCAACCCACCTGCCAGCCTGATCGGATCGGGGGTCAGGTAGCGTCCCGTGCTTGGATTGTAGTAGCGATGGCGGTTGTAGTGCAGCCCGGTCTCGGCGTCGAAATACTGGCCCTGGAAGCGCAGTGGGTTATCCACTTCGGCGATGTCCAGCTTGAGCACATTGCCGTAAGCCCGGTAGCGCGCCGACCAGCAGAGGCGGCCATCGGCGCGGGTCAGTTCCTGCGGGGTACCGAGGTGGTCGAGTTGGTAGTAGCAGGGTTCGACCTGTTCCGGGCCTTCGCCGTCGAGCAGGGCCAGCGGGCGGAAGCTGTCGGGTTCGTAGAGATAGGTGCGGTAGTGCCGGTCGCCGCTCTCGGCGAGCAGGCGTTCGCCGAGCCAGAGGAACTCGGTATTGCGCCCGTCGACCTGCTTGGCAATGCGTCGGCCGAAGGCGTCGTAGCGGTAGACGACCTGGCGCCCGTCCGGCAGGCTGACGCCGATCAGGCGGTGTTGGCAGTCGTAGCTGTATTCGGTGACCAGCTTCTGCCCGGTGCCGCGGCGTTCGCGAACGAGATTGCCGTGGGCGTCGTAGTCGAAATGCCGGTCGCCCTGCGTCAGCAGGCGATTTCCGCGAACCTCCATCTGTCGCGCGTCGAATTGCCCGCCCTGGGCGAGCAGGTTGCCGGCCGGGTCGTGCACGAAGCTTTCCGGGGTTTCACCGCGTACGCCGAGCAGGCGGTCCAGCGGGTCGTAGTGGAAGCTGCGAATGCCCTTGCGGCTGTCCTCGATGGCGGCCAGGTTGCCGCTAGCGTCATAGCGGTACTGGCGCTGGTAGAGATGGCGCTGCCGCTGACTGACCTGGTGGGCCAGCAGGCGGCCCTGCTCATCGTAGTGGTATTGGCTGAGCAGTTCGCCCTGCTGGCGCTGGCGTTCGCGACCGCTACCGAACTGGTGCCGGGTCAGGGACTGGCCGTTGAGATCGATTGCCGAGAGGGTGCCGCCGGTCTGGTAGCGGTAGTCGACGCGGTTGCCGTCGGGCAGTCGGCAGTGGATCAACTGGCCGAGGGCGTCGTAGGCGTAGTGAAGGGTGGCCCAGCCCTGGTGCTCGCGGACCAGGCGGTCCCGTAGGTCGTATTCGTAGGCCAGCGGCCAGGTGCCGTCGTCGACGGCGACCAGGCGTCCGAGCGTATCGTAGCGGTAGTCGACCCGATTGCCGTCGGGCAGTGTCTTCGCCAGCAGGCGCCCGGTACTGTCGCGCTGGTAGGTGGTGCGCAGTTCGCTGCCGTCGTCGCCGTACTCGGTTTTCTCCAGAAGCTGGCCTTTGAGGTCGTAGCGATAGGCGGTGCGGCGGCCGTCGAAGCCGGTTTCCTGGCTGATCAGGCCGTTGCCGTGGTAATCGAGGCGATAGCGTTCGCCGCGTTCGTTCTCGATCTCGCTGAGCAGTAGCCGGGCGTTTTCGTAGCGGTAGCGCAGCTGACTGCCGTCCGGGTTGATCCGCCGGCTGACCAGGTGCAGGTCGTCAAGATATTCGTAGCGGGTCATCCGGCCCTGTTCGTCGCACTCGCTGGTGACCTTGCCGTAAGCGTTGTAGCGGTACATGCGGCTGGCGCCACCGGGCAGGGTGATCTGGCTCAGGCGGCCTGCTGCATCCCACTGGAACCGGGTGATGGCGCCGCTTTCGTCCTGGCGGGTGATCTGTCTACCCAGTGTGTCGTAGCGATAGCGGCGCACGCTACCGTCCGGAAGCTGTTCTTCTATCAACTGGCCGAGCGGATTCCAGGTCAACTGGTGCAGGCTGCCGTCGGCATGGGTGATTTCCACCAGACAGCCGCGGTGGTCGTAGGCGTAGTGGGTGACGTTGCCTTCGGGATCGGTCTGGCGGGTGATGTCGCCCTGAGTGTTGCGCTCGTACTTCCACTGCGCCTCGCCGCGGCGCACGCTGCGCACGAAGCCGTCGAAGTAGCTATAGCAGGTTGGCTCGCCTTCGGCCGGGAGCAGTGCCTCCAAGCGTCCGGCCTGGTCGTAGCGGTACTCGGTGATCGTTCCCAACGGATCGCGTTCGGCGACCAGTTGGCCCTTCTCGTCGTAGTGCCTGAGGGTTTCGCCTCCGTCGGGATCGACCTGGCGTACCAGGCGCGCGTTGTCGTCGTGGACATAGACTTCCTCGCTGCCGTCGGCGTTGATCGCGGTAACGCTGCCGTCTTCGTTCCAGACGTAGCGCGAGTCCATCTGCGGGAAGCTGGCCCAGTGATGGACCGCGCGGGCCTGCTTGCCTTCGCCTTCCCATTCCCAGAAGAACGAGGCGCCGCCGGCCAACTGGCGCTCGAGGATGACATTGCGCGCGTCGTAGCGATAGCGTTCGGCCTCGTAGAGTGCGTTTCCGGCTTCGATCAACTGGCCACGTTCGTTGCAGCGGTAGCGGGCGAGTACCTGGGTGGTGTGCCAGCAGGCCTCCAGGTTATCGGCGGGCTGGTACACCTGATACTCGACGCGCTCGATGTGCCTGCCCTGGTAGCACAGCAGTAGCGCGCGCCCGGCCTTGTGGCTGAGGCGGCGCGGCCGGCCGAGGCGGTCGCGACTCAGTTCCAGGCGGTTGCCGTAGGCGTCGCTGATGGCGATCAGGTAAGCGCCGTCCGGGTCTTTGCGGAAGTGGTAGAAGCGCGGCTTTTCGCCGGCCTGGGCAAGGATCAGTTCGGATGGGTCGCCGCCGAGGTAGATGGCGGCGCGCGACAGTCGGTTGGTGATCGCCGGGCGCTGGGCGTCAGGGATCGGGAAGCGGGTCCGGCGGTTCTCGTGATCGGTCCATACCAGCTCGTCGCCGTCGCGATCGAGGCGATGGGAGAGGGCATGGCTCCAGCCGAAGCCCAGACCATTGTCGATTTCCGCCGCGCTGGTGCGGTACAGGCGCGTCCAGGCGAAACGCAGCGGACCGTCCAGCTCGCAGTCGGTCAGGGTCAGCAGCTCCTCGCCGGTGACCATCGAAACGGGACAGTCCTTGACGCAGGTCTGGGCGGCCTGGTCGGCGGGTTTGCCGGCGGGCGTCCTGCCGGGTGCGGAGGCATCGGGCGTCGCCTGACTGCTGGAGAGCGAGGTGTTCGCGCGCTTTCCTCGGCTCAGCGGCAGGGTGTCGTGCTCGGTGCGGGCGATGCCTTGGGCGGTGCTCTGGATCTGTGCGGTGATCTTGTTGGAGCTGTTGGCCATCACTTCACCGCGGACGGCCAGAGGTTTCAGCTTTTCCGCGTGCAACTGGAGGGAATGCCGACAGCTGGTATCGATCAGCACCTGCATGGCTTTGCGCAGCAGCATCGCACCTTCGGAGGCCTTGATTGCTTTCGAGCCCTTGACGGCCAGGCGAACGGCGAGACCGGCTCCGCCGGTCAGGATGATGCCGAGCAGAATATCGAGGAGCAGGCCGGTGGAGAGTTCCGCGACCATTTCCGCGGCAGTCGTGGGCGGCAGCAACTGGATCCAGCACACGATGGCGCTGGCATAGATGAACAGAAGCGGTTCGTCGCTGGCGATCAGCAAGGCGGTACCGAGGAGTTCCTTGGCCTGAGCCTTGAGCTTTTCGAAATCCGCTTCGTTGATGAACTCAAGGAGTTTCGCCGCGTGCTCGTCGAGGTTCGCGAGGATGCCGAACAGCTCGACCACATCATCCCAGAGATTGACCAGCGCTTTGCCCATGCCGTCCAGATAGGCGTCGTTTATCTGCTCCATCCGCCTACGGTCGCCAACCGGCGCGAGCCTTTTCCATTCGGCGGAAAGCGGGCCGTTCCATTGCTCCAGAAGCCACTCGTTCAGCTTGGCGATTACGTCGTCGTAGGAGCGGTAGAGCGCGTCGATCTCCTGGATGCTTACCTCTGGGTAGAACTTGACCTGGTACAGCGTATTGGGAGCGCAGCCGCTTATGCTCGCCATCCCATCTGCATCCAGTACGCCCTTGAACTGCGGTGTCCTGCTGCCTATCCGAGTGATTTCGTAAGGCGTGTTGCCGATGGGCACGAAACTGGTCGATTCGAAAGTATGCAGCAGTTTCAGTTGACCGTTGACCGGACATGAGGCGACGTCTTCGAGGATGTTGGCGTCCTTGTCGGCTTTCAGCCTGGTCAACTCGTTGCCGTTCCCATCGGAAAGGGCGATGGTCTGCTGGACGTCGAGTGCCCAGCCCCAGAGCCAACTGTTCGCATATTCCTCATAGCGGTTGAGCACCCCGGAGCTGAATTCGCCGATCAACTGGCTGGCATCCGGCTGCTTCGCGTTCACTCCGCGCAGCATGAACATGGCGTAGAACGACGAGATCATGGGGTCAGGTCCTTTTCCAACTGGTTCAACAACAGGCCGCTGATCTCATCCATGGCGACGGCTTTCGCGATGAGGCGTCTGGCGCGCAATTGCAGGCTTCGCTCGGGATAGGCGAAGTACAGATCTGCGTGGTTCTCGCGCAGCCACTGCAGCAGGTTGTCGATAGCGGTAGTCGGGTCGTCGGCATGCAGCGTGTCGACCAGTGCCCGCGGAACCTCCCACCAGGGGTAGGGACGGGCGGCATGGAGATGGCCCTGGCCGGTTTCGAGTGCTTTGCCATTGATCAGGTAACGGCCGAACATCGGCAGTACTTCGTGCGCTTTCTCGCCGAGGTGGGCGAGTATCGGTAGCAGGTGACGGCCGTCCCAGAAACGGAAGAACACTTCGCTGCCATCCGGCATGCGTACCTGGGTGAGGCTGCGTAGGTGCTCTAGGATTGCGTCTGTCGACCAGGTGGAAACTGCCAGCCAACCCCAGTCGCGAGACTTTTCGCTGGCAGCCCAATCGAGGAATACGCTGCTGGGGGACAGCTTCGCGAGGTAGGGCATCACCGGTTGCCAGTCGGCATATGGCGTACCGTTCCAGAGAGGGAGCGGTAGGGGTGGGCTGTCTTCCCGGTAGTAGGCTTGCAGGGGCGCGGCATCGCTGGCGCTGCCGAAGATCGCGTACAAGCATTCGCCTGCCTGAAGCGGATGTCGGGCCAGCCAGGTTCGCGGGGAGAGGGCGTCAGAGGTCACAGGCACCGTCCTTGCACTTCTCGCACTCTTCGCAGAAGGGCGCGTTGCGCTTCAGGGTATTGATCTGGGCCGGGGTGAGGAGGGCGCCGGCCTTGTCGCTGTCGGCCTGCCGCAGCGGCCCCGGCAACAGCG
>NZ_KV813413.1:0-611 GCF_001813645.1 Pseudomonas sp. HMSC063H08
TTCGCGGCGCTGCAGGAGCGCATCTGGACTGTTGCGGTATCGACGGATGGACCGCCGGTAGTGGACGCTCGCATCGTCTGGCAACTGCAGGACGAGCAGCCGTTGATCCTGGTCATTACCGGAAACCGAATCACCGCTTGGCCCTTCGCGCCGGACTGGGCTGACGGTGTCCAAGAGTCGCTGGAGTGGTTGACCGAGCTGCTGACAAGCACGTCGGGAGTCGAGCAACGGCGATCGCTGCGCCTGTCACCCCGGCGTTCATTCGAAGCCGAGTTCTACGCGGAGGGGCGCGAGCGAGTGCTCCTCGACCTCAGCCTTGCAGGCTGGGGTGGGCGAATCTGGGCGCTGCCGGTGTGGCCGGACATCCAGTTGCTGGCAAGCGTCACCGCTGCCGGCGCGCTGACGGTCGAGTGCGATACGCGCTGGCGGGACTTCCGTGCCGGCGGCCTTGCGCTGCTGCGCGGTGAGTCAGCATTCGAGTACGAGGTCGTGGAGATCCAGGCTCTGGCGGCGTCGGCCATTCAGCTTGCGCGCCCGGTTCAGCGGCGCTGGCCGGCCGGCTCCCGCTTGTACCCCATTCGCACCGCACAGCTGACGGAGCAACCGGCGCT
>NZ_KV813413.1:711-920 GCF_001813645.1 Pseudomonas sp. HMSC063H08
GTGATGGACAGCAGCGATTGGCCGGAGGTCATGCCCTCGACAACGTACCGGGGCTGGCCTGTGCTCGAGCAGCGGCCCGAGGAGTCCGAAGACTTGTCCGTGTCGTACCAGCGCCTGATTGATGTCCTGGACAACGAGACAGGGCTGCCGCAGTTCAGTGACCAGGCTGGAATAGGGTTCCCGGTGCATGGCTTCCGCTGGCAGACCGA
>NZ_KV813413.1:1020-1367 GCF_001813645.1 Pseudomonas sp. HMSC063H08
ATCTGGATTCCGACCCATGCCGCCGACCTGGTGCTGGTCGACACGGTGGCTGCGACCAGTTCCGTCCTCGATGTCGAGCTGGTTGGCCTGGCGAGGTTCTTCAGGGCTGATGCGCCCGGCCGGCGTGATATCCGCATCGAGCTGTACGGCGGGCAGGTCTTCCATCGGCGCATCCTCGACGTCAGCGAGCTGAACGTCGACGTCGAGCGCATGGCGATCGACAGCGCGCTCGGCACAGTTGTCCGGCCGAGCGACGTTGCGCGCATCTCGTTCATGACCCTCTGCCGGCAAGACAGCGACAGCGTGCAGATCACCCACGAAACCGACACCGACGGCATCAGCACAGC
>NZ_KV813414.1:0-260 GCF_001813645.1 Pseudomonas sp. HMSC063H08
AGATCGACCAGGTGTTCGTCGAGGCCGAAGGCAAGCTGTTCTTGTCGAAGAGCGGCTGCGGTCATCTCCAGGATCTCCAGAGACTCATCCGTCCAAGGGGTGTTGTGCAAGCGAAAGCCCACGGCACCGTGCTCGTTACACCAGAAGAGCGATACCAACACCGAGGGCAAGCGGATTGGCATCTTGGTCGAGAACCTTTCGTAGAGGCTATTCCACGCGCTGATGGGTAGATGTGTTTTTCTGATCTCCCAGCAGCGGTT
>NZ_KV813415.1:0-126848 GCF_001813645.1 Pseudomonas sp. HMSC063H08
GGTGGCGGGGATCAAGATCCAGACGGTGTTCTAGGCTGTTGCTTCGGACAACCGCGATTCGGTCATGGCCAGCGGCCATTTCTTCAGCGCCGCCCAACGCGGCGCGGCGGGCTGAACAGCCCGGCGTGCAGAACGTAATAGGAGAGTAAGCAATGCCTGTCATCAACCCCGAAGGGAGTACCGGACGATGAGCGAAGGTAACCACAGTCGATCGCGCCTGCTGCCGAGCCTGCTCGGCCTGTTGATCCTGCTGTCCGGCCTGGCGCTGCTGGCCGGCGGCATCAAGCTGGCGAGCCTGGGCGGCTCGCTGTACTACCTGCTGGCCGGCATCGGCCTGGCCCTGAGCGGGCTGTTGCTGCTGCTGGGCAAGCGTGCGGCGCTAGGCCTGTACGCCCTGGTGCTGTTCGCCAGCACCGTCTGGGCGCTGTGGGAAGTCGGCCTGGACTGGTGGCAACTGGTGCCGCGCCTGGCCCTGTGGTTCGTCTTCGGCCTGCTGCTCTGGCTGCCCTGGTTCCGCCGCCCGCTGCTGGCCGAGGGGCCGGCGCCGCTGGGCACCGCGGCGCTGGGCGTGGCGGTGGTCCTGGCCGGCGCCGCCGCGGTGGGCAGCCAGTTCACCAATCCGGGGCAGATCGTCGGTCGCATCGACCGCGACAGCGGCATGACCAGCACCGCCCCGGCGATGCCGGACGGCGACTGGCAGGCCTACGGCCGCACCGAGTTCGGCGACCGCTACTCGCCGTTGAAGCAGATCACCCCGGCCAACGTCGGCCAGCTCGAGGAAGCCTGGCGCATCCGTACCGGCGACCTGCCGACCGCCGACGATCCGCTGGAACTGACCAACGAGAACACCCCGCTGAAGGTCAACGGCATGCTCTACGCCTGCACCGCGCACAGCAAGGTGCTGGCCCTCGACCCGGACACCGGCGCGGAAATCTGGCGCTTCGACCCGCAGATCCAGAGCCCGGTAGGCTTCAAGGGCTTCGCCCACATGACTTGCCGTGGCGTCTCCTACTACGACGAAGAGCAGTACGCCAGGAGCGACGTCGGCGCGCCGCCGGCCGCGCTCTCCGAGGCCGGCAAGGCGGTCGCCGCCAGTTGTCCGCGGCGCCTGTTCCTGCCCACCGCCGACGCCCGCCTGATCGCGATCAACGCCGACAACGGCAAGGTCTGCGAGGACTTCGGGGTCAAGGGCGCGGTCGACCTGACGGCCGGCATCGGTCCGTTCACCCCGGGCGGCTACTACTCCACCTCGCCGGCGGCGGTCACCCGCAACCTGGTGATCATCGGCGGCCACGTCACCGACAACGAGTCGACCAACGAGCCGTCCGGGGTGATCCGCGCCTTCGACGTGCACGACGGCAAGCTGGTGTGGAACTGGGACAGCGGCAACCCGGACGAGACCGAGCCCCTGGCCCCCGGCAAGTTCTATACCCGCAACTCGCCGAACATGTGGTCGCTGGCCAGCGTCGACGAGAAGCTCGGCCAGGTCTACCTGCCGCTGGGCAACCAGATGCCCGACCAGTGGGGCGGCAACCGCACCCCCGGTGCCGAGAAGTTCAGCGCCGGCCTGGTGGCCCTCGACCTGAACACCGGCAAGCTGCGCTGGAACTACCAGTTCACCCACCACGACCTGTGGGACATGGACGTCGGCAGCCAGCCGACCCTGCTCGACCTGAAGACCGCCGATGGCGTCAAGCCGGCGCTGATCGCGCCGACCAAGCAGGGCAGCCTGTACGTGCTGGACCGCCGCGACGGCACGCCGATCGTGCCGATCCGCGAAGTGCCGGCGCCGCAGGGCGCGGTGGAGGGCGACCATACCGCGCCGACCCAGGCGCGTTCCGACCTCAACCTGCTGCGCCCGCCGCTGACCGAGCGCGACATGTGGGGCAGCAGCCCGTTCGACCAGATGCTCTGCCGCATCCAGTTCCGCTCGCTGCGCTACGAGGGCCAGTACACCCCGCCGTCGGAGCAGGGCAGCCTGATCTATCCGGGCAACGTCGGGGTGTTCAACTGGGGCGGGGTGTCGGTCGACCCGGTGCGCCAGATCCTCTTCACCAGCCCCAACTACATGGCCTTCGTCTCGCAGATGGTGCCGCGCGACAAGGTGCCCAGCGGAAGCAAGCGCGAGGGCGAGACCAGCGGCGTGCAGCCGAACACCGGCGCGCCCTACGCGGTGATCATGCATCCGTTCATGTCGCCCATCGGCCTGCCGTGCCAGGCGCCGTCCTGGGGTGACGTGGCGGGTATCGACCTGACCACCGCCAAGGTCGTCTGGCAGCACAAGAACGGCACCAGCCGCGACAACACCCCGGTGCCGATCGGCCTCACCGTCGGCGTACCGAGCATGGGCGGCTCGATCACCACCGCCGGCGGCGTGGCCTTCCTCAGCGGCACACTCGACCAGTACCTGCGCGCCTACGACGTGAAGGACGGCAAGCAGCTCTGGCAGGCGCGCCTGCCGGCCGGCGGCCAGGCCACGCCGATGAGCTACACCGGCAAGGACGGTCGCCAGTACGTGCTGATCGTCGCTGGCGGACACGGCTCCTTCGGCACCCGCATGGGCGACTACATCATCGCCTACGCCCTGCCCAGGCAATGACCCGCCCACCGGGAGCCCACAGCCGGCTCCCGGCCTTCCGGGCTTCGGCCCGGAAGGGGCTTTGCCAAGGGGAGGCGCGTTCCCGCCCTTGGCAAAGCCCCTTCGATACCTTGCGACCCGCGGAACCCTGCATGCCGTCCCGACCCCGTCCCAGCTTCGTCTCCCACCTGTTGCCCGGCTCCCTCGCGCTCTGCGGCCTGGCCATCGCCTGCGCCGCCCAGGGCGAGGAGCGACGCAGCCTCGAACCCATGGTGGTGACCGGCAGCTACAACCCCAGCGACACCTTCGACCTGCCGTTCTCGGTGGATAGCATCGAGCGCCGGCAGATCGCCGACGGCCAGCTCGGCATCAACCTCTCCGAAGTCCTGCCGCGGGTACCCGGCCTGGTGGTGCAGAACCGCCAGAACTACGCCCAGGACCTGCAAATCTCCTCGCGCGGCTACGGCGCCCGCTCGGCCTTCGGTATCCGCGGGCTGAAGCTGCTCGCCGACGGCATCCCGGCCAGCACGCCGGATGGCCAGGGCCAGGCCGCGACCCTCAACCTCGATGTCGCCGAGCGCATCGAGGTACTGCGCGGGCCGGCCTCGACGATCTACGGCAGCAACGCCGGCGGGGTGATCCAGATGTTCTCCCGCGACGGCCAGGGCGCTCCGCGGGTCGGCGCGGAAACCACCGTCGGCAGCGATGGCCTGAGCCGCAACCACCTGTACACGGAAGGCGAGGGCGACGGGGTCGGTTTCCTGGTGGATGCTTCGCGGATGGACACCGACGGCTACCGCGACCACAGCGCCGCGCGCCGCGACCAGACCTTCGCCAAGCTCAACTTCAGGCCCGACGCCGACAGCCGCCTGGCGCTGATCTACAGCAGCCTGGAACAGAACGACACTGAAGATCCGCTGGGGCAGACCTGGGACGCCTACAAGCACGACCCGCGCTCCGTCACCGCCAACGCCGAGCTGTACGACACGCGCAAGAGCATCGACCACCAGCAGGCCGGGATGAACTACGAGCGCTACTTCGGCGAGGCGACCTTGCAGGTCAACGCCTACGTGGGCAAGCGCAGTGTCGTGCAGTATCAGGCGATACCCAAGCAGATAGGATGCGAGAGTAATCCGCGTTGCCAGAGGAATGGCGCGGTGATCGACTTCGACCGCGACTTCCACGGTGGCACCGTGCGCTGGCTGCAACCGGTACGCCAGGCGCCGGGCGAGCTGAACCTGACCGTCGGCCTCGACTACGACCAGAGCCGCGACGACCGTCGCGGCTACCAGAACTTCAACGGCGACCAGCTCGGCGTGAAGGGCGAGTTGCGCCGCGACGAGGTGGACACCGCCACCAGCCTCGATCCCTACCTGCAGGCGAGCTGGGCCATCGACGCCTGGACCCTGCAGGCCGGGGTGCGCCACAGCACCATGAAGATGGAGGTCGACGACCGCTACTTGAGCAACGGCGATGCCAGCGGCTCGCGGCGCTACCGGAAGAACACCCCATCGTTCTCGGTGATGTACGCCTTCACCCCCGACCTGCACGGCTACCTCAGCGCCGGCAAGGGCTTCGAGACCCCGACCCAGGCGGAGATGGCCTATGCGCCGGTGGCGGCGAACGCGCCGGACGTCTTCAACTTCGGCCTCAAGCCGGCCACCAGCAGCCAGTACGAAGCCGGGCTGAAGGCGCGCCTGTGGGGCAATACGCGGGTCAACGCGGCGATCTTCCAGATCCGCACCGAGGACGAGATCGTCGTCGCCAGCTCCCTCGGCGGTCGCACCAGCTACCAGAACGCCGGCAAGACCCTGCGCCGCGGCTTCGAACTGGGCCTGGAGAGCGAACTGAGCGAGCACTGGAACGCCAACCTGGCCTATACCCGGCTATCCGCCACCTACGATTCGGATTTCGAGGCCGGCGGCAAGACCATCGGCAAGGGCAAGCACCTGCCGGGCGTGCCGGCAAGCAGCCTGTTCGGCGAACTGGTATGGAAGCCCGTGGAGGGCATCAGCATGGGCTGGGAAGGCATGTACCGCAGCCAGGTCTACGTCGAGGACAGCAACAGCGAAAAGGCCGCGCCGAGCTATGCGGTATTCAACTGGCGCACCCGCTTCGAACAGCGCCTGGGGGCCTGGACCTTCCACCAGCTGGTGCGCCTGGACAACCTGTTCGACCGCCAGTACGTCGGCTCGGTCATCGTCGGCGACGGCAACCGGCGTTACTACGAAGCGGCCCCCGGGCTGTCCTGGTACGCGGGAGCCGGGGTCGAATACCAGTTCTGAAGTGCCGGGCGCGCTTGTTCGCGCTACCCGGCCAGCCCTTGTCAGCGTCGTCAATTCCGATTACTGTATGGATGTACAGTAATCGGAAATCGCCTGCCTGCGCGACAAGGAGCACCGATCATGAGCCACAACCTTGCCGAACTGCCGCTGTCCCGACGCCGCGCCCTGGAGCGCGAGAAACAGGCCTGCCTGCGCCTCCACCTGTCCCGCAATCGTGCCAGCGAACGCCTGGAGCGCGCCGTGCGCGACGAAGTCGAGCGCCTGCTGGGTGCCCGCGAACGCCAGGGGGCCGGCTGGCCGGAGTGGGTCAGCGCGGAACTCTGCGTGGCGGACGACCCGCTCTTCGTGCGCAAGGTGGTGGCGCGTCTGAAAGCCGCGGTGGACTGGCAACGCCAGCGCGCAGCCTGAGTGTTGCTCGCTTCAGGCCCCGCTGCCGTCGCTCCCAGGCGCGCGATGATGTTGCAGGGCGCGCTGGCGATGGCCGGCGAGGATGTACCGGTAGATCAGTCGGGCGAGCGGCTCCAGTTCCATTTTCTGGCCGTTCAGCGCGGCGCCGCAGAGTGCCAGCTTGACCCGCTTGCCTCCGGCCACCGCACGGGCTTCGGGGCGGGCGAAAGCCCGCGGGTCGAAACGGGCATGGCTGTCGAAGCGCGGTGCCGTGCAATCGAAGGTGGTCGCGAAGGTGAGTTCCAACCAGCGCCCGCGCTCGATCTCCAGCGACTGGAAGGTGTACATCGGCACCTGCGGCGCGTTGGCGAAGGTGATGCTCTCCGGGGTCAGGGTGAGCGCGACCTGGCCGTGGCGCCGGTAGAGGAACACGCCCGCCAGGCAGGCGTACAGGCCGCCGCCCAGCAGCAGCGCGGCTGGCAGCCAGAACAGCCATTGGCCACTGGCCAGGCGCCAGGCGTGGGGCAGCGAAGCGAGCCAGAGACCGGTGGCGCCAGCCACCAGGCCAGCGAGCAGGGCAACGCAGGCGGTGCCCCGCGAGACCTCGCGGATCTCGCAGCGGGCTTCCAGCGGCGGCAGTTCGTCGAGGGTTTCGTCAGTTTCTTGCATGGGGATTCTCACAGGTCTTGCCGAGCAGGTCGGCGCTGAGCGCTCGGCTCAACGCCAGGGGGGCGCCGAACCAGACGCTCAGCGCCTGGCTCGGCGGTCGTGTCGGAACGGCCCGGCCGGCGGTCCCGGCCCAGGTGCGTTCGAAGCTCTCTCCCAGCGCCGTGCAGCGCAGGCCCAGCGGAGGGTGGGTATCCTGCGGATGGACCTGGAGTCCCTCCGCCCCGGGGTCCGGTGCTTCCAGGCCGGACTGGCCCAGGTAGACGTGGATGGCGTCCACCAGGTTGTCCGGCGCGCGCGCCGGAGCGAGCAGGCAGTGTTCGAGGAACGCCCGTATCGGCGCGCCGGCCGCCGCGCTGCGCAGCAGGGCCGAGGCCATCGCCGGCGCACCGGCCAGTTGTGCGGCGCGGCGGTCGGCGGCGAATTCGCGCAGGCGGCTCCAGTGGTTCACGGCGAGGCCGAAACGTTCGAGGAAGTACCCGGCCAACAGTCGCGCCGGTTCCAGTGCCGCACGTTCGAAGACGTTGGCTTCCTGCTCCTCGATGGCGGCCAGTTGGCTCGCGGCGTCCTGGTAGATCGGCAGGAAGCGCAGGCTGTAATGGGCGTCGCGGCCGGCGAAGTGGGCCAGTTCGTGAGCGATCACTGCACTCAGTTCGGCGCGGTCCAGCAGGCCCAGCAACGGTAGCGAGAGGTATAGGCTGCGTCCTTCCAGATGCTCGCCGGAAGGTTGCAGGCAGACGCGGTTGGTGGTCACGTAGAAGCCGTCGCAGAGACCTACCAACAGGTGCTGCGGGGCTGGCGTATCGAGGCGCGCCGCCAGCTCGCGCAGCAGCGTCCAGAGTTCCGGTGCATCCTCTTCGCCCAGCCGGCGGCCGATGACATCCAGGGCCGGCGCCGGGCGCAGGCGCAAGCGGCTGATCTTCGCCAGCATTTGCCACGCCGACGCCAGCAGGCCGAGCAGGATCAGCGCCACGCTCAGCTGGGTGCGTCCTTCGCTGACCGGAACCTGGCCGACCCGCCACAGCCCGAGGATCTCGAACGTTCCGGCACAGGCCAGGGCCAGGGCGAGCAGGCCGATCTGGGCGAGGAGCAGGCAGGGCAGCAGGCGTCGGCCCAGCTCGAACCACAGGAGCAGGCAGCGACGCGAGCGCAGTGCGCTGCGTGCGGCGCCGGCGATGCCGGCCAGGGAGACGGCTCCCAATACGGCGACCAGCGCCGCCAGGCAGGCTCCGCTATCGGCGAGGACGGCGGCGAAGCGATTCAGGCGCTGTGCGCTTCGTGTGTCGGCGAGTTGCTCGTCGAGCCGCGCCAGGGCCAGGTCGCGCACATAGGCCCGGCCGTCCACCCGGACGCTGGCCCTCGGCGGCAGCGCCCGCGCTTCGGCGAGCGCGCGCTCGACCCGCTGCTGCGCGGCGCCCAGTCGCTCGGCCTGTTGCTCGGCGCGCCAGGACTGCCAGGCGCCGAGCCCCGCCAGCAGCGCTGGAACCAGCACCAGGCAAAGCAGCAGCCTTCGCGGATGGACCGTGCCCTTCACTCAGCCCTGGTTGCGCAGTTGTTGCAGGTAGCGCTGGGCGTGGGCGGCCTGGATGTAGGCGTCGAGGATCGCCGCCATGTCGTCGCAGTCCAGCTTCTTGCCGTCGCTCTGCAGGCCGGCCGACATGATGGTGATGCGCGGGTCCTTGCCTTTGAAGGCCATGGCCTGGGAGGCGAACACCTGGCGTACGGCGCGATGGGTCGGCAGCGGCGTTTCGGGCCGCAGGTGGAGGGTCTGGGTGGTTTGCAGCATGTCGGCCTTGACGCTGAAATCGATGACGTCGGCCAGCTCGACCGGAGCCGACAGGCTGTCGGCCCAGAGCTGGGTACGGGTCAGGCGCATGAAGGGGGTCTTGCCGGAGTTGCGATGCTGGTAGCCGAGGAACAGCCCGAACAGGCCGAGCAGCAAGCCGACGACGCCGACCCCCGGCTTGCCCTGGGAGAACCACATGCCGCTCATGATGAAGGGCACGATGCTCAGCAGCGGACCCAGCACCACGTACTTGCGGGTATTGGTGAACTCGGTGGCCGGCGGCACGTTGGCGATCACCCGCTCCAGGTGGGCGATGACCTCGGCGGTCTTCGCCTGGTTCAGTTCTTCGTGTTCGGCGCCGAGGGTTTCGGCGAGGTTGGAGACGAGGTCCCGGGGTTCCTGGTTGCTCATGGAAATATCCTTGGAGTTGGGAGTGAAGAGGAAGCACTGGGCGGGATTTCGCCCAGTTGGCGGAGCCGGGCCTGGGCGCGGGCGATGTCCAGGTAGAGGTCGATGACCTCCGCGGCCTCCAGTAGCGACAGGTTGCGACCATTGAGGCGCCAGCCGGGGGACAGCAGGCGAACCCGTGGGCCGTCCCGGCATTCGCTGACGGCACGCGCGGCGAACGGGTCGAGCGGGCGCGTGGATGGCGCCGGTAGCGCCTTGCCGTGCAGTTCGAGGACTATCGCGGAGAACCAGACCCCGTCCTCCAGGCGCAGGTCGGCGACCTCCAGCAGGTCCAGCGGCGCCGACAGGCTGCGGGCGCGCAGGCGCCCTTGGCCGAGTACGAGGAACGGCGCGTTCCTGGCGTTGCGCTGCAGGCAGGCCAGACACATGAGGAGGGCGGCCGCCGCCAGCAGGCACAGCGCCGCCGCCTCATGCCCGGGACCGGGGTGGTCGCGCAAGGTCCAGGCGCCGCCGAGCAGCAGCAGGCCGAGCAGGGCGGACAGCGGCGCCGCGCCACGGGCGGCGCCGATGCTTATCCGGTTGGGAACGCTGGCGACGAAGCGCCGCAACCGCGTGGCTTCGTCGTCCCTTGCCCCGGCGGGGCAGGGTGCTTGCGCGCCCGGCGGGATCATCGGCTTTCCCCGTGGCCTGCATCGAGCAGGCGGTTGAGCCACTGCGTGTCGTCGGCGCTGACGATGCGCCTTGCCTGTCGCAGCAGATCGTCGTCGAGCGCCAGGGAAAGGTCCGCGATCCGCTGGTAGGTCGGCGGGTGACTGTCGAAGGGGTGTTCCAGGCGGCGCGCGCTGTCCTGTTCGTCCAGTTCCAGGGAGTTCCCGCGCAGATGGTCGGTCAGCGCATGCACCAGGTTGCGCGTCTGCGGGCTGGCCAGCAGGCGTTCGATCAGCCCTGCCAGGGCGCAGGTGCGTAGCAGCGCGATGGCGAAGACCCGCGCGCCGGCTACCCGCGCCCCGACCTTGTCGGCGGCCAGTTCCTGGCGGCGATTCCAGTGCAGGTAGGCGCGCTCGAAGCGTTCGAGGAAGTACAGCGCGGCCCACAGGCCCGGCTTGCCGAGCAGGCCGACACGCCCATCCTCGGGTGCGGCGATGCGTTCGATGCGCAGGCGCACCTGCCGCTGCAGGAGCGACAGGGAGGCGCCGTGGGCGGTGTCGCCGGCGGCGAAGTGGCCCAGTTCGTGGCCGATGATCGCGGCGCTTTCGGCCTCGCTCATGACCGTGGCGTAGGTCAGCGGGATGTACAGGGTACGCCCCTCCAGCGGAATGCCGCGGGGGGCCAGCAGGATCTTGGCCTGGGTGACGAAGTAGCAGTGCTCGATGCCGGTGACGACATGGTCCGGCAGCGGCGCTCCGGCGCGGTCGGCGATCTGTCCCAGCCATTGCCAGAGGCCGGGCGCGGCGACCCGGTCGAGTTCGCGGCCGAGCAGGTGGAGCACCGGTTCCTCCAGCGGCAGCAGTTCGCCGCGCAGGCGCCGCAGCATGAGCAGGCCGCCGAGGAACAGCAGCCACAGCGGCAGCGAGAAGAGCAGGGCGACGAAGCCGTGGCTGTGCCAGTGGCTGTAGCTCCACAGCGCTTCGTAGAGCAACTGGCTGGCCAGGGCGGCGACCAGCAGGCCGGCGTGCAACGGGACCAGTCGACCGAGGCGCCGCCAGGCCGGCGCGAGGTGGCCGAGCAGGTAGGCTTGCGAGCGCATCGAGCGGCGCCCGTCGTATTCCAGTTTCGCCAGCAAGGCGGCCGCGACCAGCGCCGACGCCAGCGCGCAGAGCTTGCCGATAGCGGCCAGCCAGCCGCGCAGAGCCAGCCAAGGATGGTCGCGGCGGATGGCCTCGGCGTCTTCGGCGAACTGGTGAAGATGACCTTCGACGCCATAGGCCGGACGGAACAGGTGACGGGGAATGGCGCCGGCGGCGTCCGGGTCGTTGCGCGCCGAGGCGCTCCAGTCGCGCATGAAGCGTTCGTCGCGCAGGGTCGAGTCGACCCGGAAGGCCTGCACGGCGGACCAGGCGTAGAGCGCCAGGGGAATCAGGAAGAGGAACGCGAGCAGCCTTACCCGCAGCGTATCGTGGCTCATCCGCGTTTATTTCTGCTCGAGGTAGTCGGTCAGGAACGCCTGGGGCTCGCCTGCGGACGACAGCGCCTCGCTATAGGCGACCTGCCGCGTCTGCTGTTCGCCGGGCAGGTAGAGTTCGCCCCAGCCGTCGCGCACGATCAGGATCACATACTTGCTGCCGTTCAGTTCGGTGGAGTAGCGACTGTCCCTGGCGCTCTTTTCCACCTTTACCTTGTGGATCAGGCGGTCCCAGTCGTGGTCCAGTCCTTCGACCTGCAACAGCGCTTCGCCGGCCGCCGCTTCGCCGATACGCAGGGTCCAGACCTTGAGCCCCTGCTGACCCTGGTAGGCCACCACCTTGTCGGCGACTGGCGGCCGCGCCTGTTCGGCCTGCGCCGTGCAGGATCCCCAGGCCAGCGCGCCCATCAGCAGCGCCGCAGTCCACTTTGCTATCATTCTCGCCCCCTTTGGCAACGCGATGTAAAAGGGGCGCATCTATTAATACAGGCTCGGACCATGAACAACCGAGGCGGCCGCCGCTCACAGGAAAAGTGTCGTCGCCCACAGGTTCGGTTCGATCAGCGCACGGAACCATCCTGGAAAGCCGCTGCCTGAACCGGTTCAGATGGTTGCGTCCCACCGATACCTACGCCATGGAAAGCTGGAATCCCTACCACGACACGGAGCTTTATTTCGACGCTCCTTCGCCCCTGTGCCAGTCGCAGATCCTCGACGCGCGCGAAATGCTCGGCAGCGCCACCGGTCACTACCAGGCGCGGACGGTGCGCCCGTCGATGCAGTATTTCGATTGCGACCTGAGCTTCACCGAGCCGCTGCGAACCCACAAGGTGCTGCCGGAAGGCCTGTGCATCGTGCAGATGTTCGACGGCCAGTGGCGGCACAGCGTCGACGGCGGCGAGCCTTATCTCTACAACCTGGGCGGTCCTTCGGTGCTCGGCACCGGCGAGCCGATGGAGGCCTTCGACATCCTGCCGGCGGGCAGCCGCGTGCGCCTGGGCGGGCTGCGGATCGCCGCCAGCTATCTGGAAGAGGAACTGGAAACCGGCGATGGCGCCCTGCGGCCGCTGGCGCGGCTGAAGGGCGACGGCGCGAGCTTCACCCAGTTGTCCCGTTGCGGCGCCATCAGCGCCCTGTTCGAGCGCCTCTACCAGAATCCATACCGCGGCGCCCTCGGACGCCTGCACGAAGAGAGCCTGACCCTGGGCCTGCTGGTGGAGCTGGCCGCCTACCTGGGTGGCGCGGACCTTCGTCGCGCGCGCACCCCACGCGCCCAGCGCGACCTGGCCCATGAAGCGCGCCGCCTGCTGGAGGCGAACCTCGGTGAGCCGCCTGCCAGCCTCGAACTGGCGCGCCAACTGGGGGTCGGCGAAACCACCCTGCGGCGGATTTTCAAGAACGAGTTCGGTCGCTCGATGTTGCAGTACGTCCGCGACCGGCGTCTCGAGATCGGCCGGCAGATGGTCCGCGAGGGTCGCTGGCAGATCGCGCAGATAGCCTATCGCCTGGGTTACTCCAGTCCGGAAAACTTCACCCATGCCTACCGCGCGCGCTTCGGCCATCCGCCGGGGCGCGAGTGAGGCGGACGCGGTTCAGAGCGAACGCTGGTCGACCCGCGCGGAAAGCTGCTCGGCGCTTTCCTTGCGCTCCGAATAGCGGTCCACCAGGAACTCCGTGCGTTCGCGCAGGAGCAGGGTGAACTTGAACAACTCCTCCATCACGTCGACCACCCGGTCGTAGTAGGGCGATGGCTTCATCCGGCCCGCTTCGTCGAACTCCAGGTAGGCCTTGGGAACCGAGGACTGGTTGGGGATGGTGAACATGCGCATCCAGCGACCCAGCACGCGCAACTGGTTGACCACGTTGAACGACTGCGAGCCGCCGCAGACCTGCATCACCGCCAGGGTCTTGCCCTGGGTCGGGCGCACCGCCCCGAGCGCCAGGGGAATCCAGTCGATCTGCGCCTTGAATACCGCGGACAGCGCACCGTGGCGTTCGGGCGAGCACCAGACCTGGCCTTCCGACCACTGCACCAGGTCGCGCAACTCGCGGACCTTGGGATGCTCCAGCGGTGCATCGTCGGGCAATGGCAGCCCGGAAGGGTCGAAAATCCGCGTTTCGGCACCGAAGCGTTCGAGCAGGCGTGCGGCCTCCAGCACCAGCAGGCGGCTGAAGGAGCGCTCGCGGGTCGAGCCGTAGAGCAGGAGGATGCGCGGCCTGTGCCCGGAGACGGGGGGCGGGTCGCCGAGCAGCGCGGGATCGAGGTTGGGTAGTTGTTCGGACATGCTTCCTCCGGTCAGAGCGAGCCGATGCGCTCCAGCTCACGCTTGAGCTGGTCGCGATCCAGGGTAGCGAAGGGCAGGCCGAGGAAGGCCCGGCAACGCTGTTCGATGCGTGCCAGGGTGGCGTGGAACGCCGCATCCCGCAGGGCTTCGTCGCCATCCAGGGCGGAAGGATCGGCCAGGCCCCAATGGGCCTTCAGCGCTGCGCCGAGATACAGCGGGCAGGCTTCCCCCGCGGCGGCGTCGCAAACGGTGATGACGATGTCCGGCGGTGCGCCTTCGAAGGCTTCGCTGCCCTTGCTGTACAGGCCGTGGGTGGCGATGCCGGCCTGTTCGAGGGTCGCCAGGCTGCGCGGATGCACCCGCCCGCTGGGCTGGCTGCCGGCGCTGCATGCCTCGAAACCCGGCGGGGCCAGGTGGTTGAACATGGCTTCGGAAAGAATGCTGCGGCAACTGTTGGCCGTGCACATGAACAGGACTCGCATGGGATGCTCCTGCCGCCGTCGCCGGCGGCCGTCAGATGGCCAGGCGCAGGGCCAGGGCCGAAAGGGTCGCCAGCAGGACCGGCAGGGTCAGCAGGGCGCCGACCCTGAAGTAGTAGCCCCAGGTGATGCGCATGCCTTTGCGCGCCAGCACGTGCAGCCAGAGCAGCGTCGCCAGGCTGCCGATAGGGGTGATCTTCGGACCCAGGTCGCAGCCGATGACGTTGGCGTAGATCATCGCTTCGCGCACCGCGCCGGCGGTGTCGCTGGCCTGGATCGACAGGGCGCCGAGCAGCACGCTGGGCATGTTGTTCATTACCGACGAGAGGGCGGCGGAAAGCAGTCCGGTACCCAGCGCGGCCGCCCATACGCCGTGCTCGGCCAGGCGGTTCAGGAGCTGCGCCAGGAGGTCGGTGAGACCGGCGTTCTTCAGGCCGTAGACCACCAGGTACATGCCCAGCGAGAAGACCACGATCTGCCAGGGCGCTTCGCGCAGCACCCGCCGGGTCGAGATCACCCGCCCGCGCCCGGCCACCGCCAGCAGCAGCGCCGCACAGGCCGCGGCCACCGCGCTGACGGGGACGCCCAGCGGCTCCAGGGCGAACAGCCCGGCGAGCAGGACCAGCAGCATCCAGCCACCGACGACGAAGGTCGCGCGGTCGCGGATCGCCGCCCGCGGCGGCTTCAATTGCTCCAGCGCATAGACCGGCGGCAGGTCGCGGCGGAAATAGAGGAACAGCACCAGCAGGGAGGTCGCGACGCTCATCAGGTTTACCGGCAACATCACCGCGGCGTACTCGCCGAAGCCGAGCCCGAAGTAGTCGGCCGAGACGATGTTCACCAGGTTCGAGACCACCAGCGGCAGGCTGGCGCTGTCGGCGATGAAGCCCGCCGCCATGACGAAGGCCAGGGTCGCCGCCGGGCTGAAGCGCAGGGCCAGCAGCATCGACATCACGATGGGCGTGAGGATCAGCGCCGCGCCGTCGTTGGCGAACAGCGCCGAGACCGCCGCGCCGAGCAGCACGCAGAAGGCGAACAGGCGCCGGCCGTCGCCGCCGGCCCAGCGCGCGACGTGCAGCGCTGCCCATTCGAAGAAGCCGGCCTCGTCCAGCAGCAGGCTGATGACGATCACCGCGATGAAGGTGGCGGTGGCATTCCAGACGATGTTCCAGACGGTCGGGATGTCGCCCGGCGCGACGCTGCCCAGCGCCAGGGCGAGCAGGGCGCCGATGCTGGCGCTCCAGCCGATGCCGAGGCCCCTGGGCTGCCAGATGACCAGGACCAGGGTGAACAGGAAGATGGCGAAGGCGATCAGCATGGGGCGGCTCGCGCTATTGGCAGCAGGCGGAGGCGCGCTGCGGGCGGCCGTCCATGTCGCGCAGGCGCGCGGCGTCGGCTTGCAGCCAGTCGCCGTTGGCCCGCAGGGTCACTTGCAGGACTTCGTGGATCCAGGCCGGCAGCGCAGGGTTCAGGCGGTAATACACCCACTGGCCCTGGCGACGGTCGAGGAGCAGCCCGGCACTGCGCAACTGGGCCAGGTGGCGGCTGATCTTCGGCTGGCTGTCGGCGAGGGCGCACATCAGTTCGCAGACGCACAGTTCGCCCTGGTCGACGATCAGCAGGGTGGCGCGAACGCGCGTCTCGTCGGCCAGGCACTTGAACACTTCGGCGGGGCTGGGCATCGCTGGGCCTTCCTGAATATATGGAAAGCCGAATATACGGACATCCGTATGTATTGCAAGCGCCCCCGATCCTGCCGGCTAGCGGCGGGCGGCCTGGACTTCCTCGCTCGGCGTGCGCCCGAAGTAGCGCTTGAACTCGCGGCTGAACTGCGAGGGGCTCTCGTAGCCGACCTGGTTGGCGGCGGTACTGGCGTTCAGCCCGTCCTGCACCATCAGGCTCCAGGCCTTGTACAGGCGCACGCTCTTCAGGTACTGGAGGGGCGAGGTGAAGGTCATCGCCTTGAAGTTGTGGTGGAAGGTCGACACGCTCATGTTCGCCTCGCGAGCCAGGGTGTCGATGTCCAGCGCACTGGCGTAGTCGGTGTGGATGCGCCGCAGGGCCCTGGCCATGCGCCCGTAGCCGCTGTGCCGGCCGGCCACCGCACGCAGGGCGTTGCCCTGCTCGCTGCGCAGGGCGCGGAAGATGATCTCGCGGACCAGTTGCGGGCCGAGGATATGGCTGTCCAGCGGGCTCTGCAGGCAGCGCAGCAGGCGCATCACCGCATCGGCCATCCCCGCGTCCAGCGGTACCGAAGCCATCGGCGCGCTGGGCGCCAGTTCGTTGTCGTCGTCGCTGCCGGGAGCCTCTTCCATCTGTAGCAGCAGTTCCTTCAAGGTGCCGATTTCCACGTCGACGCTCACTCCCAGCAAGGGCTCGGCGGCGGAGGCGTGGGTTTCGCATTCGAACGGCAGGGGCACCGACATCACCAGGTAGCGTTCGGCGTCATAGCGGTAGGTTTCGCCACCGAGGAAACCGATCTTCTGGCCCTGGGCGAGGATGCAGATGCGCGGCTCGTAGAACACCGGGCTGCGCGGATAGGCCTGTTCGGCGCGCATCAGGCGGACGCCGGGGATGCGGGTGGCGTCGAAACCCGGTTCGCCTTGCAGGGTGGTGATCAGCGACGCCATGTCGGTGGAAGTAGTGCTCATGCCTTGGCTGTTTCTCCAGGAGGGGAGGCAAACGTAGCAACCCCGCGCGCGCCTGGGCAGTGGCGGGACGCAACATCGGCACGAATGGGCAAGGCTTCGACAGGAATGGACATTCTGCGGCGGCGCCCATCCGGCGAACAATTGCCCCCCGAACGGACCGCCGCCAGCAGGTCGTCGCGGCCCGCCATCCTGCGAAGAGGACACACCGATGACCCTACAGATCCGCGGCTACGCCGCCCAGTCCGCCAGCGCCCCGCTGGCCGCCCATCGCTTCGAACGCCGCGCGCCGCGCGCCGACGACCTGGTGATCGACATCCTCTACTGCGGCGTCTGCCACTCGGACCTCCATCAGGCGCGCAACGAATGGCACAACAGCCTGTACCCGCTGGTGCCGGGCCACGAGATCATCGGCCGGGTCGCCAGCGTCGGCGAGGCGGTGAGCGGGTTCGCGGTCGGCGAACTGGTCGGCGTCGGCTGCATGGTCGACTCCTGCCGGCACTGCGCCGCCTGCGCCGAGGGCCTGGAGCAGTATTGCGCGGAATACCCGACCCTGACCTACAACGGCCGCGACCGCCACGACGGCCTGCCGACCTTCGGCGGCTACTCGGAGCGCATCGTGGTCTCGGCCAGGTTCGTCCTGCGCATTCCCCAGGGACTCGATCCGAAGGCGGCGGCGCCGCTGCTGTGCGCCGGGATCACGTCCTACTCGCCACTGCGTCATTGGAAGATCGGCCCCGGTAGCCGGGTGGCGGTGGTCGGCCTGGGCGGCCTCGGTCACATGGGCCTGAAGTTCGCCAGGGCGCTCGGTGCCGAGGTGGCCCTGTTCACCCGCTCGCCGGGCAAGGAAGAGGAAGCGCGGCGGCTCGGCGCCGACCAGGTGATCCTTTCCACCGACCCACAGCGGATGGCCGCCGTCGCCGGACGCTTCGACCTGATCCTGGACACCGTGCCGCACCAGCACGACCTCAATCCCTATCTGGCGACCCTCAAGCGCGACGGCACCCTCGTACTGGTCGGCCTGCTCGAGCCGCTGGAGCCGGCGGTGCACGGTGCGCAACTGGTGATGGGACGCCGCTCGATCGCCGGCTCGGCCATCGGCGGCATCGCCGAGACCCAGGAAATGCTGGATTTCTGCGCGGCCCACGGGATTGCCTGCGACATCGAGATGATCGAGATCCAGCAGATCAACCAGGCCTACGAGCGGATGCTGGCCAGCGACGTGAAGTATCGCTTCGTGATCGACATGGCCTCCCTGCAGAAGTCCTTCTGAGACGGGCCGTCGGCGCCGGCGGGCTCAGCAGCCCTCGGCGTCGACCAGGAAGGTCTCGAAACGCACGCTTTTCGCCCCCAGCCGCCAGACGCCCGCGCTCAGCGGGCCTTGCGCGTCCTCCCGGGCTTGCCAGGCGCGTTCGCAGTCCTCGCGTGAACGCCAGCAGGTGTAGTTCAGCACGTGCTGGCCGTCCTCGCTGGGGTGCAGGCTGGCGGACAGGTAGCCCGGGCAGTTCCTGAAGCAGCGTTCCAGGCGTTGCAGGTGCGCGTTCTGTTCCAGCGCCAGCGACAACTGGCTGGCGGGTTCCACCTCGATATCGATGAGTTGCGCGTAGCACGGCGACCGCTCGCTAGCGGCCGGGCACTGGTCGTCGGTGCAGCAGTAGGAGGAGGGGATGAGCATGGCGGGTTACTCCGGGTGACTTGTGTCGAGGGCCGGCCCAGGGTAAAACCTCAAGCAAACTTGAGGTCAAGCCAATCATGAAGAATTCCTGCGCATCCCGCGAACTGAGCGTCGGCGAACTGGCCAGGCGTGCCGGCGTGGCGGTCTCCGCCCTGCATTTCTACGAAACCAAGGGGCTGATCAGCAGCCAGCGCAACGCCGGCAACCAGCGGCGCTTCAGTCGCGAGACGCTACGCCGGGTGGTGGTGATCAAGGTCGCCCAGCGGGTCGGCATTCCCCTCGCGGAGATCGCTCGCGCCCTGCAGACCCTGCCGGCCGGGCGCAGCCCTAGCGCGGCGGACTGGGCGCGCCTGTCGGCGCAGTGGAAGGAGGATCTCACCGAGCGCATCGACAAGCTGCTGCTGTTGCGCGACCAACTGGACGGCTGCATCGGTTGCGGCTGCCTGTCGCTCCAGGCCTGCCCGTTGCGCAACCCCGGCGACCAGCTTTCCGCCGAGGGGCCGGGAGCGCACTGGCTGGACGCCGAGGGCCGCGAGCACGACGGCTAGGCAGCGGTCAGCCGTGGTGCTGGCGGTCGGCGACGGCCGGGCTGTCCTGCAGGTTGTCCGGCGGGATCGCCAGGGCGCGTAGCGATCCGGCCATGATGTCGCTGAAGGTGGGCGCCGAGACCAGGCCGCCGAAGTAGCCGATCCTGGTTGGCGAATCGATCATCACCGCCAGCACCAGTTGCGGGTCGGACGCCGGCGCCATGCCGACGAACAGCGAACGGTAGGACTTGTCCGCGTAGCCCCGGCCCGAGGCCTTGCGCGCGGTGCCGCTCTTGCCCGCCACGTGGTAGCCCGGCACGCGGGCGCGGACCACGCCCTTCGGGTCTTCCACCACGGTTTGCAGCATCGCCCGGATGCGCCGTGCGATCTGCGGGTCCATCGCCTGGCGCACCTGGTTCTGCGGGTTGTCGCGGAGCAGGCTGAGCGGCACCAGCTTGCCGTCGTTGGCGAACACCGAGTAGGCCTGGGCCAGCTCGGCGGTGTTCACCGCCAGGCTGTAGCCGAACGACATGCTGGCGGTGGCGATGTTCGACCATTTCTCGTGGAACGGCAGGTAGCCCGGGTTCTCGCCGGGGAAGCCCAGCGATAGCGGCGCGCCGAAACCGACCCGGCCGAGCTGTTCGAGGATCGGCTTGGGTCCGATCTGCAGGGCGACCTTGCTCATGCCGATGTTCGAGGAGTTGATCAGCACCCCGGTCATGGTCAGTACGTCGCGCCGGGCGACGTCGTGGATGGTGTGCCCGTCGATGGTCATCCAGCCCGGTGCCACGCTGACTTGACTGTTCTCGTCGAACTTGCCGGAGGCCAGCGCCGCCGACATGCTGAACGGCTTGATCACCGAGCCCGGCTCGAAGGTATCGGTGAGGGTGCGGTTGCGCATGAAGGCCGGGGCGAAGCTGGCGCGGTTGTTCGGGTTGTAGGAGGGGAAGTTGGCCATCGCCAGGATCTGCCCGCTCTTCGGGTTCACCAGGACCGCCGAGCCGGAGTGCGCGCCGAACTTGAGCACGGCCTTTTCCAGCGCCTTGTAGGCGATGAACTGTAGTCGCAGGTCGATGCTCAGGGCCACGTCCTGGCTGGCCTTGGGCGTCTTCAGCACCTTGATGCTGTTGACCAGCGAGCCGCGCGGGTTGATCGCCACCTCGCGTACCCCGTCCTTGCCGCTCAGCCAGTCGTTGAAGCCCAGCTCGGTGCCTTCCTGGCCGCGGCCGTCGATGTTGACCAGGCCGATCAACTGCGCGGTCAGCTCGGAACTGGGGTAGAAACGCTTGTATTCCTTGATCTGGTGTACCCCGGTTATGCCCAGGGCCATCACCTCGCTGGCCTCGATCGGCGACAGGCCGCGCTCGAGGTAGAGGAAGCGCTTGTTCGGGTTGGCCTGGAGCTGGGCCAGCAGCGGCGCCGCGGGGCGGTGCAGGGCGCCGGCCAGGCGCGGCACCTCGTCGAGGTGGGCGGCCATTTCCCTGGGGTTGCACCAGATCGACGCGACTTCGGTGGATACCGCCAGCGGCTCGCCGTTGCGGTCGGTGATCATGCCGCGGGTGACCGGGATCGGCAGGTCGCGGATCGAGCGGAGGTCGCCCTGGTCGGCGAGGAATTCGTGGTCGTGGACCTGGAGATAGACCAACCGTCCGGAGACGGCCAGGGAGGCGAGGACGAACAGGGTGACGACAAGGATGAAGCGGTAGTTTCGGCGTTGACTGCTCATGCAAGGGCACACTGGGGAAGAGGGAGAGCGGAAGCCCGTCCGGGGCAGTGCTGAAACATCCTGTTGCAGTTGGCAACTGTACCGTCACCCGCCACCCGCCGGTCAAGCCCTTTGCCGCCGTCTAGAGCACCAGGCGCATCGCGCAGCGGCTGTCGGCGGCGAAGCCGATCTCCTGCTCGTGGCCGAGGATCGCGCGCAAGCGCTCGCCGGCTTCCTGCCAGGTCAGCCGCTGGAAGCCCAGGCGTGCGTAGAACGGCGCGTTCCAGGGCACGTCGCAGAAGGTCGTCAGGGTCAGCGCCCGGCAGTGGCTGGCGTGGGCGTAGGTCACCGCGCGCTCCAGCAGGCGGCGGCCCAGGCCCTGTTGCTGGTGGGCCTGGGCGATGGACAACTCGGCGATGTGCAACTCGTCGGCGCAGCGTTCGGCGGCGAGGAAACCGACCGGCTGGCCATCGGCGTCTTCCGCCAGCCAGTGGCTGCCGCGCTCGATCAGGCGGCGATGGAAGTCCACCCCGGCGACCCCGGCGTCGGCGATCCAGGCCAGCTCGGGCAGCAGGCGGAAGCTTTCCCCGGCTGAGCGCTCGATGGCCGGGAGCAGCGCGGCGTCCTCGTCGCGGCTGGTTCTGATGCGGTAGTCCATTGGCTTTTCACTCCATGAGCAGGCCGTCGAGCAGCACGTCCAGGGCCTGGCAGGCCCTGGCCAGGCTCTCCGGCGGGTGTTCGGCGTTGGCGATACGCAGGGCGGCGTCCACCAGCGCGCCGTTGAGCAGCCAGGCCAGGGCCTCGGCGTCGGTGCGGCGGACCCGCCCGCTGTCCATCAGTTCGCGCAGTTGCCCGGTCATCGAGCTTAGGCAGCGCAGTTGGCTGGCCTCGCTGCTGGGGCTGCCGAGGATGGCCGGGGCATCGCGCAGGACGATGCGCTGGATTTCCGCTTCCAGGGCCATTTCCAGGTAGGCCCGGTTGTAGGCACGGAAGCCGCTCCAGAGGTCCTCGCCGGCAGCCAGGATGGCGCCGAGGCGAAGGTTCATCTCGTCGTCGATCTGCTGCACCACCGCGGCCAGCAGGCCTTTCTTGTCGCCGAAGTGGTGATACAGCGCGCCGCGGGTGAGGCCGGCGCTGGCGGTCAGGTCGTCCATCGAGGCGCCGGCGTAGCCGTTGTCGGCGAACGCTCGGCGCGCGGCGTCGATCAGCTTGGCGCGGGTTTCCTCGATCATCTCGGCGCGAGGCTTGCGGGCCATGCGAGGTCTCCGGGTGGCGAAGGGGCTTCAGGATAATTGACATACGCTGCGTATGTCTCCATGATTTTTGACATACGCAGCGTATGTTAATTTCGTCTTCTCCCGTCGTCGCCGGTTCCGCTGGAGCCGGCCAGCCGAGGCTTTCCATGAGCAACCCCTATCTCGAACTGTTCGCCGCGCCCGGCGCCAAGGGCTTTTCAGCCGCCGGCCTGCTGGCGCGGATGCCCCTGTCGATGACCGGCCTGGGCATCGTCACCATGCTTTCCCAGGTGCATGCCGACTACTGGCTGGCCGGTACCGTGGCGGCCACCTTCGTGTTCTGCAATGCCTTGCTCGCGCCGCAGGTATCGCGCCTGGTGGACCGCTTCGGCCAGGGCCGGGTGCTGCTCCCGGCCGCGTTGGCCAGCGCCCTGGCGATGAGCGCGCTGTTGCTGTGTACGCACTATCGAGCGCCGAATACCTGGCTCTACCTGTTCGCCTTGCTCGCCGGGGCGATGCCGAGCATGCCGGCCATGGTGCGGGCGCGCTGGACCGAGCTGTACCGGGGCTCGCCGAAGCTGCACACGGCGTTTTCCTTCGAATCGGTGATGGACGAGGTGTGCTACATCATCGGGCCGGTGCTGGCGGTGAGCCTCAGCGTCGGCTGGTTCGCCGAGGCGGGGCCGCTGCTGGCGACGCTGTTCCTGGTCGCCGGGGTGAGCCTGTTCAGCCTGCAACGCGGCACCGAACCGCCGCTGCATGCCCATCCGCGGCGCCGCGCCGGCAGCGCGCTGGCCTATCCGGCGGTACGCGTGCTGGCGCTGGTACTGGCCGCCATCGGGGTGATCTTCGGCGCGGTGGAAGTGGTCAGCGTGGCCTTCGCCGAGGCGCACGGCAACAAGGCTGCGGCAAGCCTGGTGTTGTCGGTCTATGCCGTCGGCTCATGCCTCGCGGGATTGCTGTTCGGGCTGCTGCGCTGGCGCCTGGCGCTTTCCCGGCAACTGCTCTGCATGGTTACGCTGATGGCCCTGAGCCTGATGCCGCTGCTAGGGGTGGAGAGCATCCTCGCGCTTGCCCTGACCGTGCTGGTGGCCGGTTTCAGCGTGGCGCCGACGATGATCCTGGCCATGGGCCTGGTCGAGCGCGCGGTGGACCCGGCACGCCTCACCGAAGGCCTGACCTGGGCCATCACCGGGCTGGGCATCGGCATGGCCCTGGGCTCGGCGCTGGCCGGTTGGGTGGTGGAGGGCTACGGCGCCGCCAGCGGTTTCCTCGTCGCGGTCGGCGCCGGCTGGCTGGCCTGGCTGCTGGCCCTGGCCTGCTTCCGGGTGCTGGCTCAGGACGAGGCCGGAGACTGCGCGGTGTCCGGCTGAGCCGGGAAGGCGTATTCGCGTTCGACCCGGGCGATCCGCGCGCTGAAACCGGCGTACCAGTCGCGCCGGCCGCGCGCCTGGGTGTCGCGGTGCTCCGCGTGGCGGCTCCAGGCACGGATCGCCGCCTCGCTGTCCCAGTAGGACACGGTGATGCCGAAACCGTCGGCGCCGCGGACCGACTCCACGCCGAGATAGCCCGGCTGGCGGCTGGCCAGTTCCAGCATGCGCTCGGCCGCTTCGGCGTAGCCGTCGTCGACGGCGCTGCGATGGGAGCTGAAGATCACTGCGTAATAGGGCGTAGGGCCGCGCCGGGGGCGGTCGCGGCGCTGCGTCCGGCACGCCTCGACGAATGCCTTCGGCAGTGGCGGCAGGACGCCGGCCAGGGCTGCCCGCTCGGGTTGGAACAGGGTGGCGACGAAGAACGGATGCTGTTCCAGCTCCACCGCGCGGATCGCTCCGTCGGCGCTCCAGGCGCTGGCCCGCAGTGCGCCGCCGGTAAGTTCCGCGGCGAAGCGCGGGGCGATTGCGTAGCGGCAATGGTAGTCCGCCTCGATCCAGTCGGCGGCATACGCCAGGGCCAGGCGCGAGCCGCGCAGCAGGCGGACTTCCTCGCGGGCTTCGAGCAGGGTGCAGGGCAGGGCGGCGATCACCGCCTGGTCGCTGTGCGGATGCTGCTCGCCATGGGTCGCCGCCTGCCAGCCGAGGGCGTTGCGGGCGAACTCGAGGATCGTGTGCTGGAAGCCGGCGCAGGTACCGAGGAACGGCCGGCGCCGGCCCCGGGCATGGGCGATCAGGCGCAGCACCGCGTCGGCGTCGCGATAGGGGCTGCCCGGCACGCACCAGAACCCGTCATAGCGCTCCAGCGCCGGTTCGGCGGGCAGGCGGTCGCTGGCCAGCCAGTCGAATGCGATCTCCAGGCCGAGTGCCTCGCCGGCCAGGCGCAGGGCCAGGGGAATCGCCCGGTGGGCGGTGATGTGCGGGTCGTGGTCGCCGACCAGGGCAATGCGCAGCGGTGCCGCGGGAGGGGTGGACATCCGTTTTCGCTCCAGTTTCGCCACGCCGGTTGGCGGGCCCTGGCGCTCACTCTATAGTTGCGTTTCCGCACTCGATATCGGCGCCAATGCAAAAGATGAATGCACCGCTGCAATATCGCCTGGACCATGCCGATCTTGCCCTGGTCCTCGCTCTGGTTCGCGGCGGCAGCCTGGCGCGGGCCGCGGAGTTGCTCAGGGTCGATGTGTCGACGGTCTTCCGGGCCATCCGCCGGCTGGAGAAGAACCTCGGCAAGGCGTTGTTCGACAAGAGCCGCAGCGGCTACCTGGCGAACCAGACCGCCCGCCGCCTGGCGCAGCAGGCGGAACTGGCGGAACAGGCGCTGGAGGCGGCGCGCATCGGCCTCGAACTGGAGCGCGAGGTGCTCAGCGGTACCGTGCGCCTGACCTGCTCCGACGCCGTCCTGCATGGCCTGCTGCTGCCGGCGCTGGCGCGCTTCATGCCTGGCTATCCGGCCCTGCAACTGGAGCTGGCGACCTCCAACGACTTTGCCAACCTCAGCCGGCGCGACGCCGACATCGCCCTGCGCATGACCCGCACGCCGCCGGAACACCTGGTCGGGCGCAACCTCGGCGAGGTGCGCTACGTGCTCTGCGCCAGCGAACGCTACCTGGAGGGCCGCGACGCGACGGAGCCCGCCATGCTGCACTGGATCGCCCCGGACGATTTCCTTCCCGACCACCCGAGCGTGGTCTGGCGTCGTCGACACTATCCTGGGGTGCTGCCGGCCTACCGCTGCAACGGCGTGCTGGCGGTCGCCGAGATGGCCCGCGCCGGCCTCGGCCTGGCGGCGATCCCTGCCTACCTGCTACGCGACGGCGACGGCCTGCGGGTACTGGACGCCAACCTCGAGGGCTGCGCCAGCGCCCTGTGGCTGCTGACCCGTCCGGACTGCCGGGCGTTGCGCTCGGTGGTCGCGTTGTTCGACGAGCTGGGGCGGCATGTGCGATTGGGTGATGAGTGAAGGAGGAGGGCCGTGCCCGGTACGGCGCGCTCCCGCTCCCCAACCCTCTCCCGCGAGCGGGAGAGGGGCTGGAATGGCGTTTCGCCAGAGGCCTGGCGCTCAGCCGCGATCCGCCGCGGCCGGTCCCGGCGGCGGAATGTCGCCCACCGCCGCCGCGCCGGTGTCCTTGCGCAGGCGCTTGACCTCGTCGACGCTGACGCTCGGCGCCTGGTTGCCCCAACTGGTGCGGATGAAGTTGACCACGTCGGCGATCTCCTGGTCGTTCATCCGCCAGCCGAACGGCGGCATGGTGAAGCTCGACGGTGCCTGGTGGGTGGCCGGCAGGGTGCCGCCCTTGAGCACGATGTGCACCAGGGAGGTCGGGTCGCTGCCGGTCACCACCGGGTTGCCGGCCAGGGCCGGGAAGACCCGCGCATAGCCCTTGCCGTCGGTGCGGTGGCAGGCCCCGCAGTTGTCGACGTAGAGCGCCGCGCCGGTCTTGCTGTCGTCGCCGTGGAACAGTGCCTGGGCCACGCTCTCGTCGTAGACGTGCGGCTGGTCGGCGGGGTCCGCCGGCGGCAGCGACTTGAGGTAGCGGGCGATGGCGGTGAGGTCGGCGTCGGTCATGTACTGCATGCTGTGCACCACCACGTCGGACATGCCGCCGAACACCGCGCTGCGCTCGCTGCGGCCGGTGCGCAGGAAGCTGACCAGGTCGGCTTCGCTCCAACTGCCCAGTCCGGTCCGGTGGTCGCCGCGCAGGCTCTTGGCGATCCAGTTCTCCAGCGGCGCGCTGCCGGACAGGTAGGCCGCGCCATCGCTCGCCGCCAGGGCCTCCTCCTGCATGCCCAGCCCACGCGGGGTATGGCAGGCGCCACAGTGGCCGAGGCCTTCGACCAGGTAGGCGCCGCGCGCCAGCACCGGGTCCTGCCCGGCGGCGGCCTGGAAGTCCTTCACCTCGGGAGCGAAGGTCCAGCGCCAGAATGCCAGCGGCCAGCGCATCGACAGCGGCCAGGGGATGTCGCTGGCCTTGTTGGGCTGCTCCACCGGCTCCACGCCATGCATGAAGTAGGCGTAGAGGGCGCGCATGTCCGCTTGGCTGACTCGCGCGTAGGACGGGTAGGGCATCGCCGGGTAGAGGGTGTCGCCGGACCTGGCCACGCCGTGGCGCACGGCGCGGTCGAAGTCCTCGAAGCTGTAGTCGCCGATGCCGGTCTTGCGGTCCGGGGTGATGTTGGTCGAGTACACCGCGCCGATCGGCGTTTCCATCGGCAGGCCCCCGGCGAACGGCTTGCCGTCCCTGGCGGTGTGGCAGGCCACGCAATCGCCGGCGCGGGCCAGGTATTCGCCCTGCCTGACCAGGGTCGGGTCCGGCGCTGCGGCGGCCTGGGCGATGCCGCAGGCGAGGGCGGAGAGGGCGAGGAAGGCTGTCGGTTTCATCGTTGCGCTCCTCATGCCTGCACCAGCGGACCGGGGTTCTTCAGGTATTGCTCGCGGATCGCCTTGGCCGACCAGTAGGCCAGCGCCGCCACCAGCCCAGTGGGGTTGTAGCCGGTGCCCTGGGGGAAGGCCGAGGCGCCCATGACGAAGACGTTGTGCACGTCCCAGCTCTGCAGGTAGCGGTTGAGCACACTGGTCTTCGGATCGCTGCCCATGATCGCCCCGCCGAGCAGGTGGGTGGTCTGGTAGACCCGTGTATTGAAGTGGTCGCCGAAGTTCTTGACGCTCACCGAGATGGCCTTCGGGTTCATCGCTTCGGCGATCTTGCGCATGTGCTCGGTGACGTAGCGGCTCATGCGGATCTCGTTGTCCTTCCAGTCGAAGGTCATGCGCAGCAGTGGCTGGCCGTAGGCGTCCTTGTAGGTCGGGTCGAGGTCGAGGTAGTTGTCGCGGTAGGTCATGTTGCTGCCGTGGGCGTCCATCGACACGGTGTGCGTGTAGGCGTCCTTGACCGCCTGTTTCCAGCCGCTGCCCCAGCTCGGCGTGCCGGGCGGCACGGCGAGGCCGCCGATCGGCTTGGAGCCGGCCTGGTTGACCCACATCGGCGAGCCGCCGACGAAGCCCAGCGGTCCGTGGTCGAAGTTGTCGGCGTTGAAGTCGTCCACCGCCACGCCGCCGCCGCCGGTGCCGACGAAGGGGTTGGTATGCACGTCCTTGTCGAAGAACGCCTTGATGGTGGCCATGTTCTGGTAGGCGAAGTTCTTCCCCACCACGCCCTCGCCGGTGCGCGGGTCGTAGGGCTTGCCGATGCCGGAGAGCAGCAGCAGGCGCACGTTGTGGAACTGGAAGGCACTGATGATCACCAGCTTCGCCGGCTGCACGATCTCGCGCCCCTGGGCGTCGACGTAGGTCACGCCGGTGGCCTGCCTGCCGTCGCTGTCGAGGTTGACCTTGAGCACGTTGCAGTTGGCGCGCAGTTCGAACAGCGGGGTCTGGCGCAGCGCCGGCAGGATGTTCAGGTTCGGCGAGGCCTTGGAATACATGTAGCAGGCGTAGCCGCTGCAGAAGCCGCAGAAGTTGCACGGCCCCATCTGCACCCCGTAGGGGTTGGTCCAGGGCCCCGAAGCGTTGGCCGCCGGCAGGTCGTAGGGGTGCAGGCCGAGTTCCTCGGCGGCCTTGCGGAACAGTTGCGCGGAGTACACCTGGCGCAGTGCCGGCAGCGGGAAGTCGTCCGAGCGGTCGGCGGCGAACGGATTGCCCTTGCCGACCACCTGGCCCTTGACCGTATGCGCGGTGCCGGAGGTGCCGAAGACCTTCTCGGCGAAATCGAAGTGCGGTTCCAGCTCCTCGTAGCTGACCCCGTAGTCCTGGATGGTCATGCCTTCGGGGATGAATTTCTTGCCGTAGCGTTCCTCGTAGTGACTGCGCAAGCGCAGTTCCTCGGGCATGATCCGGAAATGCACGCCGGACCAGTGCAGGCCGGCGCCACCGACGCCGTCGCCGGGAAGGAAGGCGGAGAGCTGGCGGTAGGGCAGCGCGGTATCGTTGATCCCGTGGCGGATGCTCACGGTGCTCTTGGAGAGATTCTGGAACAGCTTGCCGCGGGTGTTGTAGGTCAGCTCGTCGAGGGTGTTCGGGTAGGCACCGTCGGGATAGGTATCGCGGTTCTCGCCGCGCTCCAGCGCCACCACGTTGAGCCCGGCCTCGGTCAGCTCCTTGGCCAGGATCGCTCCGGTCCAGCCGAAGCCGACCACCACCGCGTCCACCGGTTTGAGTGTCGTCGCCATGTTCAGCCCCTCTCGCCGGAAATCGCCACCGGCGGGAAGGGATACTTCTCGCCGCGGTCGGCCCAGTCCATGAAGTCGGCGCGGGCGCCGGGGAAACCGACCAGCTTCCAGCCCACCAGGCCGCGATTGCCGCCGTGCTGCGGATCGGAGAAGAAGCCTTCGTGGGTGTTTTGCAGCAACTGGCCGAAGAGCAGCTTGGCCGGCAGGTCCTGCAGGTCGATCTGGCCGGCTTCCAGGCGTTGCAGGATGTCGTCCTGCGCCGACGGCTCCAGCTCGGCGAACGGCTTGCCCTGGTTGGTCTTGCTCCAGCGTTCCAGGGCGGCGATGCCGACCCGGTAGATGTCGCGTGGCACCAGCTTCAACTGATGGCCGAACTCCGGCGCGGCGTCGGTGACGAACGGCCCCTGCATGTACCAGAGTGCGCCGTGCCCGTAGGGGGTTTCCATCTGTCGGTCGATGAACTCCGGCACCCCGGCCTCGATGGCGCCGGGGCCGTTGTCGTCGCTGGGGATCAGTCGCGCCACCGCGGCGTTGACGAAAGCCCATTCGGTGTTGGTGAAGAAGCGAGGCTGGTAGCGTTCGCGGGGTTTGTCCTGCTCGGCGGCGGGCGTCTGCATGGCATGGCCGACGCCATAGCCGGCCAGGGTCACCGCCGGGATCACGGTCAGGGTCTTGCGCAGGAAGTCGCGGCGGCCGTTGACGGCCTTGTCATCGGGCATGGTGGGGTCCTCTCTGGATCATCACGGTTTCGTCTTTCTGATAATGATTAGCAGGCTAATTATAAGTTCATGTGTCACGTTGAAAAAACGTTTCAGCAAGGATTCAGGCAGGCCAATACCGGCAAGTGAAGCAGAACGGCGCGCCGGGCGTCGGCCCGGCGCGGCCTTCAGGCGCCTCGCCGTCGCGCCCAGGCCGAAGGGTTGACCAGGTTCAGCGGCCGCTCGCCGGCGAGGGCGGCCAGCAGGTTGTCCACCGCGCAGCGGGCCATGGCTTCGCGGGTTTCCTCGGTGGCCGAGCCGATGTGCGGGGTGGCCACCACGTTCGGCAGGCGCAGCAGCGGCGAGTCGGGAGACAGCGGCTCGCGCTCGAACACGTCGAGGCCGGCGGCGCGGATCCGCCGCTGGGCCAGGGCCTCGATCAGGGCCGCCTCGTCGATCACCCGGCCACGGGAGATGTTGATGAAGATCGCCTGTGGGCGCATCCGGGCGAACTGCGCGGCACCGATCAGGCCTTCGGTGGCGGCGGTCAGCGGCAGGGTCAGGCAGACGAAGTCGGATTCCTCGAGCAGCGCGTCGAGGGAGCGGTAGCTCGCTGCGTAGCGTTCTTCGACGTGGGGCTTCGGGCTATGGCTGTGGTACAGCACGCGCATGCCGAAGCCGTGGTGCCCGCGCCGGGCCAGGGCCTCGCCGATGCGGCCCATGCCGACGATACCGAGGGTCTTGCCATGCACGTCGGTACCGAACTGGGCGGCGCCGACGCTCTTCTTCCATTCCCCGGCGCGCACCCAGCCGGCCAGTTCCACTACCCGCCGGGCTGTCGCCAGGATCAGCGCGAAGCCGGTGTCGGCGGTGGTCTCGGTGAGCACGTCGGGGGTATTGCTGAGGAGGATGCCGCGGCGGTCGAGGTAGTCGATGTCATAGTTGTCGACGCCCACCGAGACGCTGGCGATGGCTTCCAGTCGCGGTGCCAGGTCGAGCAGTCCGGCGTCCAGGCGCAGGCTGGCGCCGAGCAGGCCGTGGGCCTCGGGCAGGGCGTCGCGCAGGCGGGCCAGGCCGTCGCGGCCGGGCTCCTCGATCAGGAGCACCTCGACCCGTTCGCGCAGGCGTTCCATCAGGGGCGCGGAGAGACGTTTGTAGAGAACCACTTTCTTCATCGGATGCTCCGGAGTCGGTCAGGGGTGGGCCGGCGCCGCCCGCCGCGAGGCGTGCGCGCGAGCGGCATCGGGCTCGCGCTTGTCGGCGTGCGGGTTGAGGAACACGGTGAGCAGCATCGACAGCAGCAGCGCTCCGCTCATGAACAGATAGGAAGCCCCGGGCCCGCCGGTGATGCCGTTCAGGTAGCCGACCAGCCAGGAGCCGGAGAACGAGCCCAGCGCGCCCATGCTGTTGATCAGCGCCATGGCGCCGCCGGCGACGTTGGCCGGGAGGACTTCCGGGACGATGGCGAAGAACGGTCCGTAGGGCGCGTACATGCAGGCCCCGGCCAGCACCAGCAGGGCGTAGGACAGCCAGAAGTGCTCGCTGCCGAGGGCGTAGGAACCGTAGAAGGCGATGGACGCGATGAGCAGCGGCGGCCAGACGAAACGCTTGCGTTTCTGCAACCGGTCCGAGGCCCAGGACACTCCGAGCATGGCGATCACCGCCGCCAGGTAGGGCAGCGCCGACAGCCAGCCGGCTTCGATGATGTCGATGTTGGCGCCGTGCTTGAGGATCGACGGCAGCCAGAGGACGAAGCCGTAGACGCCGATGCTCCAACAGAAATACTGCAGCGAGAGGACGATGACCTTTGGCGAACGGAACGCCTCGCGGTAGTTCTTCACTGGCTTGATGCCCTGCTGCTCGGCGGCCAGGGCGTCTTCCAGGGCGCGTTTTTCCGAGCCGCTCAGCCAGGCGGCCTGGCGCGGGCGGTCATCCACCAGGCGCCACCAGATGAAGGCCCAGATCACCGCCGGCAGGCCTTCGATGATGAACATCCAGCGCCAGCTGAAATGCTCCACCAGGTAGCCGGAGACCACCGACATCCAGAGGATGGTCACCGGGTTGCCGAGGATCAGGAAGGTGTTCGCCCGCGAGCGCTCGGCGCGGGTGAACCAGTGGCAGAGGTAGACCAGCATCGCTGGCATCACCGCCGCCTCGACCACGCCGAGGAGGAAGCGGATGCCGATCAGCAGATAGACGTTGGCGACCATCCCGGTCAGGGTGGCCAGTCCGCCCCAGAGGATCAGGCTGACGAAGATCAGCTTCTTGACGCTGCGCTTTTCCGCGTAGATCGCCCCCGGCACCTGGAAGAAGAAGTAACCGAGGAAGAACAGCGCGCCCAGCAGCGAGGACAGCCCGGGGGTGATCCGCAGGTCGTCGGCCATCCCGGAGGCGGCGGCGAAGCCGTAGTTGGCGCGGTCCAGGTAGGCCAGGCTGTAGGTGACGAAAACGATCGGCATGATGTACCACCAGCGGCTGCTGGCGAGGCGAGGCATGGTCATGGTCGGGTATCTCCTGAGCTTGTCTTGTTCTTGTCGCAACAGGTGCCGCGTGGGCGGCGGGTTCAGGCGCTCCTGCGGCGCTCGCGGTCGAGCAGTTGGCTGCGTTTCGGCAGCCCCTCCATGTCGCCGCGGACCTGTACCGCGCGGCTGCCGATCCAGTTGCCGCGCGCCACCGCGTCGGGCAGCGGCAGGCCTTCCAGCAGCGCGCTGACCACCCCGACCGCGAAGCCGTCGCCGGCGCCCACGGTGTCCACCACGGTCGCCACCGGCACGCCGGGGACCAGCCCTTCGCCGTGGGCATCGCGATAGTAGGCGCCGCTTGGGCCGAGCTTGATCGCCACCGCGTCGACGCCCATGTCCAGGTAGAACGCGGCGATATCCGCGGGTTCCTGCCAGCCGCTGAGCAGCCGGCCTTCCTCCAGGCCCGGCAGGACCCAGTGGGCATGCGCGGCGAGGGCGTTGATCTCGGCGATCATGCGGCGCTCGCTGGGCCACAGCGAGGGTCGCAGGTTGGGGTCGAAGGACAGGCTGGCGCCCTTGCCGCGCATGCGCCGCATCAGTTCGTGGGACAGTTCGCAGGCACTCGCCGAGAGTGCCGGCGGAATGCCGGTGGCGTGCAGGTGGCGGGCGCCGAGCATTTCTTCGCGGATATGGGCGAGGCCCAGCCGGCTGGCCGCCGAGCCGCGGCGGAAGTACTCGACTCGCGGGTCGGCACCATCGACCTCGCGGGACTTCATCTGGAACCCGGTGGGCGCTTGCGCGTCGACCTCGACGAAGCGGCAGTCGAGGCCCTCGCGGGTCAGGCTGTCGAGTACGAAGCGGCCGAGCGAGTCGTCGCCGACCCGGCTCAGCCAGGCCACCGCGAAGCCGAGGCGGGCGAGGCCGATGGCGACGTTGCTGTCGGCGCCGGCGATGCGCTTGCCGAACTGCTCGACGCGGTCCAGTTCGCCGGGCTGTTCGGCGACGAACATGGCCATGGTCTCGCCGAAGCAGAGGATCTCGAAGTCAGCCATGCTGGCGTTCCTCCTGGGGATGGCCGAGGCGGGCGAGGGCGGCGATGTGCCGGCGGCTGAGACTGAGCAGGTCGTCGCCCTGCAGCGGGTATTCGATGGCCCGCGCCACGCCTTCCGGGAAATGCTGCAGCAGGCGCTGCCAGTACTGCAGGTCGGCGGCCGACGGCGGTACCGCGACCAGCTTGCCGTCGCGGTTGCGGATCACCGCCTTGCAGTGCACGTAGCCGACGTAGCGGCCCAGGCGCAGGGCGGCATCGTCCACCGCCTGCTCCTGCCAGCGCCAGTTGCCGATGTCGAAGGTCATCGCCAGGTCCAGTTGCTGGCGCTCGGCGAGGCGGAAGAAGCGTTCCAGCACCTCGATCCGGCCGCCCTGGGGCGTCTGGTCGTTCTCCACCAGTAGCTGCAAGCCGTGGCGCGCCAGGCGCCGGGCGAGGGCGGCGAGGTCGGGCTGTTCCGGCAGATGACCGAGCGAGACCTTGAGCCAGCCGGCCCCGCAGGCTTCGGCGCGGCGCAGGGTCGGCTCCAGCTCGGGGTTCAACTGGCCGTCTTCGCGCCACAGCTCGAGGGGCGAGGAGAACACGCATTCCAGCCCCTGCAACTGGATGGCGGCGGTCAGCGCTTCGGTATCCGGCGGGCCGGCGAAGAGTTCCTCGCGCAGTTCCACGCGCTGCGCGCCGGCCATCCCCAGCAGGGGCAGGAAGCTGGCCTGGCCGCGACTGCGAACGAGGTCCGCGCCGTAGCTGGAAAGACTGATGGAGACAGGGTGAAGGGACATTGGCGATCCTCTGAAACCGGTTTCATTTCAGGCCGTGCGAAAGCCGCCGGCAACGCGCCGGCGGCAGGCCGCTAGCCGCGTGGATGGGTCGAGCCGCGAACGATCAGTTGCGCCGGGAAGGTCACCCGGCGCGCCGGCTCGCGGTCGCCTTCGAGTCGCGCCAGGAGGCGCTCGAAGGCGGTGCGGCCGATTTCGTCGGTGGGTTGGGCGAGGGCGGTGATGCCGCTGCCCACCAGCGGGTACCAGTCGAGTTCGTCCAGGGCCAGCAGGCCGACCTCGTCGAACAGCCGGCAGCCGAGGTCGCGCAGTTGGCGGGTGGCGCAGAGGGTGGCGACGCCGTTGCAGGTGAACAGCGCCTTCGGCCCGGGGCCGCTGGCCGAAAGGAAGGCGCGCAGGCCGTCGCGGAAGAAGTCGTCGGTCTGCAGGACCTGGCCCTTGAGCGCCGGTCGCCGGCCGATGGAGGCATTGAAGGCCTGGACCCGCTCGATCCGCGAGCTGGTGCCGTCGAGCGGTTCGGTGACCAGCAGGATGTCGCGGAAGCCGCGTTGTTGAAGGTGGTCGAGGGCCTGTTCGACGGCGTCGGCGTTGTCCAGGCCGACCAGGTCGGTATCCAGCTCGGCCAACTGGCGGTCCACCAGCACCATCGGCAGTTCGCGGTGCAGGGCGCGCAGTTCGCCGGGATGGTGGCCGAGGGTGTTCACGATCAGTCCTTCGACGTTGTAGGACTGCAGGGCGGCCAGGTGATGACGCTCCTGCTCGTCGTCGCGGTCGGTATTGCACACCACCAGGCTGTAGCCGTGTTCACGGCAGGCGGTTTCCACGCCATGCATGACGGCCACGGAGTAGGGGTTGAGGATGTCCGCCACCAGCATTCCGATCAGCCGTGTGCGCCCGCGCTTGAGGCCTCGGGCCATCTGGTTGGGGCGGTAGTCGAGCTGGTCGATGGCGCGCTCGATGCGCCGGGCGGTGGCATCGGCGAGCAACTGGCGGTCGCCGCCGATATAGCGCGACACGCTGGCCTTGGAGACGCCGGCGGCCTCGGCCACCTGGTTGATGGTGACGCGGCCACGGCTGGGCAGTACTGAACCATTCACGGACCTGGTACCTCTTGGTGCTGTTCTTATTGGTGTGTCCGGCTGGTCTTCGCCAGCGGATGCCAGGAGCTGAAACCGGTTTCAGAAAATACCAGAAGGCCGATTCCCGTCAACGGAAAAAAACGCCTACCGAGGGTCGGTCAGGCATGACAGCCAGGAGGCTGTTCATGAAAAACGAATAATCGTTTCGCATGATGGCTTTCGATTATTAATGTCGAATGGAATGAATGTGCCGTATCTCCATAAATAAAAAGGAAGTTTGTCCAATACTTGAGAAACTACTTTAAGAGTGGTTTGTCGGTAGAAAGCGATCAATCAGGCGGGGCTCGCTGACATGAAAGCACCCGGCCGACCGTCTGAAGCAGTTCTCACTTATCGGAAAACGAAGGTGGCGCGCTGAAACTTATGCGCGCCTGGCGGTCTTTAACGACGACCTGACCGCCCGGTCGCGTCATCACGCTCACCGATCGTTGCGGGTCCTGTCGAATGCCGCCGTTCCGTCGCAGCAGGATTTTTTCGACAAGACCCGTCCGGACCCACTTCCCGGCTAAGGAATGACAGGATGAGCGCCGCCCTGGAGCGATTGAATCATCTGAACCTGAATCACTTGTATGCCTTCGTCGCCGTCGCCGAACACAACAGCTTCACCGCCGCGGCAGAGGCCCTGGGCTTGTCGAAATCGCTACTCAGCGAGCAGTTGCGACGCCTGGAGGCCGACCTCGGGATCCAGTTGCTGACCCGTACCACCCGTCGCATGACCCTTACCGATCGCGGCGAACTGCTGTTCGGCGTGGCCCAGCGCATGCTCGGCGAGCTGGACGGCGCGCTCTCCGATGTGCGCGACCTGCAGGGCGAGCCCAGTGGCCGGTTGCGCATCACTGCGCCGCAGGACTTCGTCAAGTGGCACATCAGCAGCGTTTCCGCGGCGTTCATCCGGCAGTTTCCCAAGGTCCAGGTGGAAATGCTGGCCGATGACCAGTTCAGCGATCTGGTCGGCCAGCGCATCGATCTCGCGGTACGTATCGGCTGGCCGCGCGACTCCGGCCTGCATGCCAGCAAGCTGTGCGACTTCCAGCAGGTTGCCGTGGCGACGCCGGGATACCTCGCCGGCCTGCCGCCGGTGCTCCAGCCGCACGACCTGGCGCGCTGCGAATGGATCGGCCATACCCGCCTGAGCACGCCCTGGACCTGGACCTTCGAACGCCAGCGCGAGCGCGCCACGGTGCAGACCCGAGGGCGCCTGCTGGCGAACAACACCCTGGCGGTGTACCGCCTGGTGCTCGACGGTGCCGGCGTCAGCGTGCTGCCGAGCTTCCTGGTGGCCCGCGAGATCGCCCGCGGGCGGCTGGTCCGGCTGCTACCTGGCTGGCACCTGCCGCAGGGCGGCATCTATGCCCTGTACCCCTCGGCGCGCTACATGCCGGTGCGGGTCAGGGCGTTCATCGAGTCGCTGCGCGAGCATCTCGGTCGCGAGCCGTTCCGCCTGGCGCAGGGCGAATGACGCCGGGCATCCGTGCCTGGGCGGGAGGGCGAATAACGCCACCGGCGTTATCCGCCACCGACGTCATGGATAGGCGGCGGATAACCGCGAGCGGTTATTCGCCCTACGGATCGGGCTTCGGCAGCATCTCGGTCGCAAGCCATTCCAACTGGCGTAGGGCGAATAACGCCACAGGCGTTATCCGCCGCTGGCGTCGCGGATAGGCGGCGGATAACCGCGAGCGGCTATTCGCCTTACGGCCCCAGGCTGCCCAGGTAGCCGGCGAGCGCCTGGATGTCACTATCCTCCAGGCCGCCGGCGACCGCGCGCATGGTCGCGCTGTTGCCGCGCTTGCCGTCGCGGAAGCCGTGCAACTGGGTTGCCAGGTATTCCGCCCATTGCCCGGCCAGGCGCGGCGCCTTCAGCGCCGCCAGGCCCTGGGCGGCGGGCCCGTGGCAGGTGACGCAGGGGGGTACGCCGCGCTGCGCCAGGCCGTTCTCGAAGAGCTGGCGACCGCGTTCGCGTTGCGCCGGGTCGGCCAGGGTCTGCTCGCCGGCACTCATGCGCTGGGCGGCGAACCAGGCGGAGACGTTGACCACGTCCGCCGCGCTCAGCTCCTCGCCGCGACCGTTGGTGGCCGGGTTGCGCCGGCGCTGGGTCTTGAGGTCGTAGATCTGCTTGTACAGGTATTCCCGGTCGAGCCCGGCGAGCTTCGGGTAGCTGCGGTTCGGTCGTGGCCCGCCGTTGCCGTCGTCGTCGTGGCAGCGCGAGCACATCTTCTGCGCCATCGCCTTGCCGCGCGCCAGGTCGGCGGGCGCGTCCGGGCCCGGCACGGCGGCGGCCAGCGGCAGGGAAAGCAGGGCCGAGAGGCAGCCGGCCAGCCAGCGTTTACGCTCAGTCATGCTGCCAGGGCCCCCGCAGCCAGCCGTGGATGTCGTAGTCGGCCATGCAGCGCTGGACCATCGCCTCGCAGTAGGCCAGGTGCCCGCGACGGCTGGCCCAGGCCAGCGAGTCGAGGCGGATCTGCTCGGCATTGCCGGAATAATGGCTCTCATAGACCGCGTGGCGCGCGCCGAACTCGCTGCCGGTGGCGTCCCAGATCAGCTTGAACAGCTTCAGGCGCTGCTCCGGCTCCAGCTCGGCACCGCGGTAGTAGCTGTCCACCAGCCGCCGCGCCTCGCCGTCGCGCAGGTCGGCGGCGCCCGAGACGGTGACCAGCGGGGCGCCGCCGAGGGCGCTTTCCAGCAACTCGCGGACACGCTTCCAGATCTGCGGCACCTGGATGCGCAGGGCATTGGCGTACTCCAGGCGCGGCACCGCCGAACCGGCGGCGTTGCGCTCCGGGTCGCGGGCCATGGCGGTGGTCAGCGCCTGCAGCAGGTGCTGCAGGGCGATCAGCTCGCCGAGGGCCGCCTGTATCCCGCGGAAGCCCTGGGTGCCATTGGCGCGCACGCCGAGGGAAAGCAGGCCGATCATCAGTTCCAGCTTCACCCCGAGGCGGATGCCGGACTGGAAGTTGTACAGGTTGGCGAAGCCCGACTCGGCATAGAAGCCGGTGGCGCGGCGCAGGTCGCGGTAGACCAGGACGTCCTCCCAGGGAATCAGCGCCTTGTCGAACAGCAGCACGCTGTCGTTCTCGTCGAAACGACTGGACAGCGGGTAGTCGAAGGGACTGCTCGCGCGCTCCTCGTAGGATGGCCGGCACATCAGGCGCAGGCCGGGGTTGTCCATGCGGGCGAAGAACACAACGGCGAAGTCCTCGGCCTTGCCGGCCTCCATCTGCGCCGAGGCGACCGGGGCGACGAAGGTGGCGTTGGTGATGGCGCTGCCGGTGGCGAGCATCTTCGCCCCGCTGACGACGATACCCTGGTCGGTCTCGCGTTCGACGTGGACGAACACGTCGCGCATCTCGTGGATCGCCTTGCTGCGGTCCAGCGGCGGATTGATGATCGCGTGGTTGAGGAACAGCCCGCGGTCGGCGAAGGCGCGGTGCCAGGCGCAGGCGTTCTGCCGGTAGTCGCCGTAGAAGCCGGCGCCGGCCTCCAGCCCGGACATGAACGCCGCCTTGTAGTCCGGGGTACGCCCCATGAAGCCGTAGGTCATGCGCGACCAGCAGCCGATCGCCTCGCGCGCGCCGAGCAGGTCCTCGGCGTTCTGCGCGGGGGTGAAGAAGCGGTGGCTGCGGCGGCCCTGGGCATCGACCCGGGTGAGGACGTCGCGCTGCTCGCCGTGGAGGCCGTCGTAGAGCCCGGCGATGCTGCGGCAGGCGTTGCGGAACGCCCTGTGCCGGGTGACGTCGGCGACCCGTTCGCCGTTGAGGTAGACCTGGCGACCGTCGCGCAGGCTGTCGAGATAGTCGGCGCCGGTCATCAGCGCGTTGGGGACGGAATGGCTCATGCTGGTTCCTTGTCGGGACGCCGGCCGTGGCGCGCACGGCCGGCGGGGCGGTCAGTCGCGCTGCAGGTGCGGGTTGCGCAGCGCCGGCTCGGCGTGGATATGCACCCGCCGCAGGTGGCGCGGCGCGCGGTGGGCGAAGGCCTCGCGACCGTGCAACAGGGTCAGGTTGTCGGCGATCACCAGGTCGTCGCTGCGCCAGCGGTGGGCGTAGTGCGCCTGTGGGTGGTACAGGCAGCGGCGCAGGCTGGCGAGCAGTTCGCCGCGCTGTTCCGGGGCGATGCCGTCGTAGTGGAACTCGGAGGGGTTGATGAAGCTGGCGTCGCCCTCGACCGGCGGTTCGCAGAAACGCAGGATAGGGAATTCGCGGCGCGGGTGGCGCTCGACTATCGGCGCCGCCGAGCGGCTGCTGTAGTGCGCCGCGCTGCGCTGGTACCGGCCGCTGGCGCGGCGCCAGAGTTCCAGCTCGCTACTGTCGGCCAGTTGCAGCGCCGCCGGGGTCGAGCTGAAGGTGGTGCGGCCGCCGTCGCTGTCGCCGGGCGCGTCGACACAGTGGAACAGCTGGAATTCCGGCACCGTCTCCAGGTACATGCCGTCCCAGTGCAGCGGCACGTAGTTGTTGGCGAAGATGTGGTCCTCGGCGCCCTCCTGTTCCACCAGCTCGAGCACCGCGCCGAACGGCCACAGCATCACTTCGCCGAAGTCGTGGCAGTAGCGGGTCAGGCTCTCGGCATCGGCGAAGGCGGCGAAGCCGCGCAGGAGCAGCAGGTGGTGGCTGCGCGCCAGGCCCTTGAGCCACTGCGCCGGCAGCTCGCCGACGTGCATGCCGGGGCGGCCGGGCTCCAGCAGCAGGCCGAAGCGCGGCTGGTTGCCCTGTTCGTCGCGCAGCGGCGAGAGACGTACCGGTTGATCGCTGAGATAGGCGTTCATCGTCTGGCTCCTCGGGCTCAGGCCACGGCGGCGCGCCGGGCGGCCCTGGCCGGCAGGCGGTAGTGACTGGGCTGGCCGTTGATCTGCACCAGTTCGCCGCCGAGTTCCAGCACCTCGCTGCGCTTCATCAGCACGAAGCGGTCCTCGGTGTTCACCGCCACGCCGTGCCAGGGCGTCAGCCAGTCGTCGCGGGTCGGCATCATGTGGATGCCGAACTTCAGACTGTCCGCCGGCTGCGGATGGATGGACAGGCGGATCGCGCGGGGGAACTGGTCGGCCAGCAGCGCGCCCCAGGCCCAGCTGCGCTGGATCACCCCGTAGGCGCGCTCCTTGGCGTCGCGTTGCAGGGCGGTCTTCGAGCCCTGGTAGTCGGGGGTCAGGCCGTCCTCGTAGAGGAAGCGGGTGATGGCGCGGTACAGCAGCAGGCCTTCTTCGCTGGCCAGCAGGGTCTCGCGGATGCTTTCCAGCGGCTCGGCGTAGCCGTCGATCAGCAACTGGCGGAGCTGCTCGTGGTTGTCGCGCTGGGCCTCGAAGGCGCGTACGTCCTCCAGGTTGAACACGCCGATATGGGTGGCGCCGATCTCCTCGATCATCAGGCGCAAGGCATCCTGGTAGGCGCTGATGTGCGCATCGCCGATCCTCACCAGGTCGCCGAACACCCGGCCGTCGGAGCAGACGGTGATCTTCGCGCCCGGTGCATAGAACAGCTGGATGCGCTGGCACAGGTGGTTGAGGAACGACAGCGACAGGCGCTCGGCCATGTCCGGACGGCTGTCGAGGACCTTGCCGGGGTTCGGCGACTTGGCCGGAAACGCCGGCAGGACGAATTCGATGGGCTCGCCGGCTTCGATGAAGGCGGCGATGCGCGGCAACTGGACCTGTTCGATGCGGCGGATCTCGTCCGCTTCGCTGGCGCTCTGGCGATGCTCGGGGTAACGGCGGCGATAGAGCAACAGTTCTTTCAATACGCGTGCGGGAAGGGTGTCTTCGGCGATGGCGTACATGCAGGTGTTTCCTCCTTGTGGGCGGATGCCGGCGGGGCCGGCAGCGGAAGGCGACATCCTGTGGACTCGCCGCCGGGGGATAAACCGGGGAAGGCCGGAAACACTGTTCGCTGAAGCTTGACGATGGGCGCCGGGCACGGGCGGGCCGCCGGCGTTGTCGCGTATCGCGGGGAGGGCGGAAGGAAGCGGCCGCCGGCGGGCGGCCGCAGGGCGGTCAGTCGGCGTTCTCGCCGCACAGGTCGAGGGCGAACCAGCGTTGCGCTTCGTCGCGTCCGAGGCCGGCGCCGAGCAGGCCGAAGAGCTTGCCCAGGGCCGCCTCGCGGGTCATTCCGCCAGCCGAGAGCAGGCCGGCGTCGCGCAGGCGGCTGCCGGCGGCGTAGACGCCGAACTCGACCTGGCCGTAGGCGCACTGGCTGACCGCGGCGAGCAGCACGCCGCGGGCGTGGGCTTCGCGCAGGGTCGCCAGCAGCTCCTCGTCGTCGGACGGGCCGGTGCCGCTGCCATAGCATTCCAGCAGCAGCGCTTCCACGCCGCTGTCGAGCAGCCCGCGCAGGTGCGCGGCGCGCAGCCCTGGATAGAGCGGCAGCACGGCGAGGTTCACTTCCCGGCGCGGCTGGCGGTAGCCGAGCGCCGCAGGCACCGGCGCAGGCTCGGCGTGGCGCGGTCGCGGCAGTTCGGCGAAGGCGTCGAACGCGTCGCTGCGCAGCTTGCTGACTCGCGCGCCGTGCAGCAGGGCATCGTTGAAATAGACCTGTACGCCGCGCGCGTGGCCCTCCTGGAGGACGCGCAGGGCGCCGACCAGGTTGTCCCAGGCATCGCTGCCCGGCGCGCCGGCCGGCAGCATGGAGCCGGTCAGCAGCACCGGGATCGGCAGGTCGAGGAGCAGGAAGGACAGCGCCGCGGCGCTGTAGGCCAGGGTGTCGGTGCCGTGCAGGAGCAGCACGCCGTCGTGGCCGGCGTCGAGCGCGGCGACGATGGCGTCGCGCATCGCCAGCCAGTTGCCCTGGGTCATGTTGGCGCTGTCCAGCGGCGGTTGCAGTTCGGCGAAGCGCCAGCGCAGGTCCGGGGCGTCGCCGAGGCTTTGCAGGTGGTCGCGCATGCGCGCTTCGAAGCCGCCGGCCGGGGCCAGGCCCTGCGGGGTCTGCAACATGCCGATGGTGCCGCCGGTGTAGAGCACGAAGAGGTTCTTGACTGGGAGCATCCGTAATCCTTGTGTCGGGCCTTTTCGCGACGGACGTGCGAAGAGGGGACGCCATTGTGGCGCAGGCGCCGCTCCAGGGGGAGGGCGTCTGCGCTTAGGTTTACAGGTTGTTCGGTAGTACTTCGCTATTCTCCAGCGTCAGGCTTCCGGCGCGCCGATGTAGTTTTCCTGACTGACAACGTAGTGAATAGTGATCTTGCCCAGTCCCAGTGGACACCCCGTTAAGCGATACACTGCACGAGGTGAACCATGGCAAGACCAGCATCTCTGATGAAACAGACCCGCCCCCGCCATTCCCAAGCCTACAAGGACGAAGCGCTGGCTTTGGCCGAGCGAATTGGCGTCCGCGAGCAGTCGCTGGCCGACGAGAACGTCCGACTCAAGCGGCTGCTGGCCGAGCAAGCCCCAGTGATAGCCACATAAAGAGTAGCGTCTCTAAAGATCATGCTGAGAACATCGTTATAAATAGAATTATGGCTAAAAAAGTAGCGTCTCTGGCTACCGGCGACCCTACCGTAACTAGCCTGTCGATGGAACCGAAGTGATTGAGCATGGAGAACTGATTATGGGTGAGAAAATACACTACTATCGCCTTGTGGGAGAGGAAGGTGTTCTGATGCAGTCCGGGCGCGTACCTGACCCCCTGTATTACGGGGGAGATAGAACGATGAACTCGCTGAATCAGAATGTCTCTTCTTTTACCATCCATGCCGCCCCGGCCGGCAGCAGAATAGTTAACGACCAAGGTATAGATGCTGGAAACTCTTCGACCGGTCACGTTTTCTTAAGCGTTAGGCAGTTTGACCACAATACGGGTAGTTTTAAGACTACAAGCATCGGCCTAAGCCCAGGTGCTGACTGGAGTACAAGCAAGGACAACCTGTCATTCAACGACAACCTACGGTATCCGGACGCCTCTACAATAACAGTTGAAGGTGGCGGATTTCCGCATCATCGGAATGTGGGAAACCTGTTTGACAGCATCATGGACTACAAATCTGGAAAGAAAGAACCGCCAAACTATAATCTACTACTGAATAACTGCATCCAGTTTGCGCAAGATTTATTGGAAAGTGCTGGAATAAAAGGAATTAAGTTGGGGCTGACACCTGATGGTGTAGAGAAGAACCTTGAGCACTCTGCGGATAGTTATGTAACACCTCTGATTCTCGACCTCAATGGCGATGGCGTACACACTCTGGATAGTGGCCATGGGGTGAGCTTCGATTTCGATGGCCATGGGCAAAAAAGTAAAACTGGCTGGGCCCATCCTGACGATGGACTCCTCGTGCTTGATAAGAATGCCGATGGAGTCATCAATGTGGGGGCTGAATTGTTTGGCAGTAATAGTTCTGGTAAAGAAGGTGGCCTGGCTAAGGATGGATTTGAAGCACTATCTCTCTACGACGCCAACGGAGACGGCTTCATCAATGCGGCGGACAGTGTCTGGCAAAGCCTCCAGATCTGGCAGGACAGGAACTCCGATGGCGTAAGTCAGCAGGATGAGCTGACTTCGCTCGATACATTAGGTATTGCTTCGATCTCGCTAAATGCAACGCGGGTTGGGGCGTTTGATGATAGTGGTAATATCCACCAGCTGATTGCGTCCTTCCAGTGGGCAGATGGCAGAGAGGGTGATATGGTTGATGTACTATTGCACCAACAATCAGAAAAACTGTCTAGTGACCAATCCGGTATGGACGTTCCGAGTATTTTCCCCACTGTTGATCTGATTGGGCAAAGCCCTATGCTAGACGAAACCATGGGGATACACATGTGATGAAATTTCTTAAACCTCTTCTCTTGATTGCAACGACCATGATGATAGTCAGCGCAGAAATCGCAACAGCGGCCGGGCCGATTCAAGCCAGCAAAAGAATGCTTGAGTATACTTACTCAAAAACAGACATTCTATTTTGCAAGGATATCCGCAACAACGCTCCTGAGCCCAGAACTCAGCAAGAGTTTGAGGCTCTTCATAGGAGGGCTGATGAGGGAGGCGCTGATAGCAACTATTTGCTTTCTGATCTGTATATATTGGAAACGGAGTTCAATGCATATTATAATTCCGACCTGGTCTCTGAGGTCGAAAGCAAAAGGCGAGCTAGTGAAAGTCTGCGTTTCCTTCAGCGCTCTCTAGATATAAATCCTGCCCATCCATTAGCACTCAATAGAGCTGGAATAAACTATGAAATGGGAAGGGTAGTTCCAAAGGACATGAAGAAAGCGGTCCACTACTTTGACCGGGCTGCACGCAGCGGAAATGGTGTTGCAGCTCATCGGCTGTTCGAAATATATATGATTGGCTATGATGATATCTCGAAGGATACAGCAAAAGCGCATTATTACGCTGATCTGGCCAAAGAGCTAGGTAGCAACTTTCATAAATATACTACGACACACTGGGACGAAACGCTTAAGTACTATGAGCGCTTCGACAAGGTACAGACTAAAAAGCCCTGAGGTGTGAAGACTGGGTTCTGACCGTCTACCTAGTCGGCCGTCGGGAAATCCCTGTTGTATTAAAACGCCGCAGCGGCTACTACGCCTGGTGCTCTCGCAGGACGTCAATGCGCCACCGGCGAAGAGCCGAGCTGGATGGGCAGGTCGCTCAGGCATACAACGCACGCAAGGGCCGCAGCGGGGCTTCACGGCTGTGTCACGACTTGCGGGAGGTCGGGCTACCCTGCAATCGCAAGACAGTAGCCGCCTCGATGCAACGGCAAGGACTGCTGTGCCAAGGCCGCCAAGAAGTTCAAGGCCACGACCAATTCCCAGCACTCGTTGCCGCCCCCATCACTTGCGATGCAACATGAGCGCCAAAGGCAACTGCTACGACGATGCCTGTGCAGAGAGCTTCTTCCACAGTCTGAAGGTCGAGTGCATCCACGGCGAGCGCTTCACGAGCCGTGCCCAGATGCGTGAAACCGTGTTTGAATACGTCGAAACCGATTACAACCGTCAGCGGCGACACAGCACGCTGGGGCACATCAGCCCGGAGGCCTTCGAGGGACGGATGAGTGCTTAAACCCGTGTCCACGACTACTGGGCAAGATCATAGGTTCATTTCCAACCGCACCCGGTGTACTGCTGAGTCGTCTGGGAATAAGTGTCTTAACGCCTAGCGCACCTACATCGGCATTTGGTCATTTTTTGATTTATGGTGGCGTTACCTGATAGCTGCTTCTAAATTGATAGGACTACTTTCCGACAGGGACGAACGGTCATGAACATATCGTTAGAAGCTGCTTTTACTACCCACCTTCGGGATTCCATACAGGAGTGCCGTAAACTGGGTTATTCGCCGACTGAGTTTGAGAGGATGCTCAATACATGGGGAGGCTTAGCAGCCGCTAAACGTTTGCTTGGTCCATCAACTAAAGAAGGACAAACAGGGTTTCAGCGGGTTATGAAGCTGAATCGTCGGGAACTCACCGTGGAGTACGCGGTGTTGCTAGATAGATTTCGTGATCTTTTTTCCCCAGAGGAGTTGAAACTTGCTCAGTGGCGGCTGGATAACCCGCAATGGGCGGAAGGACTCTGATGGTTGGAGCAGTTAGTCGGGTAATTTGGTAAAAAAGCCCCCTTGCCCGACGGGCAAGGGGGTAATGTGCGCCGGTGGTTGGCCGGCTACCGAGGTTCGCGGGAATCAGATGTGCAGGGCGTGTCCCAGCGCGCGCAGGGCGGCTTCCTGGACCGCTTCGCCGAGGGTCGGATGGGCGTGGATGGTGCCGGCGATGTCTTCCAGGCGGGCGCCCATCTCCAGCGACTGGGCGAAGGCCGTGGACAGTTCCGAGACCGCCTTGCCCACCGCCTGCCAGCCGACGACCAGGTGGTTGTCGCGACGCGCCACCACGCGGACGAAGCCTTCGTTGGCCTCCAGGGTCATGGCGCGGCCGTTGGCGGCGAACGGGAAGCTCGCCACCAGGCAGTCCAGGCCGGCATCCTTCGCCTGCTCCGGGGCCAACCCGGCGACCACCACTTCCGGATCGGTGAAGCACACCGCGGGGATCGCCACCGGGGCGAACTGGCGACGCTTGCCGGCGATCAGCTCGGCGACCATCTCGCCCTGGGCCATGGCCCGGTGCGCGAGCATCGGCTCGCCGGCGAGATCGCCGATGGCCCAGACATTGCGCATCGAGGTGCGGCACTGGTCGTCGACCTTCACCGCCCGGCCGTTCATGTCCAGGCCCAGGCTTTCCAGGTTCCAGCCTTCGCTGCGCGGCTTGCGGCCGACCGCCACCAGTACCTGGTCGGCGGCGATCTCGCGCTCCTCGCCGGCGCCGTCGCGGACCCGCACGCCGTTCTCGCTCGGGCCCAGCAGGCTGTGCCCGAGGTACAGCTCGACGCCCAGCTTGCGCAAGGCCTGGGCCACCGGCTTGGTCAGTTCTTCGTCGTAGCCCGGCAGGATGCGCGGTTGCGCTTCCACCACCGCCACCTCGACGCCGAGCTTGCGGTAGGCGGTACCCAGCTCCAGGCCGATGTAGCCGCCGCCGACCACCACCAGGCGCTTGGGCAGGCTGCCGGGCGCCAGCGCCTCGGTGGAGGAGATCACCTTGCCGCCCAGCGGCAGGATCGGTAGCTCGACGCTCTGCGAGCCGGCGGCCAGCAGCAGGTGCTCGCACTCGATGCGCTGGCTGCTGCCGCCGGCGAGTTCGACCGCCACGCTTTTGCCATCGAGGATCCTCGCCCAGCCCTGGACGACATCGACCCCGTGTTTCTTCAGCAGCGCGGCGACGCCGCTGGTGAGGCGGTCGACGATGGCGTCCTTCCATTCCACGGTGCGGGCGATGTCGATGCTCGGCGCCTGTACCTGGATGCCCAGCGCCGACCGGCCGGCATAGTGGCGGGCCTTGAGGTATTCCTCGGCGGCGTGGATCAGCGCCTTCGACGGGATGCAGCCGACGTTCAGGCAGGTGCCGCCGAGGGCGGCGCCCTCCACCAGTACGGTGGGAATGCCCAGTTGCCCGGCACGGATCGCCGCGACGTAGCCGCCGGGACCGCCGCCGACGATCAGCAGGGAAGTCTTCAGGATCTGGCTCATCGCTTACTCCAGGAACAGGGTGGCGGGATGTTCGAGCAGGCCGCGCACGGCCTGGATGAAGGCCGCCGCGTCCATCCCGTCGACCACCCGGTGGTCGAAGGAGGAGGAGAGGTTCATCATCTTGCGCACGACGATGTTGCCGCCGACCACCATCGGTCGCTCGACGATGCGGTTGACGCCGACGATGGCCACCTCAGGATGGTTGATCACCGGTGTGCTGACGATCCCGCCGAGCGCGCCGAGGCTGCTCAGGGTGATGGTCGAGCCGGACAGCTCCTGGCGTTGCGCCTTGCCGCTGCGCGCGGCTTCGGCCAGGCGCGCCACTTCGCTGGCGTTGCCCCAGAGGTCGCGCGATTCGGCGTGGCGCAGCACCGGCACCATCAGGCCGTTGTCGCTCTGGGTGGCGATGCCGACGTGCACCGCGCCGTAGCGGGTGACCACCTCGGCCTCGTCGTCGTAGCGCGCGTTCAACTGCGGGAAGTCGCGCAGCGCCACGACCATGGCGCGGACCAGGAACGGCAGCAGGGTCAGCTTGCCGCGCTGGCCGCCCCATTTCTGGTTGAGATGGGCGCGCAGGGCTTCCAGGTCGGTGACGTCGATTTCCTCGACATAGCTGAAATGCGGGATGCGTCGCTTGGCGTCCTGCATCTTCTGGGCGATCTTGCGACGCAGGCCGATCACCGGCACCGCCTGTTCGTCGTGTCGCTCGGCATACCCTTGCGCGGCGCCGCCGCTGCGCGTGACGCTGCCGTCCTGGGTCAGGTAGGCATCGAGGTCCTCGTGGAGGACGCGTCCGGCGGGACCGCTGCCCTGCACGAATTGCAACTCGATGCCCAGGTCGCGGGCGCGCTGGCGCACCGCGGGGGAGGCCAGCGGGCGTTCGCCGGGCTGGCGCCGCTGCCGTGGCGCCTCGCTGTCGCGCAAGGCGCGCGGCGCTTCGGCGGCGGCTTTCGGCGCCGCGACCGGGGTCTCCTTGGGTTCCTCCGGGGCGGCTGCGACGGGCGCGGCCGGCGTCGCCGCGGCCGGACTCTCGGCGAGGTTGCCGGCGCCTTCCACCTCCAGGCGGATCAGTTCGCCGCCCACCGCCATCACCTGGCCCGGCTGGCCGCCGAGGGCGAGGATGCGTCCGGCCACCGGCGAGGGAATCTCCACCGTGGCCTTGTCGGTCATCACCTCGGCGAGAACCTGGTCTTCATTGACCGAATCGCCGACCTGGACATGCCACTCCACCAGTTCGACCTCGGCGATGCCTTCCCCGATGTCCGGCATCTTGATCACATGGGTACCCATTCAGACCTCCATCACACGCTTGAATGCCGCGCCGACGCGCGCGGGGCCGGGGAAATACGCCCACTCCTGGGCATGCGGGTAGGGGGTGTCCCAACCGGTGACGCGCTCGATCGGCGCCTCCAGGTGGTGGAAGCAGTGCTCCTGCACCAGCGACATCAGTTCGGCGCCGAACCCGCAGGTGCGGGTCGCCTCGTGGGCGATGACGCAGCGGCCGGTCTTCTTCACCGAGGCGACGATGGTTTCCAGGTCCAGCGGCCAGAGGCTGCGCAGGTCGATGATCTCGGCGTCCAGGCCGGTCTCGTCGGCTGCGGCCTGGGCCACGTAGACCATGGTGCCGTAGGTCAGCACGGTCAGCGCCGCGCCGGGGCGGACGATCGCCGCCTTGTCCAGCGGCACCTTGTAGTAGCCGTCCGGCACCTGGCTCGCCGGATGCTTGGACCAGGGCGTCACCGGGCGGTCGTGGTGGCCATCGAACGGGCCGTTGTAGAGGCGCTTGGGCTCGAGGAAGATCACCGGGTCGTCGTTCTCGATGCAGGCGATCAGCAGGCCCTTGGCGTCGTAGGGGTTGGACGGCATCACCGTGCGCAGGCCGCAGACCTGGGTGAACATCGCCTCCGGGCTCTGGCTGTGCGTTTGCCCGCCGTAGATGCCGCCGCCACAGGGCATGCGTACGGTCATCGGCACGATGAAGTCGCCGGCCGAGCGATAGCGCAGGCGCGCCGCCTCGGAGATCAACTGGTCGGAGGCCGGGTAGACGTAGTCGGCGAACTGGATCTCCACCACCGGGCGCAGGCCGTAGGCGCCCATGCCGACCGCGGCGCCGATGATGCCGCTCTCGGAGATCGGCGCATCGAACACCCGCGAGGTGCCGTATTTCTTCTGCAGGCCTTCGGTGCAGCGGAACACGCCGCCGAAGTAGCCGACGTCCTGGCCGAATACCACCACGTCGTCGTCGCGCTCGAGCATGATGTCCATCGCCGAGCGCAGCGCCTGGATCATGGTCATGCTGGTGACCGTCTGGGCGTTCTCGTGTTGCGGGTTCATGGCATTCATACCCCGAGCTCCTGGCGTTGCCGGCGCAGGTGCTCCGGCAGTTCTGCATAGACGTCCTCGAACATGCTGGCGGCGCTCGGCACCCGGCCGTCGATCAGGGTGCCGTGGCTCTCCGCCTGTTTCTGCGCGGCCAGCACTTCGGCTTCGAGGGCCTTGTGGGTGGCTTCGTGCTGTTCCTCCGACCAGATGCCGAGGCCGATCATGTGCCGCTTCAGGCGGGCGATCGGGTCGCCCAGCGGGAAGTTGGTCCAATCGTCGGCGGGGCGGTACTTGGACGGGTCGTCCGAAGTCGAGTGCGGGCCGGCGCGGTAGGTGACCCATTCGATCAGGCTCGGCCCGAGGTTGCGCCGGGCGCGCTCGGCGGCCCACTCGGAGGCGGCGTAGACCGCCAGGAAGTCATTGCCGTCGACCCGCAGCGAGGCGATCCCGCAGCCCACGCCACGGTTGGCGAAGGTGGTGCCTTCGCCGCCGGCGATGGCCTGGAAGGTGGAGATCGCCCACTGGTTGTTGACCACGTTGAGGATTACCGGCGCGCGATAGACATGGGCGAAGGTGAGGGCGGTGTGGAAGTCCGACTCGGCGGTGGCGCCGTCGCCGATCCAGGCCGAGGCGATGCGCGTGTCGCCCTTGATCGCCGAGGCCATGCCCCAGCCGACCGCCTGGATGAACTGGGTGGCGAGGTTGCCGGAGATGGAGAAGAAACCGGCCTCCTTGCTCGAGTACATGATCGGCAGCTGGCGGCCCTTGAGCGGGTCGGCCTCGTTGGAGAGAAGCTGGCAGATCATGTCCACCAGCGGGTATTCGCGGGTGATCAGGATGCCTTGCTGGCGATAGGTCGGAAAGCACATGTCGCCGTCGCGCAGGGCCAGGGTGTGGGCGGTGGCGATGGCTTCCTCGCCGAGGCATTGCATATAGAAGGAAAGCTTTTTCTGCCGTTGCGCGGTGAGCATGCGCGCGTCGAACAGACGGGTCTTGAGCATCGCCCGCATGCCGCGCAGCAGTTGTTCGTTGCTGAGCTGCGGATTCCAGGGACCGACGGCGTGGCCGTCGTCGTCGAGCACGCGTACCAGGCTGTAGGCCAGGTCGCTGGTCGCGGCGGGCTCGACATCCACCGGCGGCTTGCGTACCTCGCCGGCGGGGGACAGGTGCAGATAGGAAAAGTCGGTCTTGCAGCCAGGACGCCCGGTGGGCTCCGGGACATGCAGACGCAACGGCTCGTAATCACTCATGACAGGCCTCCGGCCCGGTCCGGGCCAAACGGTTGGAGAGATCAGAAACGGGCGAACGGCGCTCGAAGCGGCGGACTGGGCGGATGGCGGGTTCCCGTCCTGTGGGTGGGGGCGGGTTGCAGGCATGCCGGGGTACGGCAGGCGCGGTCGTACTGGGTGACGTCACTCATGGTGAGGCCCTCGGGTTTTGTTTTTGTAATTTCAGTATAGGCTTCGGGTGCTAGTTTTTTGCTCCAAATTGACTAAGGTATTCCGGCAGTATTGGGTTGTTTGAACTACAAGAATCGCTAACAAGAGAAACAACGCACCATGGCTGAACTCGACCGCATCGACCTGAAAATCCTCCGTGCCCTGGCCGACGACGGCCGCCTGAGCTGGCGCGATCTCGCCCAGAAGGTCGGCCTGTCGCTGACGCCGACGCTGCGCCGGGTACGCCGCCTGGAAGAGGAACACTACATCCAGGGCTACTTCGCCCGGCTCGACGAGGAGCGCCTGTCCGGGGCGATGAGCGTGTTCGTCTCGGTGTCCCTGGAAAAGCAGACCGGCGACTACCTCGCTCGCTTCGAGGAACGCATCGTCGATGCGCCGCAGGTCATGAGCTGTTTCCAGATGACCGGCGATGCCGACTACATGCTGCGGGTTGTGGTCAAGGATCTCGCCGCCTACCAGGCGTTCCTCACCAATACCCTGACCTGCATTCCCGGCGTGGCTGGCATCAAGTCGGCCTTCGCGCTGAAGTCGGTGATGCTGCGCTCGGCCCCGCCGCTCTAAGCATAGACCCTGTTTATCTGCGTAACGTTACGCTATTCTGATTGCGTAACGTTACGCAGATGGAGGCGTTCATGAAAGCCAGCAAACCCGGGCCCAAGCCGAGCGGCAAGGCCAAGTCGGCCGCCCAGCGGATGCGCGAATACCGCGCGCGCAAGGCCGAAGAGGCCCTCGGCGCCGAGCATTCCGACAAGGAGCGCGAGCGGCAGATCCGCCGTGAGGCGCGCGCCGAACTGGAACGCGTGAAGCTGGAGCAGCAGCGCCGCGAACACACCCTGCGTAAGGAACTGGAAGCCTGCCAGACCGAGATTGGCCGCCTGCTCGGCCTGCTGCGCCGGCACGGCATCGATCCGCACCCGGGCAACTGATCAGCCGGGCGTGTCGAGGAAGGCCAGCAGGGTCGCTTCCTCGGCACTCAGCCAGCGGCGCTTGCGGGCGCGCCTGAGCTGGCCCAGTTGCCCGGCCTGGTAGGCCTCGATGATCGCCGGGTGGATGTAGCATTGCCGGCAGATCGCCACGCTGTTGCCCAATTCGGCGGCGACCTCCGCCACCACCGCGCCAAGCCCGTCGGCTTCGGCACGCCGCAGGCGCTCCAGCGCCAGCGCGCTGCCGGCCCAGGTACGGTAGTCCTTGGCGCTGAAGTCCTCGCCGGTATGCCGGCGCAGGTACTCGTTGATGTCGTGGGAGCCTATGCGGTGCGGCTGGCCGTCCTCGTCCAGGTACTGCAACAGGTCCTGGCCGGGCAGTTCCAGGCAGCGCCGCAGCACCCGCGCCAGGCGCGGATGCTCCAGGCTGACGTCGTGCTCGATGCCGCTCTTGCCCTTGAAGCGGAACCGGATGCGACTGCCGTTCACGTCGACGTGCCGGGTACGCAGGGTGGTCAGGCCGTAGGAGCGGTTGTCGCGGGCGTAGCGGTGGTTGCCGACGCGGATCAGGGTGGCGTCGAGCAGCGCCACCGCCAGGGCCACCACCTTGTCGCGACCGAGGCCGGGCAGGCGCAACTGGGCGTCGATGTGCCGGCGCAGCCCCGGCAGCGCCTGGCCGAAGCGCAGCAGGCGCTCGTACTTGTCGGCATCGCGTACCTCGCGCCAGCGCGGGTGGTAACGGTACTGCTTGCGCCCACGGGCGTCGCGGCCGGTGGCCTGGAGATGGCCGTTGGGGTCGGGACAGATCCAGACCTCGCGATAGGCCGGCGGAATGGCCAGCTTGTCCAGCCGGCGGATTTCCTCGGCGTCGCCGATGCGCTGGCCGTCGGCGTCGAAATAGACGAAGCGCTTGCCCTGCCGGCGTCGACGGATGCCCGGCTGGCGGTCGTCGACGTAGTAGAGGCCGGCGGGCAGGGCGGGGATATCCGGTGGCGCTGCGCTCATGCTTGGGTTCCGAAGGAAAGCTTGCCTGTTTAGGCCGCTGCGCCCGCTGGAACGTTCAACCGCGCTGCGCTTGCTCCTGCTCGTAGCCGAGGGCGCCGGCGATATGGCGGCCGGCGATGTAGCCGAAGGTCAGCGCCGGCCCCAGGTTGATGCCGCCGGAGGGATAGTGGCCGGCGAACAGGCTCGCCATGTCCGCGCCCGCCGCGTACAGGCCGGGGATCGGCTGGCCGCCGCCGTCCAGCACGCGGGCCTGGGCGTCGGTCTTCAGCCCGGCGAAGGTGCCGAAGCAGCCGGGCTCGACCTGCACCGCGTAGTACGGTCCGCGTTCGATGGGGGCGACGCAGGGATTCGGCCCCGGATACGCCGGGTCGCCCTGCTTGCGGTTGAATGCCGTGCCGCCGCGGCCGAACTCTGGGTCGCGGCCCTCGCGGGCGTGGCGGTTGTATTCGGCGACGGTGGCGGCCAGGCCGGACGGGTCGATGCCGCAGCTCCTTGCCAACTGATCCAGGCTGGCCCCGCGCTTGAGATAGCCGCTGCGCAGGTGCGCGGCGATCGGCAGCGGCGCCGGACGCACGTAGCCGAGGCCGTAGCGGCGCAGGAAGCGCCGGTCGCAGACCAGCCAGGAGCGTGCCGGCTGCCCGGGCGGGGTGGCCTCGAGCAGGGCGGCGACATAGTCGTGGTAACCGTGCGCCTCATTGACGAAGCGCCTGCCGTTGGCCAGCACGCCGATCACCCCGGGCTTGCCGCGCTCGATGATGTGCGGGAAGTGCCCGGTCTCGCCATCGCCGTGGGGAACTCGCGAGACCGGCGCCCAGGCGATCGGCGAGCGCAGGTCGTCGGCCACACGGCCGCCGGCGCTTTCCCCCAGGCGCAAGCCGTCGCCGTTGCAGCCCGGCGGCGGCAGCGGCAGGAGGGTGTCCAGGGTGGGGGCCAGCTCGGCGCGGCGCTGCGGATCATGGGGAAAGCCGCCGCAGGCCAGGACCACGGCGCCTGCCTCGATGCGCAGGAGTCCCTCGGCGCTCTCGACCAGCGCGCCGACCACCTTGCCGTCACGCAGCAGCAGTTCGCGGGCCGGCGCCGATTCGATCAGACGCACACCCAGGGCTTCGGCGGACTTCGCCAGGCGCGCCACCAGCGCCACGCCATTGACCAGGTACATGGCGCGACCGTAGCGCAGCAGGTGCCAGAGGTGGCTGGAAAGGCGCCGGGCGACATGCAGGAAGGCCGGCAGCGAGCGGGTCAGGTCGAGGAAGGCGGCGAGGTCGGCGCCGGCCATGATCGGCATGCCCATGAACGAGGTCTCCCGCAGGGTCTTGCGCAGGCGCGGCAGCAGCGGGCCCAGTTGTCGCGCGTCGTAGGGTGCGGCGACCAGCTGGTGGCCGCCATCGGCGGCGCCCGGCGTGTCGCCATGCATGTCCGGGATGCCGTTGCCGTCGACGAACCGCAGGTGGGTGTGACGCTCGAAGAAGGCCACCATGTGCGGGCAGGCTTCGAGGAAGGCGTCGATCCGCGCGGCGTCGTAACGCTCGCCCAGTTCGTGGCGCAGGTAGGTACGCGGTTGTTCGATGTCCTCCTCGATGCCGGCGCGACGCGCCAGCGGGTTGCGCGGCAACCAGGCCCAGCCGCCGGACCAGGCGCTGGCGCCGCCGAACACCGGGTCCTTCTCCACCAGGACTACCCGGCGCCCGTGCCAGGTCGCGGTCACCGCCGCCGCCAGCCCGGCGGCGCCGGAGCCGACGACCAGCAGGTCACAGGTTAGCGGGGTGGTCTCGACGGCCGCAGAGGTCATGGCTTCTCCCTTTTTTCAAGATTTCGGAACGATGTTCCATATTCTAGGGAGGCAATGCCCGCCTACCAACCCGCTCAGCGAAAGGAGCGGGCGATCATCGGCCAGGTCGAAGCGAGGTCGGCCGCCCGTTAGGGAAAAGGGAGACGGGAGGGGAAAGGCCCGGCGCAGGCGCACCGGGCCGAGGGCGTCAGCGCGCTTCGCCGCCGCCCTGGACCGCGGCGGCCTTCTTGCGCACCGGGAAGGGGAAGTAGAGGGCGCGCAGCAGCGCGACGCGCTTGATCACTTCGCCGATCAGCAGCGAGACGATCACCGAGATCACCAGGGCGACGCTGGCAGCGGCCGGTTCCGACAGGCCCAGGTGGACCAGCAGGTTGAAGGTCTTGTGCTGGATCTCGCCGTGGAAGATCAGCAGGATCAGGGTCGACTGGCCGATGTAGGTCATCGCCTTGCCCAGCCAGTCGATCTTCATCATCAGCCCGGACAGCGCCCAGCACAGGTAGACGCCGCTCACTGCCTGGACGGTGGCCCAGAACCAGTGGTCGTAGCGGCGCTGCGCCATGTCCACCACCGTCGGGTAGTAGAGGAAGCTGGCGGTGGTCACGGCAAGGGCGATGCACAGGGTCAGCAACGAACTCTGGTGGCGACGCAGGACGTCGCGCAGGACATAGCCGAACATGAAGTGGGCGCTGCTGATCAGGGTGATGTCCAGGCTGAACGGCAGGCCGGGCAGCAGGTACTGTTCGCCGCCGAACTCCACCGGGATCTGCCAGAACGTCTTGAGGAACAGGATGCCCAGGCCCAGTTGCACGGCCAGCAGCACGCAACTGGCGGCGAGGGACAGGCCGAGACGCTGGATGACGCGCAGCATGAACCAGGCGAACAGGGTCGCTACCCAGAAGTGCGGCAGGTACCAGAGCGCCTGCCAGGGCAGGGTGTCGACCGAGGCGTACAGCACTCCGCCGATGTCCGGCAGCAGCGGCTGGCCGCGCAGCAGGTCGCGGAGGATGACGTAGCCGAGCATGGTCACGAAGAACGGCTTGAGCAGGGCGTCGGCCTTGCGCAGGGCCATCTCGCCGAAGGGTTGCTCGGTCCTGAAGAACACCCCGGAAATGAAGAAGAACAGTGGCAGGATGAACGGAGAGAGCAACGGATAGAGCACGGTCGGCGAACTGGCGACGAACCAGCTGTGCCCGAAGACGATGATCAGGATGCCCACGCCGCGGGTCACATCCATCTGAATCCAGCGTTTTTTCACTTTGCAACTCCCGCTTGACGCGCTAACTCACAGTGGTTGTTCGAAGGCCCCCAGGGCCAGGCTCCCTACCCGGAGCCATGGGTCAATCGGTGCGCCAGGGCCGCAGCCAGAGCGCCATGCCGAGCAGCGCCAGGCAGCCGGCGACGGTGCCCAGGCCCAGTTGCAGCCAGATACCGTCGATGCGGAACAGCAGGCCGGCGGCGAGCGCCATGGCCAGGGCGCTCAGTAGCCACAGCCGGGCCCAGGGCAGGGCGCCGAGCAGGGCCTGGCGACGCATCAGCAGCAGCGCGGTGCAGAGCACCCCGCCAAGGGCCGCGAGGGGAATCCCTGGCAGTCCGAAAATCAACGGCAGGACCGCCAGCAGCGCGGCGTTCAGCGCGCTGCCGAGCAGCTCGCAGCGCAGCGGCAGGCGAGTATCGCCGGCGGCGTAGGCGTAACGCGCCAGCAAGGCATTCCAGGCGCCGAACACCAGTGGCACGGCGAACCAGGCCAGCAGCGCCGGCAACGGCGAGCCGGCGGTCTGCTGCGGCAGCAACAGGGCCACCAGGCCGGGTGCGGCAGCGACCAGCCCGACCCCGGCCGGCAGGGTCAGCAGGCTGGCGGTCTCCAGGCCGCGGCGAAGCAGGGCCAGGCGCTCGCCACCCTGGCGTCGGCTCATCATGCCGAGCAACACCTGGTTGAGGCTCATCAGGGCGATCAGCGGCAGGTTCATCAGCTTGCGCGCCAGGTTGACCCAGGTCACCGCGCCTTCGCCGAGCAGCGACGCCACCAGCCGCTCGACCAGCGCCAGGCCCTGGCTGGCGGCGTTGCTCAGCAACAGCGGACCGATGCGCCCGCCAAGCTCGCCCAGTTCGACGCCGGACAGGCGCCAGTGCCAGGGCCGCCAGCCCTCGATCCATAGCGAAGGCAGCAGCACCAGCGGCATCAGCAGGCTGCCGAGCAGGCAGGCCAGGGCCAGTTGTTCGGGCTGGCTGGCCTGGCCGTGCAAGGCCAGGTAGAGCACCGGCGGCAGGTTGAACAGCAGCGAGCCGAGCCCAGCCAGGACGAAACGCTCGGCGGCCTGCAGGGGGATGCTGAACAGCGCATGGAGCATCAGCCCCGGCACGCACCAGGCGAGGATCCGCAAGTTGGCCGCGGCCTGGGCGCTGGCCGTCTCGGCCAGGCCCGGGCCGAGCAGGCGCACCAGCCAGGGCGCCGCCGCCAGCAGCAGGAGGCTGAGCGCCACGGCGATACCGAGCAGCGCCGGGAGGATCGCCGCCAGCCAGTCGAGGCGACGTTCGCCCTGGCGTTCGAGGAACAGTGGCAGGGCCGCCGCGCTGAGCACGCCGCCGGCCAGCGACATGCGCAGGGCCTCGGGCAGGAACAGGGCGATGAGGAAGGCGTCGCTGCGCTCGCCGGCGCCCCAGGAGGCCACCAGCAGCCATTCGCGGGCGAAGCCCAGGCACAGGCCGAGCAGGGTGGCCAGGGTCAGCCAGAAGGCGGAGCCGAGCATCTCAGGCCTCGGCCCCGCGCTCGAGCTGTCGCTTGAGCTTGCGATAACCCACCGCCCGCGGTTGCGGCTGGCGTTCCGGGAACAGCCGGCGGGCTTCCAGCAGGTTGATCCCGACCAGCAGCCAGAACAGGCCGATCATCACCACGGCGAAGCTGAAGTAGTGGTCGAACAGGCCGCTGACCAGCGCCGCCAGGATGCCGCCTGTGCTGCCCAGCCAGATCGCGTTGTCGCGGGTCAGGCGGATCGGGCCTTTCTCCGGACGGGCTTCGCGCCACCAGCGCCAGGTCACCGCGATGAACAGCAGCATGCCGCCGAGGCCGACCTTGTACATGAAGTTCAGCCACAGGTTGGAGATGCCCAGGAGGTCGGTGCCCGGCACCGGCGGGTCGACCTTGAAGCCGATTCCCAGCGGATAGCGGGCGACGGCCTTGGGGAACATCCGGTATTCGTCGAAGCGCACCTCGGTACTGGCGTTCTGCGGCGAGAAGATGGTCGCCAGGCGTTCCTGCAACGGCGGGTAGCTGAGCACCAGGACCACCACCAGGCCGACCCCGAGCAACAGCAGGCGGCCGGTGTAGGGCACCTTGCGCAGGGACATCCAGAACAGCACCACCGCCAGGCTGAGCATCGCCCCGCGGGAACTGGCGAGGAGGATCGCGGCGGCGCCGAGGACCGCCACGGCGAGGCCCAGGCCGCGCCGCCAGCCCTGGTTGGCGACCCCGTAGCAGAACGCCAGGGGCAGCAGCAGGGCCATGATCCCACCGGTGGCGTTGGGGTGCATCCATGGCGAGCCCATTCGCGAGGAAAGCGCCTCCAGGCCGAACTTGAGGGTGTCCAGGTTGGCGTAGTTGAACATCGCCAGGATCGGCGCCATCCCCGACGCCGAGCGGTAGCGGATGAACACCGCGATGGACATCAGCAGCATCGCCAGGGTGCCCAGCAGCAGGGCGATGACCAGTGTCTCGCGGTTCTTGCGCTCCACCAGCAGGCGTCCGGCGAGGAACACGATGGACAGGTTGAGCAACCAGCGCAGCCAGTTCGACAGGCCGCTGGCCTCGGCCTTGATGCTGACCTGGCCGACCACGAACGGCAGCACGGTGAACAGCATCAGCCACAGCAGCATGCGCTCGGTGGAGCGGTAGCGCAGCGCCGGCGCCGGCGGCAGGCGCGAGAGGAAGATGTGCCAGAGCACCGCGCCCCAGGTCAGGGCGAGAATCGCTTCGCTGACCGTCGAACGGATCCCCACGTTGACCGTGGAGTAGGGCATGAAGGTCGCCACCAGGGCGAACAGCAGCAGTCCCCAGAATGGAAAGCGCAGGATGGTGACCGCGGCCGCCAGGCCGACCATGGCGGCGCCGGCCTTGGCCGGGCTGAGCATCAGCAGCGCTCCGCCGAAGGCCAGGCCGAAGACGACAGCGACGAGGTTTCCCAACGACATTCTCAACTCAGTTCCTCGATCAGTGCGGCCAGCCGTTGCCGGTAGGCTTCGCGGTTGAAGCGCGCGGCCCAGGCAATGAGTTCTTCCGCCGAGGCTTCGCGCGGCGCATCGGCCAGGCGCAGCATCAGGCGTTCCAGGGCGGCGCCGTCGCTGGGCGAGAAGCGCGGCGCCGACGGCGGGGTGACTTCGTCCAGCGAGGTGCCGCTGGCCACCGCCACCGGCGTGCCGACGCTCAGCGCCTCGACCACCGGCAGGCCGAAGCCTTCCGCGTAGGACGGTTGCCAGAGCCGCTCGGCCTGGCGGTACAGCGCGTGCAGTTCGGCGTCGTCGAGCCCGCCGAGCGCGTGCAGGCCGGGCAAGCCGCGTTGTTCCTCGGGCAGGTGGTCGAGGCTGCCGACCAGCACCAGCGGCGGCACGCCGGGCGCCTGGGCGCGCGCCCGGGCCCAGGCGCTGACGAACCAGGGCACGTTCTTGCGCAGTTCGCGGGTACCCACCAGCAGCCAGTAGCGTGGCGGCAGGCCGCGTGCCGAGAGGTCGGCGGGTTCGCCGGCGAAGCCGTCGACCTGGTTGGGCAGCACCCGGACTTTCCCGGCGACCCCGGGAAACAGCCGCACAGCCTCGTCGGCGCTGTACTGCGAAGGGGTCCAGACACGGTCGGCGACACGCAGCGCATAGGCGATCGACAGGTAGTCGCTGACTCGATAGACCAGCGCCTTCAGGCGGTTGGCGTGGTAGTTCTTCAGGGTGATCTGGAACAGGTCGTGGATCAGCAGCGCATAGCGCACGCCCGGCGGACGCGGCGGTAGCGGCAGGCCCATGTTGAAGGTGCTGATGTACAGGTCGATGTCCTGCTCGCGCAAGGCGCGTGGGAGGAACCCGGCTTCGAAGCGCAGGCGCTGGTGCGGCTGGTGCATCGCGGTGCGCGGACAGCCCCACGGCGGGCAGACCGCCCGCTGGCGCAGCGGGTCGTCGAGAGGGGCCACGGTGAAGCGGGTCACCTGCGTGCCGGGCAGGCTTTCCAGGGCCTGCTCCATGGCATAGACCTGGCGGCTGATGCCCGAGTGCGGCGAGCTGCCGACGGTGCGGTAGTCGAGTCCTATGCGCATGCCGGCGCTCCTTCGGCGAGGCCGGCGTAGACCTGTTCCAGTTGGCTGGCGGCGACGCTCCAGTCGTGCGCGCGGCGCGCGTAGGCGCGGCCGTTCTCGCCCAGCACGCGGGCCCGCGCCGGGTCCTGCAACAGGCGCACTACGGCGTTGGCGAGCTGCTCGGCGGTTTCGCCGCCCAGGTAGTCCTCGCCGTCCCGCAGTTCCAGGCCGGAAACGCCCTGCGCGGTACTCGCCAGCGGCAGTCCGGCGGCCAGGGCCTCGAGCACCTTCAGCTTCGAACCGCCGCCATGGCGCAGCGCGGCGAGGAACACCGAACTGCTCGATTGCAGTTGCAGCAGGTCGGGAACGAAGCCTTGCCATTCGATGCGCGGATCGCTCCAGCGTTGCGCCCAGTCCGCCGGCAGCGCATAGCCGCAGACGCTCATGCGCGCCTCGGGGCAGTGTGCCCAGACCCGCGGCAGGATCTCGTCGAGCATCCATTCCACGGCATCGACGTTCGGTGCGTATTCGTAGTTGCCGAGGAACAGCACGCGCTGCGCTTCGGGCGTCGGCCGGGCGGCGGCGAAGTGCTCGCAGTCGACCCCGTTGACCACCACTGGCACCGGGCGCCCGAGCATCGCGCCGAGCTGCCGCGCATCTTTCTCGGTCACGGCGACGACCGCTGCCGCCTGGCTCATCACCCGGCGTTCCCAGCGGCGGTAACGCCACTGGTCGTAGCGCACGAAGGGCAGCGCCCAGCCCGGCAGGCGGTCGTAGGTGGCGGCACCGAGGGACGACTCGACGTTGTGCTCGGTGAGCACGAACGGCTGGCCGGCGTCGCGCAGCGGTCGCTCGTAGGGCTGGAAGCTATAGCTGTGCTCGACCTGGACCACGTCCCAGGGCTCGCGCAGCAACTCCGTGGCGGTGCGTTGCAGCTCCGCCGACAGGCCGTTGACGCTGGCCAGCAGCGGGTAGGGCGCGAACAGCGCGGCGAGCAGCGTGGAGAGGCTGCGCAGCGGTCGGCGCGGCAGCACGACCAGGCGTTCGAGGAAGGGCTCCAGGGCCTGGCGATCCTCGGCGCTCACCGGCTGCTTGCTGTGCAGCAGCACGGTGATCCGGTAGCCGCGTGCCGCGAGGCTGCGCAGCAGGTGGTACTGGCGGGTCTTGCCGCCGCTGGTGGTGGGCCAGGGCGAGTAGGGCAGGATCCAGAGAATACGCATGGGTGGCTTCACTCCCAGACCAGCATCTGCAGGCTGGACTTCACCGGGACTTCCAGGCCGTCGCTGCCGCTCAAGGGCGTGACCTTGCCGCTGAGCGGATCGTGCAGGGTGGCCTCCTTGAGCTTCGGCAGGCGCACGTTGCCGCCGCGGGCCGACCAGAACAGCCAGACGTTGCGACCGTCCTCGCGGGTCCAGCCGATGCTGAAGGAACCGTCGGGCAGGTCCTCGGTGACCGGCGGGTCGGCCGGGCGCAGCTTCGGCCCGGTGACCTTGAGAAAGCGTTGCAGGGCCAGGTAGACCGGCTTGGGGTTGGCGTCCAGGTCGAGCAGGCCGTAGTCGCGGTCGCGCACGCTGGCGCGCTGGTCGAGATCGCTGAGGGTGAAGAGGAAGATCCGGTCGTAGTCCAGCGCACTCATCAGCGCCAGGCGACGCAGCACGTAGTCGGCCTGGCCTTCGACGCCAATGATGTCCTGCAACTCCTTCGGCCCCTTGTAGGCCGACCAGCCCCACTCGGTGCTCCAGATCGCCGGCACGCCGGCGTTGCGCAGGGCGCGGTTGATCTGGTTGGCGTGGGAGACGAAGTCCAGGTTCCACGGGTAGTTGCCTTCCGGCAACTGGGTATAGGGGTGGTAGGTGGCGATGGTGCCGAGGCTCTCCACGCCCAGGTGGCCGAGGGCATCGAACATGGTACGGCCGTCGGGCATCTCGCTGAAGAAGGCCATGCCGGCGGAAACCACCGGCTTCTCCGGGTCGACCATGCGCAGGGCGATGGTGCTGGCCTGGAGCAGCTTGGCGTAGCCTTCCGGGTCGGCCTTGGGCCGCCAGAAGCCGATCAGGTTGGGCTCGTTCCATACCTGCCAGGCGGCCACGCTCGGGTAGCGCTGCGAGAGCATCGCCATGCGCCGGGCGAAGACTTCCGGGTCGCGCGGCGGATACTGGTCCTGGAAGGGCGAGTAGAACGGCGCGGTGGTGATGAAGCGGGCCGAACCGACCAGGTAGAACACCGACTTCAGCTGGCGCGCCTCGAGATCCTTGACCAACTGGTCGAGGGAGGCCAACTGGTACTGGTCCTCGGCGGTTTCCAGGCGGTCCCAGTGCAGGTCCAGGCGCACCCACTCCAGCCCCAGGTCCTGCAGGCGGTCGATCTGCTTGTTGTAGCGCTCCGGGCTGAACCAGAGGAACTGCGCGTTGACCCCGAGGAAGTCTTTCCAGACCACCGCGCGAGGCGCCTTCAGTACCTGGATCTCGGCGTCCGCGGGACGCCCCCAGAACACCAGCAGCAGTACCACGGCGAGCAGCAGCGCGCTGCCGCCCAGATAGAGTCCCTTACGTGCCATGAACGGTTCCCACCATGTCGTTGAACAGTGCCTGGAAGCGCAGCGCGGTGCGCGGCCAGGTCCGCGCATGGCCGATCGCTCCGGCGCGCTCGGCCCAGGCCTGTGCCAGGCGGGGTTCGCGAGCGAGGTTCAACAACTGTTCGGAGAGGGCTGCCACGTCTCCCTGAGGGTAGATGGCGCCGTTGCCGCTGGCGACTTCCTCGGCGAAGGCGCGAGCGTCCGAGGTGATCGCGCCGCGCCCGCAGGCTGCCGCCCAGGACAGGGCGCCGCTGGTGCCGCGCTGCTGGCCGAGCAGACCGAGTTTCTTCGACTCGCGGTACGGCAGGACCATCACGTGGTGGGCCTGGATGGTACGTGGGATGTCCGCGGCGGCCAGGTTCAGGTTCCAGTCGATGGCATCGGCCAGGCCAAGCTCGGCGATCTGTGCCTTCAACTGGTCGAGGTAGTTGCCGCCGGCGCCGAAGGCCATTTCCGCGGCGGTGCCGCCGGCCAGGGTCAGGCGCACGCGCTGGCGCATCTCCGGCGCGCTGGCGAACAGGTCGGCGAGGGCCTCGAGCAGGTCCTCGATGCCTTTGCCGCGATAGATGAATCCGAAGTACAGCAGGCGCAGGGTGTCCAGCGACGGCAGCGGCACCGTGGCGATCTCCAGGTTGCCGTGGTTGATCACCTCGACCCGCCCGGGCGGCAGGCGCATCCGCCGGGCCAGGCACTCGCCGCCCAGGCCGGTGAGGGTCACCAGGCGCGTCAGGCCCTGGGCCACGGCACGCTCTTCGCGCAGGGTCAGCGGGTCGGCGAGCACCACGGCGGCCTGGGGCAGGGGAGAGGGCAGGCGTTCCAGCAGGTTCAGCGGCCAGGGCAGGCGCTCGCGGCGCCAGACCATGCGCTCCGGATCGTGCACGGTGGCGCTCAGCGGCAGGCGCGGGAAGCGCTTGCGCAGCTCGCGCAGGGCGATGAACTCACCCAGGCGGCCGCCGCCGAGTTCGGCATGGACCAGGTCGAAGGCGTTCCAGTCGACGCTGTCCAGCCGGCTGGCGATATTCGCGCTGTCGGCCGCCACGCCGGCGAGCGGCGTGGCTACTTCGATGCCGAGACCCTGCAGGGCGTTGCGGAAATGACTGGCGTAGTCGGCGATGCCATTCTTTTCCGGCGGCAGGGGCGCGAGGAGGGCGATCCGCATCAGAACGCGCTCCGGTAGCGGGCGATGGTCTGCAGGACCTTGCTCGGCACCTCGAAGCGGCGCCGGTTGATGATGATCCCGTCGACCTTGCCGAACGCCGTGGTGAGGATGGTCAGCGCATGCTCGACCACCGGCACGGTGCTCTTCTGCGCCTCCACCACCAGGGCGATCAGGTCGGCGCGGCGCAGGGCGATGAAGGCCTCGCGACTGTCCAGCAGGGCCGGCGCGTCGAGCAATACCACTTCGCCCGGCTGGGCCGGCTCGCCGCCGACCCGCACGCGCACGCCGTTTTCCTCCAGCAGGCGGCGCAGTTGCTCGATGATGAAGGTCACGCCTTCACCGTGGCGCGCCGAGGTCAGGCCCAGGGTCAGGCCCTTTTCCTCGATGCGCGCGTAGGGCAGCAGCCCGTACAGCCGGTAGATGCTGGCGGTGAAGGCGTTGCTGCTCTCCGCAGTGCTGTTGCTCAGCTCCGGCAGGGTGGTCCACAGCGGCAGGCCGAATTTCTCCTCGACCAGGCCGCCGTCGTGGATGCGCTGGTCGAGCAGGTAGCAGAGATAGACCACCAGCAGTCCGACGGCGAGGCCGAAGGGCACGGCGAGGAACAGCATCAGCAGGGTTTTCGGGAAGATCCGCCCGGGGTTGTAGGTGGCCTCCTCGATCACCGAGATGTTGCTGATCTGGCTCTTGTCCAGTTCACGGTCGATCCGCGATTTCTCCAGGCTGTCGACGTACAGCGCGTAGTTGCGCTCGGTGGCGTTCAGCTCGCGCTGCAGGCGCGCCAGGGTCGGCTCGATGTCCAGCGCTTCGCGCCGTTGCGCCTCGAGTTCGGCGAGCTGCTTTTCCTGCTCCGCGAGCTGGGTGCGCAGGGCCGCGTTGTTGCTGGTCTCGTCCAGCAGGACCCGTTCCAGGTGAGTGGTCAGGGTGTTCGGCGCGCGGTCCTCGGAACTCTGCACGGTGGCGCCTTCGTCCTGGACTTCCTTCTCCAGGGCACGGATCGAGGCGTCCAGGGCCTTCACCGGCGGGGCGTCGTCGGTGTAGGTGCGCATCATGTCGGCGCGTTCCAGGCGCTTCTGGTTGAGCAGCCGGCGCAGGTCCTGCTGCGCCGGGTTCAGCGCGATCTGCCGCACCGTGACGATCTCCCTGGGCAGCCCCTTGAGTTGCTGGCGGGTGGATTCCAGGGCGCTGTCGGAGGAGGCGATCAGGCGGATCGAGTTGAAACGCTCGCCGCGCAGCACGTTGATCCGCTCGGACAGGTCCTGCAGGCGGTCCTCGATGCTGGATGCGCCGATCTCGTTGAGGTGCTTGAGGATCTGCGCCTTGTAGCTCTTGATCTGCGCCGCGCTGTCGGCAGTCTGCGCCTCGTAGAAGGCGTACAGGCTCTTGCGGCCGAGCGCCTGGGTGCGCTCTTCCATGTAGATCTCGATCCAGGCCTTGACCACTTCCTGGGCGACTTCCGGCTCGCTCCAGGTGAAGCTGATCTCCATCACCGTCGAGCCGGCCGCATGGGTGACCTCGAATTTCTTCTCGAGGTCCTTGGCCAGGCGCTCGACCGCGGTGGTTTCCTCGATCACGCCGAAGGTTTCCAGGGTCACGCGAATCCCGTCGAACACCGCGCCGATGGCCTTCTTCACATAGAACTTGGTGCGCTTCCACAGGCCCTCCGGCGGCGGCCGGTTGGCCAGCACCTCGAGGTAGCGCTCGGCCACCTGGCGGACGATCGGCCGGCCGGTGAGCAGGCGTTCTTCGTCGACGATAGGGTCGCGCTGGGTGCTCGGCATCACCAGTGCCTGGCGGTTGCTGATCTCGATCGGCAGGGTCGAGTCACGACCCGGCTTGACCAGCAGGCGTGCGTTGGACTCGTACTTGGCCGGCAGCAGGAAGGCGCCGAGGACGATGATCACCACCGCGCTGAGGGCCGCCAGCTTGAACTCGCGCTGGTAGATGAACAGCAGGCGCAACAGATCACGCAAGGAACGAATTTCTATCATGGCGATGTCGCTCCTCAGCGATCGTTGTTGACGGTGTAGCTGACGCCGACGCCGATGGACTTGGCGAAGGGCAGCAACTGGTTCAGGTAGACGTCGACGCCCTCGATACGGTCGCCGACCATCGACTTGGGCACGAAGACGATGTCGCCACGCTGCATGGCCAGGGGCTTGCGGCCTTCCGGCCCGATCTTCATCAACTGGCTGAAGTCGAGGAAGTAGGCGTGATAGCGGCCTTCCGAGTCCTCGCGCATGAGCGCCACGCGGCGGGCGTCGCCCACCGGCAGGATGCCGCCGGCGCCGAGGATCGCCTGCTCCATGTTGTTGGCGGCGGGGATCGGCACGGCCGACGGGTTGCGCACCGCGCCGCCGACGAACACCGTGTTGCCCGGCGCCTGGTTGATGTTCACCGTGACCCGTGGCTCGCGGTAGATCGGCGCGAGCTTGGTGGTCAGCTCGTTGGCGATTTCCTGCGGCGTACGGTGCGCGGCCTGGATGCGACCGATGAACGGATAGTAGATGCTGCCGTCGTTGAGCACGGTGTACAGCGTCAGTTCGTAAATGGTGGCGACGTTGAACGCCGAGAGGGTCGGCATCTCACCGGCATCGCGGACGATCCGCAGGGTGTCCCCGACGCGCACCCGCTCCATCGCCGGCGGTAGCCTGGCGAGTTCTTCCAGGGCACGCTTGCCGCTGTCCACGGTGTCGCTGTCCGGTGCGGGAATCCGTGCGGGGGTGTTGCATGCGGCCAGGGCGAGCATGGCGAGCATGAGGAGGGTGCGTTTCATGAGGGAGCACTTCCTGTAGGTCATGATGTTCACTTCCAGTAGCCTGGAAACATGCTGATGCGGCGCTTGAGGGCGACCGGCAGGTGGCGTTCCAACTGGCCAAGGCGGTAGCCGAGCAGCTTGAACGCGCTACGCAGCGCTATTTCAGGTACGCGATACAGGGCACCGGCGGCACGCAAGGCCTGTATCTCGGCGAGGACATAGCGCTTGCCCTCGCCACCCGCGCCGCCGAAGGCGGCACGTATCCAACGCTCGCGGCCGTAGAACACGCCGATGTCGAAATAGCGGCGGAACTCTTCCAGCAAGCGGTAATCGTGGGAATGGTAGACCTCGGCGCTGGCCGCGTAGCGCACCGCGTAGCCGGCCTGCAGCAGGCGCGCGGCGACGTAGGCGTCCTCGCTGCCGATGACGTCTTCGGGGAAGCCGCCGACGGCCGCCAGGGCGTCGCTGCGGTAGGCGGAGAACGAGTCGGAACTGAAGCAGGTCTTGATCCCCAGTTCCGAGGCGTCGGCCAGGCGCTTGCTGCGGCTTTCCGGCGGGTAGTTGAAGCGCCGCGCCTGGGCGCCGAGCAGGCCGGCGCCGGGGTGCGGCAACTGGCGGCCGTAGGCCACGCCGATGTCGGCCTCGGCATAGAGTTCGTCGAGCAGGTTGGCGAAACTGTCGGGCGAGGCGGGAATGGCGTCCTGGGTCAGGTAGATCAGCGCGTCGGCCTCGACCTGCTGGCTGGCCCAGCGCCGCGTCCCGCCGTGGTTGAAGCTGGCCGGCTCGATGACCTCGACCCGCGCGCCGAAGGCGCGGAAGCGCTCCACCGTGTCGTCGCTGGAGCGGCTGTCCACCACCAGGATGCTGTCCGGCTGCCGCCGTTGCGCGGCCAGGGCCGGCAGCAGCCGGTCCAGGTGCGCGCCGGCGTTGCGCGTGGGAATGACCAGGGCGCAGCGCATCAGGCTTTCTTCTCGTCGCTGGCGGGGGCGCGACCGTAGATGTCGTTGAAGCGGACGATGTCGTCCTCGCCGAGGTACTCGCCGCTCTGTACCTCGATCATCACCAGGTCGATGATCCCCGGGTTGCTCAGGCGGTGGCTATGCCCGGCGGGGATGAAGGTGGATTCGTTGGTGTTGAGGAGAAACTCGCGCTCGCCGTTCTCCACCAGCGCCATGCCGCTGACCACGATCCAGTGCTCGCTGCGATGGTGGTGCATCTGCAACGACAGCGAAGCCTTGGGGCGCACCACGATGCGCTTGATCTTGAAGCGGCGGCCTTCCTCGAGCACGGTGTAGGTGCCCCAGGGCCGGCTGACCGTGCGGTGCAGGCGGAAGGCGTCGTGGCCGCGACGCTTGAGTTCCTGGGCGACGAACTTGACGTCCTGGCTGCGCGCCGCGTCGGCCACCAGCAGGGCGTCGGGGGTGTCGACGATGATCAGGTCGTGCACGCCGACGGCGCCGACCAGGCGCTTCGGCGAATCGATGTAGCAGTTGCTGACGTCGTGCAGCACGCTTTCGCCGCGTACCTGGTTGCCGTTCTCGTCCGCCGCGCTGAGTTCGCGCAGCGCCTGCCAGGAGCCGATGTCGCTCCAGCCGATGGAGCAGGGCACCACGGCGACCTTGTCCGAGCGCTCCATCAGCGCGTAGTCGACGGAGATGTCCGGCGCCTCGGCGAAGGCCCCGGCGGCCAGCTCGCGCTGGCGGCACTGGCCGTTCTCCAGGCTGCTGCCGTCGGCCAGGGCGGCGCGGGCGGCGATCAGCACCTCCGGCGCGTGGCGCTCCAGTTCCTGCAACACGGTGGCGGCCTGGAAGCAGAACATGCCGGCATTCCACAGGTACTTGCCGCTGTCCAGGTAGGACTGGGCGGTGGCCTGGTCGGGTTTCTCGACGAAGCGCGCGACTCGGAAACCGTTGCCCAGCGGGGCGCCCTGTTCGATATAGCCGAAGCCGGTCTCGGCGCGTTCCGGAGTGATGCCGAAGGTCACCAGGTAGCCCTGCGCCGCGAGTTCGCGAGCCTCGGCCACCGCCGCGGCGAAGGCCTGCTCGTCGCGGATCAGGTGGTCGGCGGGAAGGATCAGCAACTGCGCCTGGTCGCCGAAGTGCTCCTGCACATGCAGCGCGGCGGCGGCGATGGCCGGCGCGGTATTGCGTCCCACCGGCTCCAGCAGCAGGTCCTGGGCCAGGCCGCTGCGGTTGACCGCGCGGTAGTCGTCCAGGGTGCGGAACAGCAGGTCGCGGTTGGTCACCGTAAGCAGGCGGGCGACGTCCGGCAGCCCGGCGATACGCAGGAAGGTCTTCTGCAACAGGCTCTGGTCATCGGCCAGGCGCATGAAGGGTTTCGGCATGCTCTCCCGGGAAACCGGCCACAGGCGGGTCCCGGAACCGCCGGAAACGATGCAGGGGATCAGCGGGGCGACGGCGTTCATCAGTAGACTTCCTTGGTCAGGAGTACGGCTGGCACCGTACGGAACAGGATGTAGAGGTCGAACCACACCGACCACTTGGCGATGTATTCGAGGTCGTATTCCACGCGTTTCTTGATCTTGTGCAGGGTGTCGGTCTCACCGCGGTAGCCGTTGATCTGCGCCCAGCCGGTGATGCCGGGCTTGACCCGGTGGCGCGAGCTGTATTCGCTGACCGCTTCCTCGAAGGGAATGCCGGCGGCCTTGGTCGCCGTGGCGTGGGGGCGCGGGCCGACCATCGACATGCTGCCGGCGAGCACGTTGAACAGCTGCGGCAGCTCGTCGATGCTGGTCTTGCGGATGAAGCGGCCGACCCGGGTGATGCGGTCGTCGTCGCGGGTGGTCTGGCGTTCGGCGTTGGCGTCGGTCCTTTCCGTGTACATCGAGCGGAACTTGAAGACCCAGATCAGCCGGTTGTTGTAGCCGTAGCGTTTCTGCCGGAACAGCACCGGCCCCTTGGAGTCGAGCCTGATCGCCAGGGCCACCAGGGCCATCAGCGGGGCGAAGAGGACCAGCGCGATGCTCGCCAGGACCAGGTCCTCGCAGCGCTTGATCAGCGGCGACCAGCCGCGCAGCGGCAGCTCGGACGCGTTGAACATGGGGATCCCGGAAACGTCGACGATGCGGTTGTGGGCATGCCGGAAGGCAGCCATGTCCGGCACCAGCAGGACGTTCACCGGCAATTGCCGCAGGCGGTGGACGATGGCGCCGATGCGCCCCTCGGCGAACCAGGGCAGGGCGACCAGCACCTGGTCGACCTGTTCCTGGCGGATCAGCTTCTCCAGGTCCTTGGTGTTGCCCAGCAGCGGCAGCGAGTTGTAGTTCTCCGGGACCCGCTCGGAGCGGTCGTCGATGAAGCCGATGATGCCGGAGCGGATGTCGTGGTTGCGTACCAGGTATTCGGCCAGGTGCATGCCGCTCTCGGTGAAGCCGAGGATCACCGTGCGTTGCAGGTACATGCCGCGTTTCATCCAGGCCCGGTACAGGCGCAGCACCAGCAGGCGCTGCACGCCGAACAGCAGCAGGCTGCCGGTGAACCAGAAGATCACCAGCTTGCTGCTGAGGTAGGGAAACAGGCCCAGGCCCTGGTACATGAACAACAGCAGGCAGAACGCCGAGGCCCAGGCGAAGAACATGATGCGGAAGCGCAGGCGGTTGCTGAAGATATCGTCGGAGTAGACGTCCAGTGCCTGGAACATGATCACCGTGAGCGCGCCGAAGAACAGCAGCAGCCCGAGCATGTTGCTGCGCAGCTCCACGGGAACCAGGCCGGGGTAGTACAGCAGGAACAGCGCCGGGGCGATGGCGGTGAGCGCGTGTACCAGCTTGGTCGCGACCAGGAAGTACTCGATGAATCCAGCCCGTGTCAGCGACAGGCTATCTACCGACTTCGAATGCATGTTGTTTGCTCTGCCGATCACGGGCAGTCCATTGAGTGGATAGGGAAGAGCAAGGCGGTGAAGCGTCAATTTAGTGACTATTTTTCATTTGCCACGCGGTTTAGTCATTTTCCCGTCGAATAGGTTCATTCGTCGATAGTGGCTTTGTGATAGCTATCTTAGCATTCCCAGGGAAATATCCGTAGTCTGGGTAAGTTTTTTTAGTCAATTTATTGACGTATTTCTGGCGCCAAACTTTTATCCAAACAGTAGACGAGGAAATCTGACGCTGCCAATCCGCGAGCGCTCTGGCCTGGGAAGCGAAACGGGGTGAAAGGTGAGGGCAGGCCGCTCGGCCAAGTGGCCAGCCGCCGGTTCGACGACCCGCCTGTTCACTGGCGCTGCGGGCTGCCTGGGCAGGATGCGCCTGCGGTTCCATGACGCAGGTTGGCCGTTCGAGCGTGCCGGTCCGACCTGGGGGGCTTGGCGGACGTTGTCCGTTGCCCTCGTCGAAGGCGGAATAGGTTCGGGCCCGCGGCGTGCGCGGACGGCTCTACCAGAACCAGCCGCCGCGCGACAGCTCCTGCTGGCAACTGCGGTACTGGGCGCCGAACAGCGAGGCGCGGGACTGGACCTTCTGCGAGACGTTCTTCAGCCATGGCTTGGCGTCGTAGCTGCGGTTGCGGTAGCCGCCCCAGCCCTCGTGGTAGTTCAGGTACTGGCCGTAGGCGTCCCACTTGGAGACGCCGTTGACCCGTTGGCTCTTCTGGATGTACCAGCCCATGAAGTCCAGGGCGTCGGCGAAGTCGTCGCGGCTGACGCCCCAGCCGCCGGCCTCGCGCTTGTAGTCGGCCCAGGTCTCGTCCTTGGCCTGGGCGTAGCCGTAGGCGGAGCTGACCCGGCCCCAGGGGATGAAACCGAGGAAGTAGTAGCGCGGCGGCAGGGCGTCGTGCTTGAAGGACGATTCCTGGTACATCATCGCCATCGGCACCTGGACCGGCGCGCCCCAGCGCTGCTGCATCTTCAGCGCCGCCTCGTGCCATTTCGGTTTTTCGCGGAAGATCTCGCAGAGGTTATCGGGATTGGCGGGGGGCTTGGTGGCGCAGCCGGCAAGAGCCAGGAGCAGGGCCGGCATCGAGAGCCGCAGCATGAAAGGGGTCCTTTGGCAGACGTCTGGGTCGCTTAACGCTGGCGCTTTATACCCGCTTTCCGGCACTCCATGCATCCCCAGGCCGATTCCCTGCCTGCGGGGGGCGTCGGCGCTTCCTCAGGTCGGCCTGGGCGTCTCGGCCTGGCTGGGGGCTCCCTCCAGGCGCGGCCCCCAGTCCTCGACCTGGCCTTTTTCCAGGCGCCGCTCCAGGGTGCGCCGCCAGGATGGCGTCAGCGGCAGCGCCAGGCACTGGCGCAGCAACTCGGCGTCGGCCCGCCTGTCGAACAGCACCTCGGACAGGCGCAACAACGACCAGTCCGGATGGCGCCGTTCGACCAGTTGCAGGATATCGCCAGCCGCCACCACGCCTTCCTCCAGCACCCGGTAGTACCAGCCGGTGCGCCCGGACTCCTGCACCCTCAGGGACATCCCGGCGACCTCGAAGCGGTCGTTGAGTTTCCAGCAGGGCATGCGCCCCTGGGACACCTCCAGCAGCGCGGTGCCGGCCCGCACGCGGTCGCCGAGGCAGACGTCGGCTTCGCTCCAGCCGCTGGTGCTGAAGTTCTCGCCGAAGGCGCCCGCCTGCATCAGTAGGGGGTGTTCGCCCAGTTCGGCGATCCAGGCGGCGTAGTGTTCGCGTGGGTAATGGTGGATCGCTTTCTCGACGCCGCCATGGACGCGCAGGTCGCCCTGTTCGTCGCCCTCCAGGCCGACGGGGGTGACCCTGAGCGCACCGTCGCGCGGAGACTTGGCGATGCCGCTGCGCGAGCCGGGGCGGGTGAAGGGCCGGGCGCGGCTGGTGAGAAGGGCATCCAGGGGTAGGGCAGGCAGGGGCATTGGAGGGTTCTCTAAGATGCGAGATGGTATCGACTAAATACAATATAGAGTCCGCCAAGCCTTCGCCCGCTGTCAAGCCGCCAGACCCTCCGGATGTGTCGATAGCCTCGGTGGGCGGGGGTTCGTCCCCAGGACCTAGCTGAGCTGGCCGTGGGATTCTGAAGCTCGTCAAGAGTTTTGCCGTAATGGTCACGCTGGCTTGCACGCTACGGTGCTTACGACATTACTTTGCGTACGGAACCTAGCGCAGAAGTAACACAAGCAAGTGTTCACTCGATATCTCCAAGCATGAAATGGATTTTCGAATCTATAAATTGTAGCGAATACTTCTAGTCGACTCATCTACGATAGTTACAATCTGGGTGACATGTCATTAGTATTCTCCATGGGGTGTTTAATGAAGTAAAAACGCAGATAAGACATGGTGCCGCTAAGGACCTGCCGAAGAGGGTGTCCGAAAATATCCGGCATTTGTCCGAAGATACTCTAGAAAAAAGATGCTTCATGCTGGTTTTATCAGCTTCCGGGCTAGTAGTACGCATGAGGCGGCGGATGGAAACAATGAAAAAGACCGAATCTATCCTGTTGCTGATCCTCCGGGATATGCGGTGATGTTGGGTTTTTTATTGCGGGCGTCTATTGATGAGTCTGCCGCTTCATCCAAGGGCGATATCGATCATACTGCAGTGTTTCGTGTTGCTAAATTGAAAACATAGTCCAAGAGAGGCGGATACCTTCGCGACTCAGATAATAGTAGTGCATGGCATGCGTGCGGAGTAGTGTTAAGCGAGTTAAAAGTAAATATCAGTAGATGGTGAAGTGCTCTTGATCTTCACCGTTAAGAGAAAAGTCCTTAAGGACTTAACCTTGCTCCGCTACCGGATAGTCACTGGCTGTTAGCAGGGTCTAGACGAGCTAGCACAAACTGAGAGATCGACAAGAATGATAAATAAGAGAAATGCTATTTTCCTCTCAATGATTCTCATCTTTTTTATCATCGCCTGCATTGGTAGTGCAGGTGTGAGAGTGTGGAATTTTTACACTTTGTTTGACTCGGGGAAAATTGCTGAAAATTTTCGAGCAATGCCGAGACTGTTTAACTCGGTCCCAATAAAGAAGAGCGGAGCGGCTCATTTTTTTGAAAAAAACCTCAGGGATATGCCTGGCTCATTTAGCTTTCAAGGTCACGAGGTTGGCTTTAAAGACTGGTTGGCGAGCAGCAATACCACCGGCCTTATAGTTCTCAGTGACGATCGCATTGCCTTTGAGGAATACTACCTGGGCAATAGTGCGAAAAGCCTTGCTATTGGCTGGTCGCTAAGCAAATCATTAATGTCCCTCTTGATTGGAATGGCAGTTGATGAAGGATCAATACACAGTCTGCTAGATCCTGTGAACCTGTACGCCCCACAGCTTTCTGCTGGCGGATATGCGGGTGTTTCTTTGAGAGATGTGCTTGAGATGTCATCAGGAATAGCTTTCAGTGAGGACTACGGGAATTCGGACTCCGATATCAACCAGCTAGGTAGGACTATAGCGCTTGGCGGATCAGTAAATGAAAAAGTGAGTTCATTGAGAAGAGAAGATGCCCCGGGGAGAGTGCACCACTACGTTAGCGTAGATACCCAGGTGCTTGGTATGGTTTTATTGGGCGCGACTGGTATGGGCCCCTCACAGTTTATGAATCAAAGACTTTGGCCCCAACTGGGTGCCGAATGTGAAGGTGCATGGTTAACAGACGATCGGGGCACAGAGCTAGCATTCGGTGGGGTGAATCTTTGCCTAAGAGACTTTGCACGCATTGGTCTATTATTTCTTCATGGCGGTCGCAGCCTGACTGGAAGTCAAATTGTAAGTGCTGAGTGGGTCAAGGCATCAACCAAACCTCGGAGTGCTCACTTGCGTCCTGGACGTTACATAGAGGATGGTGAGCCAAATCTTGGGTATGGTTACCAGTGGTGGATTCCAGAAGGCAAAGAAGGGGAGTTCTTGGCTATCGGAGTGTACGGGCAGTTTATTTATGTAAACCCACTTAGGCGTGTGGTGATTGCAAAGACCTCCGCGTATATCGACTACAACGTTGACGGCATCCGTATGGAGCATGAGGCACTTGCAGCGTTCAGGGCTATATCAAGAACAGTAGGGGTGAGGTGAATATAGACATGGTGACCGAACACATATTTGATTTTGAATGGCGCCCTCTGCAGAACTATCTTCGTGATCGAGATATCGCAATACCACCCTTTGCGGCAGATCAAGAGTCAAGAAGTGACGCACTTTACAACTGGATAGTTAGCAAGGGGTATTCAGGAAAAGAAGGACTGAATCTTGGTACTTATTACCATATATCTGATTATGGCGTGATAGGATTGGCGTTGCTATGCGCTGAGAACGTAGGTGATATTTTGAAAGTCATAAAGGCCTATGTCAAGTTGTTCAATCGTGATATAGCTAATGTTGACGTCAAGCCTAGGGAGAATTACGAAGTAGAAATCCATATTTCAGTTAACTTTAAGCCGGAGTGGAATGACGCATCCCGTCAGTTTCATGTAAATGTTATAGCCTCTGCAACCTACAAGCTCATTATGGACCTGTTAGGTAATGACTTTCCCATCTCTGCATTGACAGTACCTGTGCACGGCGCAGATAAAACAATCTATGAAGGTTTCTTTTCTTTGCCTGTGAAGCATGAAGGAAGTGACATAATATTTAGCTTTCCAGCTCATCAGTTGAATAGAACACTGGCGACTGCCAATCCGGCGGTATTTCAGTCAGCCCTGAATATGGCAGGTGAGAGTTTCAATGCTCTGTTGGAAGTAGAGATGGGAGGGCTCCGTCAGCGAATCGAGTTATTCCTTGAGTCCATACCAGATCAATACCCTAGCTTGGTGACTACCGCAAAGTATTTATGCATGAATGAGCGGACGGTAAGACGTCGCCTGGCGGACGAGGGATGCACTTATCGCCAGATTGTAGATAAGGCCCGCAAAGAACGAGCAATTGCACTGCTACTGAACTCATCTATACCAGTTGATCGTATTAGCGATATTCTGGGGTACTCGGAAACAGCGAGTTTTAGACATGCATTCAGACGTTGGACCGGGCAGTCTACTACAGAATTCAGAAACAGTTTCCACTGATCTATCTAGTTTGAGATTGGGCAAGGAGCATCTTATGAATTTCAATAATCGTAATAATCAGATTCTGTCTATGATTGCCGAGACTCAGTTCGATGCTTACGTTTTGGGCTATATTGCGAAGGCGCGGACAATCTCGATTGCTGATGATTCCCTTCGCATTGAGGCCGAAGGATCAGCAATGCTTGCTGGACTAATTAGCGACTCATGCAGGAAACGTCGAACTCAAAAGAATCCATTTCCATATTTGCTACTTCAGATCGCGCACGAAGCCTTGGATCGAACCAGGCTTAATCTCGCAAATGTTCGTAATATATCTAGCGCTGATGCATTGTATAAAGAGCTGCTTAGTCAGGCTGCGTGGGACGCCTCAGTTGCTATGGATAATATATCGGAATTTGTCGAGCCAGATCAGGGTAGCGTCGGAGTAATCGAGCGACTTGTCGAGTTTGCACATAATTCGGGTATTGCAGAAGGTCAAAACCTGGCGCTGGAAGCTCTTGCAGTTCTTGGCTTAGACGTCAAGAGCCATTTCTAGATACTAAAATAAAAGATTGCCTCTTTTTCAAGGAGGAAGAGCGTTGAGGATAGTTTGCCTATTGGTATTGCTGAGTCTGATCGGCGGCTGCTCCCATTCAGTCACTTTGCAGGAGCGAGCAGAGCAAGAGGCCATTTTTATCCAGGAATTCCGCCAGGAATTCGCCAAGAGGCTTCGTTACCCGCTGTTCGCACCGGGAGATGAGATCCCCGAGGCCGATGTTGTGGTGTTTTTCCGCTTCGCAAGCTCGTCGGGGCGCATAAGCAGTTGCCGGGTACAGTACGGCGAGGGGAATGTTAAGAGCCGCAGTACGCTCGATGAAGTCTTCGCCAGGCGCGTGATAGCCACCTGCCGCGAGCCCGATCTACCGGTTGCTCCGCCCGCTCTGCTGGATGGTGGTGGAGGTTTCGGCTTCAAGCAGAGAGTGATGTTTCGCAAGGAAGTGGAACGTCCCAGGTGAGCAGCGTTCAGCGTCTAGGGTCGTTGCCGCAACTTTTTCCAGCTCATGCTCAATGACGTCTAAACTTTAGTGATGTTGAGAATGAAGTGCTGGTAAAACAGAATGACTCTTACAAGTCTGCTTGTGTTTTTTGGGAGGACTAGCCTGCTCGACGGAACTTATAGATCAGTCGATCTGACCAGCAAAAAAACAATCCTATATGGGATCACCCAGCGCCCCACCTAGCCGCTTTCATGCAGGGCATAAACATGAAGCTCAAAAGCATTAGCATTTTTGCCATACTCGCCCTTTGCTACAATATCACTCTTTGTGTCGCTGAAGAACCAAAGAGCTACTTCCCACCCGGGGATTACTATAGGACTGGAAATAGTGGGCTGCTGACGATATCTCCGTTATTCGAAGGACTTCAAAAGTTTCGGATACGAAGCACTGGACACAATGCCCATGCTTGCGGATTGAATGGAACTATAGAGTCAGATCATGTGCAGGTCGACGTCCGTGGCATCGGCGATATGTCGTGCGATGTCGTTTTCAAACTGAATGATGACAGAATTACCATAGAGAAAGGAGTCGCAAGTAGGGACTGTCAGGGCTTCTGCGGGGCGGCAGCAGGTTTTACTGGCACGTATTGGAAGCCTTCCCCAATCTGCGAGCCCGCCTCTATAAAATTCAACGACAAGCAAGTGAAGAAAGCACTGAAGAATAACGAGACAGAGAAGGCCTACTGGATTTCTCGAAAACTGATAACAGAGTGTAGGGACATGTTTGAAGGTTTTGGTTATCTCTCTCGTGTTTTTCATACGGCACATCTCTCCTTGTCTGCCAAAAACCACCAATGCAAGAAGATACTAGAGAAGGGCAGCTTCTTCAGAGACCTGAAGCGAGAGTATTTGCCGGAAAAAATGCAAAATGAATATGACAAGTATTCTACTGAGTTCAATCGTCTAGAAAGCGAGTGCGAACAATCAATGAAATAACAAATTGGCTTCACTAAGCAGAGGAGACTAAGGTGGATAGAGAATTGGATCAGCCCCTTCAGCGCAATCTGGAGCGGCTATACAATTACCTAGAAAATCCAGAACGAGAGGAGGCACAGCGTGTTCTGCTCGCAGCGGAACCAGAGCCGATCCGAATTACTCACGGAATTCCTGACCTCTATACCGACTGGCTGTCATCCCCCAGCTACTCAGCACAAGGTGGATTGACGGGGCAACTGACGCAGGTCATAAGCCAGACTGCCGGGCGGCCCGTTCTAGTGTTCGACGACTACTTCAAGGTTCATGAGGTCACTATTCGTACGGTCGCCGAAACCGGAGGAGCCAACAGTATTTCGGTGAGCGACCTCCAGGTGCAATTGAACCAGCAGATCAATACCTTTATCCAAGACCGCATCGATGGTGACAAAGCCGATAAGGTCAGCCGCCTCCAGTCCAATATTTCCTATCTGATTGAAATGGGTATTAATATCGATTTCACCGCCCGTCATGAGCTTCCACCTGGTGGGCGAGGCAACAGAGCTACTATTCCGACCTCTGACCCCAACGGTGAATCAGGTGTAACGATTGGCTATGGCTTCGATGTCGGCCAGCACGATGAATCCGGCATTCAGGCTCTGAACATCGCTGAATCCACGCGCAAAAAAATTCGCCCCGCCCTCGGCTTGAAAGGAGCGAACACCGCGACCTTCCAGGCATTAGCTCAACTCATCCCGGTACTCACAGATGAAGACGGGCTGTCCCTCTTTACCGCCAAGATGATCAAGGTCACTGATCGGATGAAGGTGAAGTTCCAGCAGTGGAGCACCTTACCTCCGGCGGTCAAAACCATAGTGACAGACCTGTATTACCACTATGGTGAGTATTCCTCGTTCCCAAACTTTGAGACTGCTATTTCTCAGAGCGACTGGCCAGCCGCCATTAGGGAGTTGAGGAACTGGAATGGTACTCCCAACAGTACCGATCCGAGCGATGGCATAGCCAGGCGATTGAACAATCGCGCGGACTATCTCCAACGATCCCTGGGACTCTAGAGGAGGCAACCATGGCCGAGATCAATATCTACCAGAACCCTGGTCAATCCCTGGCTAATATCTATAAGGGTTTTGCCCGTCAATGCAATCCTGGCTTTGTCTTCCCCGAAGCACAGACTATAGAGGCATGGGACATTCCGCTGAAGCTACACCCGGAATTCGTCCCGGGCGGAGACATCAGCAAAGCGGACCAGCAGTATTCGACGTTGCTTGCCCAAGAACTAGCCAACGGCGTAACCATTGGTTTCAGGATGGTCAATGAAAAGGAACGTGTTTGCAACGGTGAGATACTTCCTTTGCTCACCTCCATGGCGCAGAATCTTGATAGAATAAAGGCTCGCTTCGGCAGCGGATATCTTGACCGCTTCAAGGGCAGCCTGAACGTCTATCCAACCGACGTTGGTCTATCTCCGGACGCCTCCGGAGGCATTTCGCAGGAGTCCGGGCTGCTGGTTTCCTACGGTGTGAACCTGCGGACACTGGCTCCAGGCACTTGGCAGGCAATGACGCTCCCCGAGGATATTAAGACGTTGGTAGGGCCTGGTGTTGGCCTACGTCTGGACGCGCCAAATTTCAGCGACGTATTCAATACGATCAAATCGGGCCTCCGCTATACGACCGCAGTAGCCTTGCTGCTGGCCTATTTTGCAGCGATCTAATGTTATCTGGCCCTCTCCTTCGATAAAGAGGGCTAGATAAAAATTATCACACCCGCTAAATAATATGTAGATACCATAGCCCTTGATTCCGGAACTCGGAGAAGCGTTATTCCACACTGTCAGGTGTTGGAAAAACTCAGCTGGTTGGCCCGCAGCGCTATTTGTAGCGGTTTGCAAACGAAAGTCGCTACACTTATCGAACTATTTTTCTAGAAGCCTGTCGACTCCCCACATGGGGAAATTCGTGTCACAGTTATAACTCCACGCTATACGTGTGGATGCCCAAACGATTTGCGTACCGATTAAGCGAGTCCAGTGATCCAAATACGCGCACAAGTTCACCTCGAGAACGTAGCGGGTAATATTGACCGTCGGGACTGTAGCGCACTTGGAGCTGCCAACCGTGGCCGGAAGGCGCCGGAATAGCACGTAAGTACCGCGCAGCTCCGGCAACCACTAGTATCTTCAGTGCCTCGGCGCTGATTGACTCACGCATGGCGACTTCGCCTCGATGGTGGCGTGTTATCCAGGGCGGCGGCGATATCTTCCGGCATCAGTTCTCGCTGCGCCTTCTTCGACAGCATCTTGCCTTGCGTTGACTGCCGCGGATTTCCCGGTACCGATTGCGAGCGCCGACTGTCGCGCTGCGCTTGGACGAGCTGGGCGACTTGCAGCACATGACCCAAGCGCTTGTTCTCGACGATGGCACCCTGGTCTATCTCGCAGAGTTTGTCGTAGGTGGTAAAGGGGAGGGCGGTGCCGTCCACCCTGGGCTCGATGCGGCCATCCGGGTAGTGGTAGATCTCGACATGATCACCCGCCAGGCGGCGGGACTGCGGAGTGTCCGCTAGCAGATACAGCACCTTGTCGTACTGCACGGTCAACCGCTGCGAAACTCGCCGCGCTTCTCGCCAGGCGAAGATCAGATCCAAATCTTCATCACTGTGCAGCGGGCGATGGCAGTCATGCTCAGAGCGCGGCGGCTTGGCAAAACGCGCGTTGTAGCTGGCCATAAAGTGGGCTGCAAAGGCATTGGCGTCGGGCATGTTGCTGATTCCGCGAAGCCGCAGCTCCTTGACCAGGCGATCCTGCAGAGTGAGGTTCGCACGCTCCACACGACCTTTGGCCTGGCTGCTGTTGGCGCAAATGCTCTCGATGTTCAACTCGTACATCGCTCGGCCGAACTGGGTATAGCCGTCGCCGCCCTGAGGCGCCTTATGGTTACTGCGGAACACGCTGGCTTTGTCGCTGTAGAAGGCCAGCGGCTTTCCATGCCGCTCCAGGTAGGCGCGGGTGGCGGTGAAGTAGCTGAAGGTCGATTCGGCCTCGGTGAAATGCAGGTGCATCAGCTGGCTGGTTGCATCATCAATGAAGACCAGCAGCGTGCAGGCCGGTCCACGATCCTCGAACCAGCGATGATCGCTGCCATCGATCTGGATCAGTTCGCCGCAACAGGCGGCCGGTTGCGTGGCTGATAGACCTTGGGCGGCCGTTGCTTGCGCGGTACCCACATGCCGGCATCAACCATGATCCGTCGTACCGTTTCTTTGGCCAGCTTAAGGCCGTGGCACTCGACCAGTTTTTCCTGGGCCAGAGTTGGACCAAAGTCGCTATAGTTCCGTCGAATCAAGCTAATGGCGCGATTCTCCAGACCTGGCGACAGCTGCCGGTTACTCGGCTGACCACGTCGACGAGATGTTAGGCCGGCTGGGCCGTCCTCGCGATAACGCAGAACCAGCCGGTGCACCTGACGTGTCGTCAGGCGCAGACGCTGCGCCGCAGCGGCAGGTTTCAACCGACCCTCGATGATTGCCTCGATGACCTTGAGGCGATCCAGCTCCCGCATGCTCATTGTGACCCATCCGCAAGTTGCCGCAGTCATGGCGTGCCTCCGGTGATGCAGGAGGGAAACCCTAGACGCCGATTTGGGACATTTCTATTTGGCTAGATCGAGACATTACTATTTGGCCTTAACATTCTTGCTTCGCATAATGTGCAGACGTTACGTTAGGCGCAGCCCGACCGAGGGGAGAGTCACCAGTCCGGAAAATGCGCCTAGCTCCGGACTGGTGATTTACACGTAACGTCCGTTATGCGATGCCGCCCCGGGTTTTTCGTTACCGTAACGGAAAATCCTTGCTTTCGGTCCGGCAGGGCCTATGATTCGAATATTCGTTACGGTAACGGAAATTCGAAGATGGCCAAGGATACCCGCGATACCCAGACCCTCGACGCCTTCCCGGCCAAGCCGTCCAGGGGCCGGCCTCGCAAGGCTGACGCGCTCTCCAATGCTGAGCGGCAGCGTCTCTACCGTCAGCGGCAGGCGGGCAAGGCACCCCAGGTGGACGCGGATGCCCTGGTCCGTCTGCAGAACGAATTCGACCGGCACGTTGATGATGCGCGCGCCCTGGTCGCCCATCTTCGAAAGACCATTGCGCAGATGGAGCTTGAGGTGGATCTGTGCCGCCAAGAGCGATCCGATGCCATGCGCGTCAACAGCATTTACCGCGAGCGCCTGGAGCTTGCTGGTCTCCCTACAGACTACTAGCCCCTCCGAAGCCCCTTCGCGGGCTTCGTCGTTCCCGCCGCTCCGAAACCACCTCGCGCCCTGATCACCCAAGCGTGCGTATCGCGGCCATCCATAGAGCACGCTGTTGATGCGCACATGGGGCGATCAGATCTCCGAGGAATGTTCAGCGGTCTAGCCCGGCGAGTTCTCGTAGGGCCTTCCAGGCTCGCTGGCTTTGGGTGCTCGAACGGCACCCGGAGGGGTGGGGGTGCTGTTACACCCCCACTTTACCGCACGATCGTGCGGTGGTCGGGCTAACGAAGTGCTTCTTGCTCGTACCCGAATAGCACTCCTTTCAGTGCTATTCGTGCTTGATTCCTGATCTCTACCGGCAGGGCTTCGAATCTCCGCAATATCGGACGCATGTCGTCAGATATCAGTAGTTCGCTCTCGTCCATCAAGAGTTCGTCTGTGGTTACGCCCAGCACCTTTGCCATGGCCAGGGCTTTGTCTGCGGATGGCATTCCATGGCCCGCTTCATAGCCCGTATAGGGGGCATGCCGAGATAAGGGGGAAATTCATTCATTTGGTCTGTAAGTAGCTGTTTTTGATCATGAAAGCCCTAGGGCGATGATCGCATTAACCACACCCGCCTCTATCTTGTGCTGCGAACTCCATTCCCATCCGCCGACAGCGTTTTTGATCCGCTCGTAGCGCAGAAACGACTTTGAGGCTTTTGGATGGCCCTTTCCTCAACCGTCGCAGGAGGTACTGATCATGGAGCACACTGCCGCTCAACCGGTTGAAACGGTCGTAGACATTACCTGTGATGTTTGCCGCCAGAGCACTAGCGTTGAAGGTTATGGTCAACAGTTTGGAACCCTTCAGGCACACTGGGGGTATGGCTCCAAGCATGATGGCGAGCGCTACAAGGTTCATCTTTGCGAGCTTTGGTTTTTCCGCACACTAAGCGGCCTACGTCGCGAGCGCATGGTCAACGCCATGTTCGACGAGGAGCCTGATTCCACGAAGGATGAGTTCGGCCTGGTGCGGCGTGACGAATTCTGGGGCGATGGCTGAGCCTGAGCGCAGATATCAGGAGTGGTAGCCGTTCAGTCTTCAATCGAAGAGCTGAAGACAGGCTCGAAAATCGAACCCGCCGCTTGCTCCTCATTCCGGCCGGCCTGCAGCATGTCGCCCTTGCTCGGGTAGTGACACAGCAGCCGCCGAGCCTCATTGCGGATGGACTCCGACAAGGTGGTGTCACGAGAGAGCTCGACGAGAAACTCCTGGGCCTGCACCACCGAGCGGGTACGTTCGTAGGGTAGCGTCATCTGAACCTCCACTCCGCTTCTGACCTCAGTGTGCCGGATCATGAGCTACTTGCGCCACCGCTGCTCGTGGGCGGTGCCTGCCCGAGCAATTTCAGTTGCGCGGTGGCTTTAGCCAGACGCTCCTGCAGGCTCTGGGTTTGCTGTGCCTGAATCGAGGAGGCTTCACCAAGCCGGGTCACCTCATCCTGCAGAGCGTGGCAGCGCTGCTCCAGGGCTTCATTCGTACGTACAATGCTGGTCAGCGTGTTCTGGGCGACCTCCAGAGCCTGAGCCTTCTGCGTCAGTAGCTTCTGCTGCGCATGCTGATCCTTCTGCTGCTGCCGCGCCTCGGCAAGCAGGCGCGCATTGTCGCGGTTCAGGTGGGTCAGCTCGTCCTGCTTGACGATCAGGGTCTGCTGTAGCTGTCGCAGTTCCAGTTGCAGTTGTTGTACCTGCGACTCGTGCCGGCGCTGCTCTTGCTCACGCTGCTCCTTGCTGGCCTGGCGATAGTGCTCCAGGGCATCACGGGCATGCTGATGCTTGTCCTCCAGCGAGCGAATCTGCCCGTCGCGGTCTTGCAGGCGCGCTTCCTGGTCGTGGTTGGCTTGCTGCAGGCGGGCATTCTCGACCTCGGCCTGTTGGCGCAGCTGTTGTTCCTGCAGCAGTGCTTGCTGGGCAGCCTGGAACTGCTCCGTGAGCCCAGCGCGCTGACCTTCCAGCTGCTGGATACGGCTTTCGGCCTGCCGAATCTGGTTCTGGTAATCGAGTCGTTCCCGTGCCAGTTGTTCGCGCTCCTGGGCCATGTCGGCCTGCGCTTCCTCCTTGAGCTGATCCGCCAACTGGGCCACCAGGTTGGCCAACTGCTCGCTGAGCGGCAATGCGGCCGCGTTCCGGCCGCGGTCGGCGTCTTCGAGTTCTTTCAGGTAGCGATGGATGGTGGTTTTCGAGCCGGTATTGCCCAGCTCGACCCGTATTGCGTCGATGCTGGGATTCTCACCCCGCGCCAGGATGGCCTGGCGGGCTTTCTGAACCAGTGCCTTGTTGATGCCGCCGCGGGCCATGGTCTGCTCCTACGATTTCATAATGGATTACATACCATGTATTTACATACTAAATTGTCATGAAGTAAAGCAGGATTTGAAGGCTTGTTTCAGATAAAATAACCGATGATTATCCAAGGTGAGGCGGCATTTTTGTCGTTTAGTCGTCGCTCACCGGTACACCAAGGGGATACGCCCAGATGAGCCAGGAGATCGAGCGGTACCTGCAGGCCGGCACCCGCGCTAGCACGCGGCGCAGCTACCAACAGGCGCTCGAGCACTTCGAAGTGACCTGGGGCGGCTTTCTGCCGGCAACCAGCGATGCCATCGTGCGCTACCTGGTCGATCACGCCGCCATGCTGTCCAGTAACACTCTCAAGCTGCGCCTGGCGGCACTGGCGCAGTGGCACGTCAGCCAAGGCTTCCCCGATCCGACCAAGACCCCACTGGTTCGCCAGATCCTCAAGGGAATCCGTACTCTGCACCCGCGCCAGGAGAAGCAGGCCGAGCCGTTGCAATTGCGCCAACTCGAACAGTGCGTGCTGTGGTTGGAACAGGCCGAGGGGAGAGCACGAGCGGAGGACGACTGGCCGCGGTTGCTGCGCTGTTGCCGCGACCGTGCGTTGATGCTGATTGGCTTCTGGCGGGCGTTCCGCAGCGATGAGCTGTGCCGTCTGCAGGTCGAGCACATCCAGGTAAGGCCGGGGGAGGGCATGCAGCTGTTTCTGCCCTGGAGCAAAGGTGACCGCGACAACCAAGGCCAGACCTTCAGCGCGCCGGCGTTGGCCAGGTTATGTCCAGTACAAGCCTACGTCGACTGGATCAGCGTGGCGGGCATCGCGCGTGGGCCGGTATTCCGTGGAATTGATCGCTTGGGGGCATTTAAGTGAGCAGGGTTTGCACCCAAATAGCATTGTCCCACTCATGCGCGCCGTACTGCAGGCGGCAGGACTGCCTTCGGAGCTGTACAGTAGCCACTCGCTACGCCGCGGGTTTGCCACCTGGGCCACCCGCAGCGGCTGGGATCTCAAAGCGCTGATGCAGTACGTAGGTTGGAGCGATGGCCAATCCGCATTGCGCTATGTGGAGAGCACAGGAGTGTTCCCTGGGCAGTTGAGTGCGCTACAACACATCTCAAACTGGCCCGAGGGGACTGCCATAAGACCGCCTTCCGCGGCCCCGATCTGCACCTAGCTGCGCACTGGGAACACCAGCTCGTCATGTGCGGTGCAAATGAGTCGATGATCCAGCACATGGAAAATTGCAGGGTTCTTGGCATCCTGGGCACCCACAAAGAAGAGGTAACTGCGGGATGCCTGCTTGTCTTTTTTGGCTTTTATGTTCTCTTGCCGGGCTATTTCCAGCTCATTTTTCAGTCGCCCGCGGGCAGCTGCTGACCACTCGCTCCAAAGGACGACCACCTGGTAAGGCGTTAGTTTTTTCTCTTCCCATTCGCCCGCGTTGAGTGAAATGGTCAAGTGTTCATGCTACAAAGACGCGCTGAGGGAACGCTGGTCGAGGCAGTCCAGGTTGTACTGCCTGCGAGGCTGAATGGATCCAATGACTGGACGATGGAGAAGCTGACCGAGCTGATAAGGGTCTATGACCGGGACGAACGAGTCTTGGGCTACGACTTCAAAACGGCATCAGGCCAGACCTACTCGCACAGAGATTGCCTGTACTCACAGGACGGAGCCAAGCACCAGGTCTATTGTTCGATGATGTGTCCCGCATGAGATGGTCGCCACCTCTGGTGGTTCTTGGCAGGGCCATTCACGAGGTTTGACAGGACAATGAAGGCTCTTCCCGAGAAAATCCTGGACATCATTCAACAGCTTCCAGAAGGTGAGGTTCTGACACCTAGCAGATTCCTGCATCATGGTTCTCGCCATGCTGTGCAGCGAGGACTCTCTCGCCTGGTCGAAGGTGGAAAGCTGTTTCGCGTTGCTCGGGGCATTTATGTTGCCGCAGTCGAAACTCGGTTCGGCGTGCGCCCGCCGGCACCGGAGAAGGTTGTCCACTCGCTGGCTAATGCGCTGGGTGAAGTGCTGGTCGACCACGGGGCTCGTGCCGCGAATAAATTAGGGCTGAGCACACAGGTTCCAGTTCGCTATGTCTTTCTAACCGACGGACGCTCTAGGGAGCTTCAGGTAGGCAAGACCACCGTGTCGATTCGGTATGCGCCTCGATGGTTGATGGCTCTAGGCGCTACTGGAGCGGGGGAAGCCATTCGAGCATTGGATTGGATTGGCGAGGCAAGCGTGGGGTATGCCGTTTTCAAACTTCATAAACTACTACCCGAGAGCGAATGGGGTGATCTGGTGTCAGCTCACCGCTCGTTACCTATCTGGATGGCGAATGCAATCTGCGCTCAGTCGAGTTGCACCCACCCTGTCAAGTTGGGCTAGCGGTTTAGCTGTAGCCTACTTACCGCCAGATCGGCATCATCTGGAATGGGGCAATTCGATGTGAAAGCCCGTGAGGCCGGCGGCTGAGGTGCACCAGATGCGGCCTTTGTGAGCCTCAATGATGGATCGGGTGATGGCAAGTCCGAGCCCGGCGTTGCTCGGGCTTCCCTCCCGCCGAGCGGGGTCGACCCGGTAAAAGCGGTCGAAGAGCTTCTCTAAATGCTCTGAGCTAATTGTGTCCCCTGGGTTCTCGATGCTGAAGGTTGTGGAGTCCGCTGTCTCGCGGATCAAAACCGAAATTGTATGTCCCACCGGCGTGTAGCGCAGTGCATTGGACAGCAAGTTGGAAAGTGCACGATCAAGCATCAGCCGATCTCCCAGCACTTGGCCTGTGCCTGTGAGCGATAGTTCAATGCCATGTTCTTCGGCCAGAAGGTGGTAGTAGTCAAACAGCTTGAAGACTACGTCAGCCAGTTCGATCCTGGCCTGCTCGGGGATGATTAGGCCATTATCAGCCTTGGCCAAGAAAAGCATGTCATCAATCATCCGAGACATGCGCTTCAAGTCCTCCAGGTTGGAGTAGAGATTCTCTTCATAGGCATTGATATCGCGTTTCTTGCTCAGCACGACCTCGGTGTGGGTCATCAGGTTGCTAACGGGCGTGCGTAGCTCGTGGGCAATGTCGGCCGAAAAATTGGAGAGCCTAACGAAGGCATCCTCTAGCCGAGCCAACATCGCATTGAAGGATAGAACCAGTTGCTGAAGTTCCCGCGGCACTGGTTCGAGAGGGATTCGTTCCTGTAACGAGCGAGCGGACATCCCGGAGGCCACATGAGTGACTTGCCGCAGAGGCCTAAGGCCGCTGCGAGCAACCACCCAGCCGAGCGTGGCACTGAACAGGGCACTGATGACCAATCCAATCCAGAACCATCGTTGCAGCGTGTCGAAAAAGTGTGTGTGATTGGTGACGTCAAGAATCAGCAAAGCTGTGAGCGGCTCAGCCTGATCGGCTACCGAGATTTGCGCCGTCATGCCGCGGTACATGTGTTGGCCGTTCTGCCACTCCCACATGCTCTGCTCATTTTCACGTCTGAAACGCTCTGGTACTTCGACTGCTCTGGGGGCGGAGAACAGTACAGAACCGTCACTGGCCAGGATAGTGGCCGCCAGATCCTGATGGGCTCCCAGCAAGGCTCGCAACTGCGGTAATTCTTCCGAAAGGCTCGCTTCACCGCGAGCATTGTTGAGGATATGTTTGGCGGATTCGAGTTTCTCCACCAGGGCCTGCCGATCCAGCATCTTGAAGTGGTGCTGGCTGAGCATATTGAAACTCAGCCCTGCTACCGTCAGGACTGCAATTACCGCGGACATGAACATCAGGCTCATGCGTGCTGTCAGCGAAAGGTGCTTCATATTCACTCCGGCGCATCCATCATGTATCCCATGCCGCGGGCGGTATGAATCAGCTTGAGATCGAAATCGTCATCGATTTTTGCGCGTAGCCGGCGTACCGCAACCTCAATGACATTGGTGTCGCTGTCGAAATTCATGTCCCAAACCTGAGAGGCAATCAGCGACTTCGGGAGCACCTCGCCGCGCCGGCGCAGTAGCAGTTCCAGCAGTGAAAACTCCTTCGCGGTCAGGTCAATTCTTTTCCCGCCACGGATCGCACGCCGCTTCATCAGATCGACTTCCAGATCGGCAATTTTCATCGTTGTTTGCGTGGGTGAGCCATTGCCTCTACGCAGCAGCGTTCTGACCCTGGCCAGAAGTTCTGAAAAAGCAAATGGCTTGATTAGGTAGTCGTCCGCACCTAGCTCCAACCCTTTAACGCGGTCCTCCACACCATCGCGTGCCGTCAAGAACAGTACGGGGACGTCTTTTCCTGCTGCGCGCAACATGCGCAGCACTTCCCAACCGTCCAGCCCAGGCATCATTACATCCAGAATTAGCAGGTCATAGGCTTCGCTAAGTGCATGCTGAAGGGCATCTGTACCGGTCATAACCCGGTCGACATTGAACCCAGCCTCGGTGAGACCTTGCTGGAGGTACGTACCGGTTTTGGGTTCGTCTTCAGCTACCAGTAGTTTCATGTGTGCAGACTCCAAAAGTCGGGTGGCCTGAGTTTGCAGGCAAACCGCGGCCCCAACCAGAAGCTTACGAAAATGTAATTCTGACTTCAGCTCACTGACAGGGTGGCTTGTCTAGGGTGCAAGCATGAGTACTAGGTTGTGCTCTCGGCCCTCGACAGACCAAAAGCAGAGGTGCCGGCCATAGTTTGCACTGATGGAGACTGCCCATGAAATCGCTGAAACCTTTGCTTCTGGTTGGTTCGCTACTGCTGTCTTCCATGGCTTGGGCCGAAGGGGGCAGCGACCGTGTATTCGAGCGCATCCAGCAGATGCGCGACAAAGCAGAAGCCGTGCTGATCCAGGCGGAGAAGGCCCCGGTCGGCGAGCGGCATGTGCACATGAAGGAGCATATGAACATGCTCGAAGACATCATGAGCCAGCTGCACAACGAACATCCCGCGCCAAACATGTCTGCCGAAGAGCATCTGGCCTGGATGGAAAAGCATGACAAGCTGGTAGACGACGTGCTGGGTCAAATGATTCGAGAGCACAAGCTGATGATGGCCGACAAGGAATGCCATCAGTAAAGATTTCCCCCATCTTACAGGCCTTTCGTGATTGCTCCTTCGGCCTAGCGGCGCCTTTATGGCGCCGTGCTTTTTCCCAGCTGACGCAATTGTAGTTTTGGGGTCAGCGGCCTGGCAGCAAGCGGGGAATAGCATGAGATTTCCAGCACCCATCTCGAGGTCTCACCATGAAACGCTTACCCCTTAAACTGCTGATCAGCACTCTGTTCATCAGCACCACCTTTCCGGCATTTGCCGAGGTCGGCGGCAGTAGCAATGGCATTGGGCAGCAGGCCCAGGCGACGCCAGCGACTCGTACCATCTTGGTAAAGATGGACGACATCAACTACAGCCAGAAAACGATCGATGTGAAGCCAGGTGAAACCGTGCGCTTCGTTCTGAAGAACGAGGGCGCGTTGATGCACGAGTTCAACATCGGGCAGGCAGCGTCCCAGCTGGAGCACCAGCGCAAGATGGCGTCCTTGTTCAAGGACGGCACACTGACCCCGACCGGCATGGCCGAGCGCATTGTCTGGCATGAGCGTTATGGCATGGGAGACTCCAACCCTCCAGGCTATCCGGAAGTCATCAAAGCCAAGCATGACGACCCGAACGCGGTTCTCGTCGAGCCCGGCACAACCAAAGAGTTCGTGTGGACCTTCCCTAAGGCGGGCAGTTTGAGCTTCGCCTGTACATTGCCTGGGCATTACCAGGCGGGGATGGTCGGTGAGTTTGCTCTGCGTTAGTCCGGCATCGGTGCTACCCGTTGGCCGCGAGCTGGGTAGCACCGATCTGACGAACCTTACTGCGATGTAGTTTTCACGTCAGCGTACCGCCAGCTGCACCTCATTAGCATCGGGACTCATCCCTCCTCAACACCTCAGAGGCACACCATGAAACTCAGACCCGCTTTCATAATCACCACCCTTGGCTTGCTGCTCAGTGCTGCCAATGCGCTGGCCAGCCCGGGCCACAAGAAAGACAGTATTGGGCAACCGGGAGACGGTCAGGCAGTAGATCGCACCATCGAAGTCCGGATGGGGGACATCTTCTTCGAACCCAAAGCAATGGAGATCAAAGCAGGCGAGACAGTTCGCTTCGTCCTGAAAAATGACGGTGCACTGCTACACGAATTCAATCTTGGCAAAGCGGCATCCCATGCCGCGCACCAGAAAGAGATGGCCGCGATGTTTCAGAACGGCACGCTGTCCCCTACAGGTGCACATGACATGAGCAATATGGGCCATGCCATGGGCGGCATGAAGATGGTCGGTATGGAACACGATGACCCCAACAGTGTTCTTGTCGAACCTGGAGCACGCGAAGAGTTGATCTGGACCTTCTCCGCCGCCACCGAACTGGAGTTCGCCTGCAATATTCCAGGACATTATCAGTCGGGAATGGTCGGTAAGGTGACCGTACGCTGACGTTTATTGATACTCGCCAACTCCGTCCAGTCTGAGACACCTATACTGATCCGGCCGCCATTGAAACGAGGCTATTGTCGTGGACCATACCCATCACACCAGTACCACTGAGCCGCCTTTTTGGAAGAGCAAGATTGGCATTGCGCTGATCATGCTGGCCGTAATCGGCATCTTCTATGTAGCGCGTGAGCATTACGGTCATCTTTCGCAGGCCCTGCCGTACCTCATCCTGCTGCTATGCCCGCTGATGCATCTGTTTGGCCACAATCACGGCGGGCACTCCCACTCCAGCAGCACCGCTGTTTCCAAGGACGAAGAAAGGACATAGATCGCATGCAAAAGACCTCCTGCCATCATGACCAGGATCATTCACATAACTCGCACGCCCACTCCGAGAGCCAGCGCGACCCGGTGTGTGGCATGGAGGTGAAATCTGATAGCCCATACCGCGAGAGCGTTGAAGGGAAGACCTATCGCTTCTGCAGTGCCAAATGCCTGCAGAAGTTTCAAATTGATCCCCACTCGTACATGGGCCACTCGTCTCATGAAGCACATCAGCATACGAGTCACCCTACGATATCGGCACCAGAAGGAGCCGCATATACCTGTCCGATGCATCCAGAGATTCGCCAACCGACCCCTGGCAACTGCCCGATCTGTGGCATGACGCTGGAGCCTGTCATCCCGGAGCTGGAAGAGGAGGAAAACCCGGAGCTGAAGGACTTCTCTCGGCGATTCTGGTGGACCCTACCGCTGACCGTCATCGTGACCGTGCTGGCGATGGCTGGCCATTCCTTGCAACTGTTTCATGGCACGACCCAGAACTGGGTCGAGCTGGCTCTGGCGACGCCCGTGACGCTATGGGGTGGCTGGGTGTTCTTCGCCCGCGGCATTGACTCCATCCGGCACCGCAGCCCCAACATGTGGACCCTGATCGGTTTGGGAACGGCCGCTGCCTACCTCTACAGCGTGGCCGCTACCTTGGTTCCGCAGTGGTTTCCGGCGGCTTTTGCCCAGGACGGACGTATCGGCGTCTATTTTGAAGCAGCCGCGGTGATTATCTCACTCACGCTGTTGGGCCAAATGCTCGAACTCAAGGCCCGCTCGCAGACGTCCGCAGCTATCAAATCGCTGCTGGGACTGGCACCAAAGACAGCGCGGCGCATCATGCCCGATGGAGTAGAAGAGGACATTCCTCTAACCCATGTCCATCAGGGCGATCATCTGCGTGTCCGGCCAGGCGAGAAGGTTCCTGTAGATGGCACTGTGCTGGAGGGTGAGAGCGCAGTCGACGAATCGATGCTTACTGGAGAACCGTTACCCGTGACCAAACGGGCAGGGGATGCCCTTATCGGTGCCACCCTAAACACCCACGGCAGCCTAGTTATGGAGGCGCAGAAAGTCGGTGCCGAAACCATGCTGTCGCAGATCGTGCTGATGGTGGCCAAGGCCCAGCGCTCTAAGGCACCCATGCAGCGTATGGCCGATGCCGTTGCGGGGTATTTCGTGGTCGGGGTGATCCTGATCGCGATTCTGACCTTCTTCGGCTGGGGGCTGTTCGGGCCGGAATCTGGCTGGGTATTTGGCCTGATCAATGCGGTGGCGGTGCTGATCATTGCGTGTCCCTGCGCCCTGGGTCTGGCAACCCCGATGTCCGTCATGGTTGCGACTGGCAAGGCCGCTAGCAGCGGTGTGTTGTTCCGCGATGCCAGCGCCATCGAAAATCTATGCAAGATCGACACGCTCATCGTCGACAAGACCGGAACCCTGACTGAGGGGTGCCCCGTATTCCATAGTGCGGAAGGGACAGGCGGTTACGACTCCAATGAAGTGCTGCGCCTGGCTGCCAGTCTCGACCAGGGTAGTGAGCACCCGCTGGCTCATGCCATCGTCGATCATGCGCGGGGTCAAGGCATTGCACTGGTCAAGCCGGACACTTTCGAGTCGGGCTCGGGTATTGGCGTGCGCGGTCAGGTCGATGGCCATCAGCTGCAGCTCGGCAACACCGCACTGATGGACGAGGCGGGCGTCGATATTACCCCGCTGCGCAATCGCGCCGAGCAACTGCGTCTGGAAGGCATCAGCATCATCTATTTGGCCGTTGATGGTCGCCTGGCGGGACTCCTGGCCGTTTCCGATCCGATCAAGCCTACTTCTCAACAGGCTGTCTCCAAGCTTCAAAGCGAAGACGTAAAGGTCATCATGGCCACTGGTGATGGCCTCACCACAGCAAGAGCCGTGGCGAAGCAGCTCGGAATCGAGGAAGTGCATGGTGAGGTCAAACCGCAGGATAAGGAGAAACTGGTCGCCGATTTGCAGGGCTATGGCCGTCGTGTCGCCATGGCGGGTGACGGCATCAACGATGCGCCCGCCCTGGCCAGGTCTGACGTAGGTATCGCCATGGGCACCGGTACCGATGTGGCGATGAACAGCGCCCAAGTGACGCTGGTCAAGGGAGATCTGATGGGCATCCTGCGAGCGCGCACCCTGTCAGTGGCAACCGTGAAAAACATGAGGCAGAACCTCGCCTTTGCGTTCCTCTACAACGCGATGGGAATCCCGCTAGCAGCGGGGCTGCTGTACCCGCTGACGGGGCATCTTCTGTCGCCCTTGATTGCTGCGCTGGCGATGAGTGTCAGCTCGGCGTCGGTGGTCTTCAATGCTCTGAGGTTGAAATCAACGGACATCGGATAGGCTTCCATACCACCGACCAGGTGATTATTCAGAAGCGCATCTGACCGGAAAATGCCGTACGGTAGTTTCCGGTCCGACCTATCTGTCGCAACACATAGTGACGAGGTGACGTTCGATGGACTGTTGCCGCTGCGGGTAGGAGACTGGTCGTCGTTAACCCATGAGGACTCTCCGTGGCCCGCATTCGCAGACTGATTATCAGCAACTTCCGATCTATCCAGGCGCTCGACTGGGTGCCGGCCCCAGGAATTAACTGCCTCATAGGTCCTGGCGATAGTGGAAAGTCCAGCATTCTAGATGCGATTGACCTTTGCGTCGGTGCCCGCCGGGGCGGCACGTTCGGCGACATGGACTTCTTCGCTCTGAACGTCGAAACACCCATCACCATCAGTGTGACGCTTGGCGATTTGCCGGTATCGCTGATGGATATCGATGTTTACGGCGAGTTCTTGCGTGGATTCAATCCAGGAACGGGAGAAGTCGAAGACGAACCGCGAGCGGGGCTGGAGACCGTTATCACCTTGCTTCTGCAAGTTGGTGCCGATTTGGAACCTACCTGGACACTTTTTTCTGAGCGTGCGGAGCAGCAGCAACTCGAACGCACTCTTCCCTGGAAGGAACGAGCGGCACTAGCACCCGCCCGTATCGGCAGCTTTGCGAGTTCGAACTTGTCGTGGAGTCGTGGCTCAGTGCTCAATCGACTTACTGACGAGCGTGCAGAGCTAGGTGCCGAACTTGCGCGCGCCGCGAGGCAAGCAAGAGCGAACTTTGGCAATCAAGCCGTCGGACATCTAACTCAGACGCTTGAGGTGGTGCAACGCACGGCTCAGCATCTTGGGGTTTCGGTTGGAGCGATGCCACAAGCACTCCTTGACGCACATTCTGTGTCGATTGGCGAGGGTGCGATCGCGCTGCACAGCGACACAGGCATTCCCCTTCGCTCCCTTGGCACGGGCTCGTCGCGATTGCTAGTGGCAGGGTTGCAAAGAGCTGCAGCTAGCGCCGCGCCAATTGCTCTTGTCGATGAGGTGGAATATGGGCTTGAACCTCATCGGCTCATGCGATTCCTGGACTCCCTGGGCGCAAAGGACGCTGCCGCTCCGCTGCAGGTCTTCATGACGACTCACTCACCGGTCGCGCTGCGCGAATTGTCCGGCAGCCAGTTATTCGTTGTTCGGTCTGGGCCTCAACGCCACAGCGTTATGGCGGCAGGGGAGGCCAACGAAGTACAAAGTACCCTTCGGAAGGACCCAGAGGCATTCCTCGCCAAATCCATTATCGTTTGCGAGGGTGCCAGCGAGGTTGGCTTCGCGCGTGGCCTTGACCAATGGTGGGGCAGCCTTGGCGCTACCTCATTCCTGGCTCATGGTGGCGCTTATGTGGACGCCGGCGGGGGAAGTCCCGATAACAGTCTTATCCGCGGAACGGCACTTCAGAACCTAGGCTATCGCGTGATGGTTTTTGTAGACGCCGACAAACCTTCGACCGCAGGGCTACCTGAAGCATTCTTGGCCGCAGGCGGACAAATTCTGACATGGCGACCAGGTCTCACTCTGGAGGACGAGATCTTCCGCCATCTCAGTGACCAAGCACTCGATGCACTTCTGGCGAAAGCCGAAACAATAGTGGGTGCAGAGCTGATGAATGCGCACATCCAGACGAAGTCCCAAGGACGTATGACACTACATGACATCAAAGCTGAAAGACTTATTCAGGGCTACTTGCCCGCGACGCGAGAGCTTTTGGGAGCTGCATCTCGTATCCGCAACAGCGGGTGGTTCAAGTCGTTGACAACCTATCAGGAGGTTGCAAGGGACATCGTCGGCCCGTCTCTACAGAACGCCGACCAGGGCTTCATGGCAGTCACGAATCAGCTCTGGACGTTTACAAGTGCCCCTTGAGATCGATCTTTTCGCTATCGAGCGTGGCTCCATAACAGCCCCCGCAGGTTGTGGAAAAACGCAATTGATTGCCGAGACGCTCATCGCGCATAGGCAGAGCAAACCCATACTCGTACTAACGCACACGAACGCAGGCGTTGCGGCCTTACGGGCACGCCTGAGACGAGCCGGCGTTCCTAACTCCGCATATCGAGTCTCCACCATTGATGGATTCTCGATGCGCCTCATCGCTAAGTTCCCAGCGCGAAGCGGCCATAACCCACAGATCTTACAGCTCCACCAGCCCAACACCGACTACCCTGCAATTCGGCACGCCGCCATGCTGTTACTGCAGGCAGGCCACCTTGCTCAGCCTCTCCGTGCCACTTACGCGCGCTTGCTTGTCGACGAATACCAGGACTGCAACGTCGTCCAGCACGCCATCGTGTCAGGTTTGGCCCAGGTGCTACCGACCTGCGTGCTCGGTGACCCAATGCAAGCCATCTTCGACTTTCGTGGCAATCGACTGGTGCATTGGGCGAATGAGGTGCAGCCCCTGTTCCCCGCGGCAGGAGAGCTGAGGATACCCTGGCGCTGGCGGCTGGCCGGAGCTGAGAACCTTGGGCAGTGGCTACTCGCCATACGGCAGCAACTTCAAGTTGGCCAGCCGGTGGATCTGCGCACGGCTCCGGCAGAAGTGCGCTGGGTGCAGCTCAACGCCGGGACCGAAGTCCAGCAGCGGCTGGTGGCCGCTAGAACCGAGTCACCCAACGCTCGGGGCAGCGTCCTCATCATCGGGGACTCCATCAACGTGCAAGGTCGCCATCAGCTCACGAGCCAGACACCCGGCGCCATGGCCGTCGAAGCCGTCGACCTAAGGGACCTCGTCAACTTCGCCAGGAACTTTAACCTGCAGGGTGCCAATGCTCTGGCACAACTTGCGGAATTTGCTTCAAGCGTGATGACGGGGGTAGGTGCAGCAAACCTGCGAACGCGTGTGGAGTCTCTGCGCACAGGACGTGCCCGAACGCCACCGACCCCGGCCGAGGCCGAGGCCGTCGCATTCGTCGGGGAGCCAACACCGCAGCGAGCACTCCTTGTGCTCAACGCCCTCGCCGAACAGCCGGGGGCACGGGTGTACCGACCGGAAGTTCTGCACTGCTGCCGGTCCGCTATGCAAGCTGTGGCGGGAGGTACAGCCGACTTTCTGAGTGCAGCCATTCAAGCGCGAGAACGCAATCGACACCTTGCCCGCTCCATCGCAAGACGCTCGGTAGGCAGCACATTACTTCTCAAGGGGCTCGAGGCCGATGTCTCGGTTGTTCTGCATCCTGAACTTATGACCGCTCAGAATCTGTATGTCGCCCTGACGAGGGGCGCAAGGCACGTAGTGGTGTGTTCATCGAACCCCATCCTGATGCCTGTGAACAACGGCTGAGCCTTATTGTTGCGTTTGCGCACTTGACCTTGCCATCGTGTCAAGGTCGATGCTGTCTGTGCGGTAACTTGAGCCGCGGACGAAATGAGGTGAGAGAGATGTTCAGCCTGAATGTTTCGGGTATGGGTTGTGGCAGTTGTGTCAGCAAAATCACGAAGGCCATCCAGACGCTGGATCAGGACGCACGCGTAGAGGTGGATCGGGCAGCCGGCAAGGTCACTGTAGAGAGCACAGAAAGTGCCGAATCGATCCGCGAGCTGATCCAGGAGCTTGGTTATGCGGCCCAGGTCAGCGCTTGAGCGCTGGCCTGCCGACCGACTAAATCTCCAGTTCTGAGAGCTCTTTCAGCCCGTGAATACTGGTGACCTCGTTAGTAATACCTTCATCCCCATCTCGGCCGCGAAGCCAGTTTGAGTGATCGCCTGGCTCGCGCATTTCCAGCGTGTCATAGGAGTAGCGCTTTCGCTTGAACAGGCTTTTCAATGCGGCGAACTCGTGGCTTTTCTCGTCTTCTATTCCGACGACTTTTCCTACAAGCGCCTCCCAATGACCGACGCCGTCGGCCAGCATCGCCTGGTAAGTCTCTGGGTCCAGCAAGGCTTGCTGTTTGAAATGAATGATGCGGTGTGTCATCGACGCGCTCGGGAGTGGCCAAAGAGAAGCCGCTAGCCTATAGGTTCCGGGTCATTCGTGAATAGTTGCCCTGAGCTTTAGCAAACCTTCGTTGACCCACAATTTCAACCAAGTTGCGGCCTGCAGGGGGGCTTGCTCTCCATGTGTTGCGCTCAATGACTCGCAGAGTTCGGCGAACGATCCACCCTCGACGAAAAACCGCAATGCTGACGCCTCTTCTGGCTCCAGGCTTCGGTAATGGCATACGAGGTTATGACGCCAGACCAGACAGTCTCGATTCCCGGCTGGTTGGGTGGCAACGGGAAGCAGATCCCCAGACTTGGCAGCCTTCCACAGCGCCAGGGTGTTGTACTGCAATCGCAGCCATCTGGCAGATGGAGTCAGGGAAACCCTGAATGAAACCCAGTCTTCAGCCGAAAACTCACTGATGGCCTGCAGTGAAAGCGCTTCGACATCCTGAGCATCGAAAGCCAGTGTAAAAGCCCACTCCAGCTCCGCGAGTTCGCGCATCGGTGAAAGTTGAGGTTCCGCAATGTAGCTGCGAATGAACTCGGGCAGCTTTTCACCCAGCCAGCGAATGCTGAAATGCCGCGGTGGCCAGGCGGCGATATAGGCCAGTGCGAGTTGCTCGAACGACTCTTCTCCCAGCCATTGCTGCAGCGCCGGGAAATCCTCGCGCAGCACCGCCAGCAGGCGCGAGCGATAGGCGTTATGGTAGATCCGCAGGCCTTCGAGGGCACTCAGCGCAGTGCAACCCCGGACTTGCTCCAAAAGCTCGTTGGAGGGCAGGGCACCATCTGTCAGGTAAGTTTCAAATGCAGTCTGTAAGGCGCTTAGGCTCAAAGGGTTGCCCTCGATATCACGCCATTGGCGATAGCTCGGGCATGCTCCAACTCGGATAACAGATCCTCGAACGGTGGAAAATGATCATCCCGCTCGATCAACGTCGACGTTGGACCCAAGTAGCTCAAAGTCTTGCTGTAGAGCGCCCAAACCGGGTCAGCGATGGGCTGGTCGTGGGTGTCGATGAGGTATTGCCCGTAATCGCTATGCCCGGCCAGGTGAATTTGACGAATCCGCTCGTGCGGCAATTCCAAGATGAACTGCCATGGGTCGAAATCCTGATTTCGTGCGCTGACGTAGACGTTGTTCACGTCAAGGAGCAATTCGCAACCGGTCAGGAAACTCAGTTCCGAGAGAAACTGCGATTCGCTCATGCTGGACGTCTTCCACTGCACGTAAGAAGAAACGTTCTCCAGCACAATGGGACGTTCCAGAACATCCTGCACTAGACGCACCCGCGCGGCGACATGCAGCAGGCTTTCTTGGGTAAACGGCAGCGGCAGCAGGTCGTGGAGTTGATGGGCGTTGCCGCGACTCCAGCACAAGTGGTCGGAAACCCACTGGGGCTGTACCCGGTCCGCCAGTTGCTTGAGCTGTCGTAGGTAGCCCATGTCCAGGTTATGCGAACCGCCGATCGACAGCGATACTCCGTGCATCACCAACGGGTATTGCTCGCCAATCGCATCGAGAAAGTAGAGGGCCTTGCCACCGCCCACCAGGTAATTCTCGGAAATGATCTCAAACCAGTCGACCGCAGGTCGCTGTTCAAGAATCTGCTGGTAATACTCACTGCGAAGGCCAAGACCGAAACCCAGTGTTTTGCGCTTACTCATTCAAGACTCCAGCAGGGGAGTGGCAGGCACTCCCCGCAACGGCATTATTCGCTGGTCTTGCCACCGGCCTCATCGCACTTGGCCTGAGTCATCAGCTTGAAACCCTGGCCTTTACATTCTCCCTGGCCTTTGCAGGCATTTTTGGCGGTCATGCAGTCGTTCTGGCCCTTGCAACCGTTGACGCCGAAGCACTTCACTTCAGCTGCTTTGGTGTCCTGGGCGGCCTGGACAGGCAGGGTAGCAAACAGGCTGGCGGCCACGAGAGCCAGAGCGGCACCGGTAGCGACGTTGGATTTATTCGACATAGTGACAATCTCTCTTAATTGTTGGTGGTCTTATCCGCGGGTGCGAATTACCCTGAGTAGCTTAGGCATCGCTGCCGAGCATGCCCTCTCAAGAAATTCGCAAGGCTTTATGAGGGCATGAAAGACAGTACCGAGCCTTCTGGATGGGCTACAAGAAAGAAATAGCAACCTGACAGAACTGTAATGTTCGGCTCAGGTTGCTGACAGGCCCTCTTAGTTAACGTGACATCGAGCCTAAAGCTCGGCCTCTGCAGTTGCAGGGACCACTTAACTTACGAGGAATACCCAAAATGAAATCGATCAAAGCTCTGCTTGTAGTTACTGCTCTGAGCATCTCCAGCTTGGCAATGGCTGAAGGTGGTGCTGACCGAACCTTCGCGCGCATGGAGCAGGCACGCCAGACGTCTCTGGAGGCCTACCGGGTGGCCCAGCAGCAGAAAGTTGAGGCTCCTGTAGCCAGCAGTCCAACCGAGCAAGCAGAGCACACCAACTGCTGAAGTCATCTACCTTACAGAAATGTAATCACCCGGATGGTTGGGATATGGCAGTTTCATACTGCTCATCGTCGGTAAGGCTTGTGCAATGCACCGACGTGGAAAGTTGAGGGGTAAATACCCGACATTGAAGCAGCCATGAACCCGAGACCGGGCACACCATCACCGGCTCATTTGACGGATTGGACAAAACGGCATGCAAAGCAAAACCACAAGGCGCACCTTCGTCAAAGGCCTGGCAGCCACCGGTATTATCGGCGGACTTGGCCTGTGGCGCACGCCGGTCTGGGCGGTGAACAGCCCCGGCCAGCCCAACGTACTGACTGGTAACGAATTCGACCTATTCATCGGTGAAACCCCGGTGAACATCACCGGCGCAGCGCGCACGGCCATGACCATCAACGGCTCGCTCCCTGGGCCGATTCTTCGTTGGCGCGAAGGCGATACCGTCACATTGCGCGTGCGCAACCGCCTCAAGGAGGACACCTCCATCCATTGGCACGGCATCATCCTGCCGGCGAACATGGATGGCGTTCCTGGCCTGAGCTTCCATGGCATCGCCCCTGATGGCATGTATGAGTACAAGTTCAAGGTCAACCAGAACGGCACCTACTGGTATCACAGCCATTCTGGGCTCCAGGAGCAGGTCGGCGTATACGGTGCGCTGGTCATCGATGCCAAGGAGCCCGAGCCCTTCAGTTACGACCGTGATTACGTCGTGTTGCTGAGCGACTGGACGGATGAAAATCCAACGCGGGTACTGGCCAAGCTCAAGAAACAGTCGGACTACTACAACCAGCACAAACGCACCGTTGGTGACTTCATCGATGACGTAAGCGAGATGGGTTGGTCCGCCGCCGTAGCCGACCGTAAGATGTGGGCCGAAATGAAGATGAGCCCGACTGATCTCGCCGACGTCAGTGGCTACACCTACACCTACCTGATGAACGGCCAGGCACCTGATGGCAACTGGACCGGCATATTCAAACCGGGCGAGAAGATTCGTCTGCGTTTCATCAATGCCTCGGCCATGACGTACTTCGATGTGCGTATCCCCGGCCTGAAGATGACGGTAGTCGCGGCCGATGGCCAGCACGTCAAACCAGTCAGCGTCGATGAGTTCCGTGTCGCCGTAGCCGAGACCTACGACGTGATAGTCGAGCCCGATAGCGAGCAAGCCTACACCGTCTTTGCTCAATCCATGGATCGCACTGGCTATGCGCGCGGCACCCTTGCGGTACAGGAAGGGTTGAGTGCACCGGTACCAAGCCCTGACCCGCGCCCACTGATTGCCATGGGTGACATGGGCATGGACCACGGCAGCATGGGCGGCATGGATCATGGGAGCATGGCCGGGATGGATCAGGGCAATATGGCGGGAATGGATCATGGCAGCATGCAGGGTGGCATGGCTGGTATGGATCACAGCCAGATGGCCGGAATGGATCATTCAAACATGGCTGGCATGGCTGGCATGGCTGGCATGGCTGGCAACATGCAGGCACACCCGGCCTCAGAGACCAACAATCCTTTGGTCGACATGCAGACCATGACGCCGACGCACAAGCTGGACGACCCAGGTATCGGCCTGCGTGATAACGGCCGGCGCGTCCTGACTTACTCTGACCTGCGCAGCACCTTCCCTGATCCGGATGGTCGCGAACCAAGTCGCACCATCGAGCTGCACCTTACCGGGCACATGGAGAAATTCTCCTGGTCCTTCGATGGCATCAAGTTCTCTGACGCTGAGCCTCTGCGCCTCAAGTACGGCGAGCGTGTTCGCATCACGCTGGTCAACGACACCATGATGACTCATCCGATCCATCTTCATGGCATGTGGAGTGATCTGGAGGATGCGAACGGCAATTTCCTGGTGCGTAAACACACCATCGACATGCCGCCAGGTTCCAAGCGCAGCTATCGGGTGACCGCCGATGCGTTGGGGCGTTGGGCCTACCACTGCCACCTGTTGCTCCACATGGAAATGGGCATGTTCCGTGAAGTCCGTGTGGATGAGTAAAGGAGATTTCTGATGAGTACTTTTATGAAGCGTAATGCCCTGTTTGGCAGCGCAGCGATGTTCAGTCTTTTGGCTGTTCTGCACGCGCCGACGTCATTGGCAGGTGAGGGGCACAGCGAGCACGAACAACATGCTGCCGAGTCGGCTGCGCCCGACGCCAGTGACAAGCCTGCAGATCAATCGAAAGGCAAGGCCGCTGGCCATCAGATGGATCATGGCGCCATGGATCATGAGGGTATGAACCATGACGATATGGGGCACGAGAAGATGATGGATAAGCATGGCGGCACCGAAGCCGAAGCAGGTTCGAACCATGACCACTAGGTTTTCACGCCCGTCCCTCATAGCGCTGGCCGTGTCGCTGAGTGCACTCAGCGGCGGCGTTACCCAGGCTGCGGAAGAAATGGATCATTCGGCAATGGGGCACGGCTCCATGTCGATGGACCACAGCCAGATGGGCCACGGTTCCGCCAAAGCGCCGATGGAGGGCATGGATCACAGCAAGATGGATCATGGTGCCATGCAGAGCGAATCGGGCAGCATGGACCATAGCCAGATGGGCCACAGCCAGAGCCAAGAGAAGGCCCCAGCCATGGACCACAGCAAGATGGGACACGGCACCATGCAGGGACAGATGGAGGGCATGGATCATTCGAAGATGAACCATGGCTCCGCTGAAGCCCCGAGAACTACCAGTCGTACGCCGATTCCCGTTCTGACGGATGCTGATCGCCAAGCGGCTTTCCCGCCACTGCCTGGCCACAAGGTGCATGACAGCGCCATCAACAGCTTTTTCCTGCTCGATCAGCTCGAATACCAAGACGCAGATGAGGGCAGCACCCTGGCCTGGGATGCGTCGGGTTGGGTAGGCGGTGATATCAACCGGGTCTGGTTCCGCTCCGAAGGCGAGCGTACCAACGGCGTTACCGAGGACGCTGAATTACAGCTGCTGTACGGCCGCTCGATCGGCCCTTGGTGGGATGTCGTCGCGGGCGTTCGCCAGGACTTTAAACCGGAGTCGCCGCAGACTTGGGCTGCCTTCGGTATCCAGGGCATGGCGCTTTACGCCTTTGAGGCCGAAGCCACGGCCTTCGTCGGCGAGAATGGCCAAACTGCTGCCCGACTGGAGGGCGAGTACGACATTCTGCTGACCAACCAGCTGATTCTCCAGCCAACTGCCGAAATGAACTTCTACGGCAAGAACGATCCTGAGCGAGGTGTGGGGTCTGGGTTGGCAAATACCGAGCTCGGCTTGCGTCTGCGTTACGAGATTGTCAGACAGTTTGCTCCCTATGTCGGGGTTTCCTGGAGCCGCTCCTATGGCAACACGGCAGACATGGTGCGCGACGAGGGCGGTGATGTAGACGAGGCGCGTTTTGTCGCCGGTATCCGGATGTGGTTTTGAGAACCTGACATGAAAAGAACAATTAAAACTTTGGTGGCGGCCGGCGTGGTCGGTAGCACAGCTGTCCTGGCCGGCGCCTACTTTGGCGTGGTCAACGTGGGGGCCGACGATCCCCATTTTCCTGCAGTGCATGCGTTTCTCACGATGGCCCGTGACCGCTCTATCGAAGTCCGTTCGCGGGACATCGAGGTTCCCAACCTGGATGATCAAGCTCTTATTCGCGCCGGTGCGGGCAACTACAACTCCATGTGTATCGGCTGTCATTTGGCGCCAGGTGTGGCGGAGACCGAGCTAAGCCAATCGCTTTATCCTGCGCCCCCCAACCTCGCCAAGATCGGTGTCGATGGCAATCCGTCAGCAGCGTTCTGGGTGATCAAGCATGGCATCAAGGCAACGGGTATGCCTGCGTGGGGCAAGAGCATGGGAGACGAGTACATCTGGGGCATGGTTGCCTTCCTCAACCAACTGCCGACGATGGATGCCAAGCAATACCAAACACTCGTCGCATCCAGTGGCGGCCATCAGCACGGTGGTGGGGAAACGCAGATGCATAACCATGAAGGACAGCACGGCGACAACAAGCCTGGCCATCATGACAATAGTGGCGGTGGCGATGACCATCATGGATCAGGTGATGCTGGAGAGCCTGGTCATCACGATGCCGCGGCTACGGATAGCGAGGGTGGCTCCGCACCTAAGGCAGGTCACCATTCGGATATGAGTGGCGATGACCACCATGCTGGAGATGAGGCGTCGTCCAACGGAGGTGATCATCACGCCGAGCAGGCTCCGAACGCCTCGCCCAAGACCCACACCCACGCCGATGGCAAAGAGCACGTACATGAAAGCTAAATATCTGGCCTTACTGGCCGCTCTCTCCGTCACGTCTGCGGTTCAAGCAGCTGATGCCCTGACGATTGATGTCCATCGTGATGCCAATTGCGGATGTTGCAAGAAGTGGATTTCACACCTCGAAGCGAATGGCTTCAAAGTCGTCGACCATGTTGAAAGCAACATGACAGCAGTGAAGCAAAGACTGGGCGTCGCGCCACGGTTAGCGTCTTGCCACACCGCGGTGATTGACGGCAAGTTCGTCGAAGGTCATGTGCCGGCGGCTCAGGTCATCGAACTCACCAAGCGCGATGATCTGCTGGGCATCGCTGTTCCCGGGATGCCGGCGGGCTCCCCCGGCATGGAAGTCGATGGCGTACAGCATGCCTACCAGGTCATTGGCTTGACCAAGACGGGTTCTGATCAGGTCGTTGCAGAATATCCCGCCCAGTAGTACTGCCTGCCAGCACGGCCGCTTGTGTGTAGTGGCCGACTCATTTTCATACGTCCTTTAACCTAAGTAAAAAAGGCGCCCTAGGGCGCCAAGGGCTGTCTCCAAACCAAAGGAGCACTACGAGGGGACAGCAGGACCAAGGAGCGAGCGGGCAATCAACCCGCTCGCTTGCCAGGGTTAGAGAACTTCCAGCGGGTACTCGACAATCAGGCGGAACTCATCCAAATCCGACTCGAAGTCGGTGGCGCGAGTCGTGGCTTGTCGAATGCGAAAGGACATGTCCTTCAACGACCCAGACTGCACAACGTACTTGGCCTCGATGTCCCGCTCCCAGCGCTTCTGGTTGGTCAACGGATCGCCGTTGTCATCACGGCGCATATAGACTTCGTTGGCGTTGCTGTAGTCGGCATCCCAGCCTTGGGCATATCGAGTCATGAAGCTCAACCCAGGCACACCGAAAGGCTCCATATCCAGGTCATAGCGCACTTGCCATGACTTCTCCTTCGGCGAGTTGAAGTCGCTGTACTGGATGGAGTTGTCGAGGTAGATGGAGTCCGATTGGCGCAAGTAGTCGAAGTCATCATCGCCATTGTTGCGCTGGAGACCCACCAGCACTGTGTGAGCGCCGAATTGGATGCCGACCTTGCCGCTCCAGATGTTGTTATCGAAGCTCCCGAGGAGCTGCTTCCCTTCATCGACCGCCTTGTAGTAGTTCAGCCCGCCGATCAAGGCGACATCGTCCGCAAGCGGGTAGCTCAGCGTGGTGCCCGCGTAATATTGATTCCAGGCATCCTTGAGGCGGCTGGTGTAGAGACTAAAGCCGACGTTGTAAGCGTGTAATCACCACCGAAATAGGCGATCCATGGCGAGTCCACTTCGCCCGCGTAGAAGGTAGCGAAGCCGTCGCGCATGCTGCTGGTATTGGGTTGGCTCATCGAGTGGAGGCGACCGCCCTGAAGCGACAGTCCTTCCACGCTGCTGTTGACCACGGTGACACCTCGAAAACTCTCCGGTAAAAGCCGTGCATCACCGTATTGGACGACCGGGCTGACGGGAAAGACGTCGCCTGCCTTGATCTCGGTATCCATGAACCGAGCTTTCACCGCGCCACCCAGTTTGGAGTAGTTATCCTCAGCCTGCCCGAGGCTGTTGTAAGGCAGCACATCGACTGAGCCACCGGCTCCTGAACGGCCGTCGCCAGTGTCAAGTTTAAGTCCTAGCATGGCAAAGGCATCGACACCGAAGCCTATGGTGCCCTCGGTGAAGCCAGACTCGAATCGGCCTATCACGCCATGCGCCCACTCTTCCGAATAGCCATTACCCGAGCTGCTGGACTGGCCTTTGCGGAAGTCACGGTTGAAGTAGAGATTTCGATTGAGGATGGTCAGGCTGCTGCCTTCGATAAATCCCTCGCCTTTCTCGTCGGCGGCCATTGCAGCTTGCCCGGTACTGACGCTCAGAGTGAGCAGAGAAAGTCCTAACAGGGTTCTGTTATTCATAAATGCTCCTGATGTTATTGGCAGTTGTCATTGTGTGGTCGCATATATGTGCCAAGCGCGCCGGGCATAGCCAGGCACGCCTTGGTCATATTTCCACATGCCAAATAACGTCAGGGTGACTTGGAAATTACATTACACCGCAGCTAGAGTCCGTCGGGGTAGTGGCCACGACCCTGGCGATATCGAGTTTCATGCCGTAGCGGTAATGAATAACTTCAGGCGGATTCTTTCCGTTAGCGGCAGCATACTCTTGCATGGCCTGCTCATTGGCCTGAATCATCCGACCATAAACACGATCAGCGCCGCCTTCTGCCAGAGTGGCAGAGGAAACAACCATAGCGGCAAGGGCTGCAATAACTTTGAGGCTTTTCATGTTTAATCACTCCTTCAAGGTGGTGATTAAAATATATCCGCTCAACCTGTCATAAAAATGAAGTCAAAGTTACATCGCCGTAATGCTTCCTGCCGCGTTACCCGGGCGAGTCAGCTTGGCGCGTGGCTTGCCCGGGTTTGTAAAGCTATAGCTCCTGCGGTGCGCGAACCTTCTGTGTACGCTGCCTTCGCATCAGCCAGTACGCGGCCGGCAAAACCAACATGGACATCAGCGGCGCGGTAATCATGCCGCCGACCATGGGCGCGGCGATGCGCTTCATCACCTCAGATCCGGCACCTCCGCCCCAGAGGATTGGCAACAGGCCGGCGATGATCACGGCCACCGTCATCACCTTGGGCCGCACACGCAGCACCGCGCCTTCACGAATTGCCTCCAGTAGGGCCGGATCACCGCTGCGCCCGGTATCCACACGCGCATGCCAGGCGTTCTTCAGGTACAGCAGCATGATCACCCCGAACTCGGCCGAGACGCCGGCCAGGGCGATGAAGCCCACGCCGGTGGCCACCGACAGGTTGAAGCCGAACCAGTAGAGCAGCCAGATGCCGCCCGACAGGGCAAAGGGCAGGGTGGCCATGATCAGCAGGGCCTCGCCGAAGCGGCTGAAAGTCAGGTAGAGCAGCACGAAGATAATCAACAGAGTCGCCGGCACCACCCAGGCCAGCCGCGCATTGGCGCGCTCGAGGAATTCGAACTGACCGGAGTAGGAGACGGTCATGCCGGCGTCGAGTTGTACCCGCTCGGCGACGCGTTGCTGCAACTCGCGCACGGTCGATGCCAGGTCGCGCCCACGTACATCGACATACACCCAACCGGACAGACGCCCGTTCTCGCTGCGCAGCATTGGTGGCCCTTCGGTCAGACTAACCTGGGCGACGGTGCCCAAGGTGATCTGCTGGCCGGCTTGCGTGAGGATCGGCATACGCCGTAGTGCCTGCGGACTATCTCGCCACTCCTTGGGATAGCGCAGGTTGATCGGGAAGCGGGCCAGTCCTTCAACCGTCTCACCAATATTGCTGCCGCCGATGGCGCCCGATACCACCGCCTGCACATCGGCGATGCTCAGGCCATAGCGCGCCGCGGCCAGTCGATCGATCTGGATGTCCACGTAACGGCCGCCAGTAAGGCGTTCTGCCAAGGCCGAACTCACCCCAGGCACCTCTTTGGCCACGGCCTCGATATCGCGCGTTATGCGCTCGATGTCGACCAAGGAGGTTCCGGACACTTTCACCCCAATGGGGCTCTTGATCCCCGTCGCCAGCATGTCGATGCGGTTGCGGATGGGCGGCACCCAGATATTGGACAGCCCCGGAACTTTTACCGCGCGATCCAGTTCCTCGATCAGCTTTTCGGGTGTCATCCCCGCGCGCCATTGATCGCGTGGTTTGAACTGCACCGTGGTCTCGAACATTTCCAGCGGTGCTGGATCGGTGGCGGTCTCTGCTCGCCCGGCCTTGCCGAATACCCGTGCCACTTCGGGCACCGTGAGGATCATCCGGTTGGTTTGCTGCAGCAGCTGGGTGGCCTTGCTGGCCGGCAAGCCGGGCAGGGCTGATGGCATGTACAACAAGTCGCCCTCGTCCATCGGCGGCAGAAACTCTCCTCCGAGTCTGCTGAGGGGCCAGAGACTGGACAAAAACACTAGCAAGGCCAGCGCTAGGGTCACCTTAGGCCAAGCCAGCACCCACTCCAGCACCGGCCGGTATGCACCGATCAGCCAACGATTCAAGGGGTTCTGTTGTTCGCTGGGGATATGCCCACGAATCCAGTAGCCCATCAGCACCGGTACCAAGGTGATCGAGAGGCCAGCAGCGGCAGCCATGGCATAGGTCTTGGTGAATGCCAGCGGGCCAAACAGGCGACCCTCCTGGGCCTCCAGGGTGAAGACCGGGAGGAAAGACAGGGTGATGATCAAAAGGCTGAAGAACAGCGCCGGCCCGACCTCGGCCGCAGCTTCGCCGATCACCCGCCAGTGCGCCTCGCCCTGAAGCGGTTCACCGGGGTGTCGAGCCTTCCAGGCCTCGATGTGCTTGTGCGCGTTCTCGATCATCACCACGGCGGCATCGACCATGGCGCCGATGGCGATTGCGATCCCGCCCAGCGACATGATGTTGGCATTGACGCCCTGGTAGCGCATGACGATGAAGGCCATCAGGATGCCCAGGGGCAGGGTGATGATCGCGACCAGCGACGAGCGCAGGTGCCAGAGGAAGATCAGGCAAACCAGGGCAACCACCGCGAACTCTTCCAGCAGCTTGTAGCTGAGGTTATCGATGGCGCGGTCGATCAATTGCGAACGGTCATAGGTGGTGACCACCTCGACGCCGGCCGGCAAGCTGCCCTTCAGGCTGTCCAGCTTGGTCTTCACCGCGGCGATGGCATCGCGGGCATTCTTTCCGGAGCGCAAGATGACCACGCCGCCTACCACTTCACCCTGGCCATCCAGCTCGGCAATGCCACGACGCATCTCTGGCCCCAGCTGAATGGTGGCCACCTGACCCAGCAGCACCGGAACTCCGCTGGCCGAAGCCCGCAGCGGCACATTGCGGAAATCCGCCAGGCTCTCTAGATAGCCTGAAGCCCGCACCATGTACTCGCGCTCTGCCAGCTCCAGGATGGCGCCGCCGGTTTCCTGATTGGCGCTCTTCAGCGCCGCTTCGACCTCCTGCTGAGTTACCCCATAAGCCACCAGCTTCTGCGGATCGAGCAGCACTTGGTATTGCTTGACCATGCCGCCGAGGGTGGCCACTTCGGCTACGTTGGGCAGGCTCTTGAGTTCGTACTTGAGGAACCAGTCCTGCAGTGCCCGCAGCTGGGCAAGATCATGCTGGCCGCTGCGGTCGACCAAGGCGTACTGGTAGATCCAGCCCACGCCGGTGGCATCCGGCCCAAGGGTGGTGGTAACACCCTCGGGCAGGCGTTCCTGCGCCTGGTTGAGGTACTCCAGCACCCGCGAGCGCGCCCAGTAGAGGTCGGTGTCGTCCTCGAACAGCACGTAGACGAAGGAGTCGCCGAAGAACGAGTAGCCGCGCACCGTCTTCGCCCCCGGTACCGAGAGCATGGTTGTGGCCAGTGGGTAGGTCACCTGGTTCTCGACGATCTGCGGTGCCTGTCCGGGAAAGCTGGTTCTGATGATGACCTGGGTGTCAGATAGGTCCGGCAGTGCATCCAACGGCGTGTTGCGCAGCGACCAGATGCCCAGGGCGGTGATGAACAGGGTCGCCAGCAGCACCAGAAAGCGATTGCCGATAGACCAGTGGATCAGGCGTGCGATCATGGCTGGTCTCCTTCCTTGCTGAGCTGCTCGATCATCAGGCCGGAGTTTTTCTGGCGGGCGCCGATACGTACGTGATCTCCTGGCTTAAGTCCCACAGCTACTTCTGAGCTGACCAATGGAAAAGCCATGGTCATACCTGGCATATTCAGGCTCTCGAAGGGCCCGTGCTCCAGGGTGACTGACTCCGCGTCCAGAGCACGAATCACACCGTGAGACACATGCAGCCCCTCCGTGCTGTCCTGTTCTGCATTGCCGGCCAGGATGCCCTGCAGGCTGGCTTCCGAATCGATGAGGAACTGGCCGGAGGTAACGACCGCCTGACCTTCCTCGAGACCGGACAACACCTCCAGACGCCCATCGGCCTCGCGGCCCAAGGTGATTTCCTGGGGGCGGTAGCGTCCGTCGCCTTCGGCCAGCATCACCAATGCACGCTTGCCGGTGCGAATCACGGCTTCACTCGGCACAAGAAGCGTGGATTGTTCGACGGCACTGTTCAGGCGTACGGCGGCGAACATGCCGGGGCGCAACTTACCGGCAGGGTTGGGTAGCTCGCTGCGTACCGTGAGCGTGCGCGTTTGCGGATCGGCACTCGGCAGCAAGGCTATGACGCGGCCCAGCAGCGGTCGATCAGGAAAGGCCGTCAGGTTGGCGCGGATCTCGTCCCCGACCTGGATACTTCCGGCCATGGCCTCGGGTATCGCCGCATCGAGCCAGACACTGGACAGCCCGTTGATCAACGCCAGATCCTGCCCGGCTTCAACGGTCATCCCGGCGCGTACCTGCAAGGCTTGGAGCTCGCCGCTGATAGGTGTGGTGAGGGTTTGCACTGCCCGCGGTTTGCCGCTGCGGCGAACCTGCTCTATCAACGCTTGTGGCATGCCGAGCAGGCGGAGGCGCTCTTGGGCCGCAGTGATCAAGCGGGCGTCACCGGTACGCAGTACCGCGAGGAACTCCAACTGCGCGGCGGACCACTCGGGAATCAGCAGGTCGACCAGGGGTGTTCCAGCTGGCAGTACATCGCCAGGGGCACGCCCGTAAACCCGCTCGACGAATCCGCCAGCGCGGGCCTGGAGGTTCGCTACCTCTCGCTGGTTATAGGCCAGGGAGCCGACCACCTCGATATCCGAGGGCAGTACACCGCGGATCACCGTCGAGGTTCGCATTCCGAGGTTCTGCACGGCTTGAGCGGGGACGCTCAGGACAGACGGATCTTGCTCGGATCCTGCGTATTTAGGGACAAGCTCCATATCCATGAAAGGTGACTTGCCCGGTTTATCGAAGCGCTGCTCAGGCTGCATCGGGTCGTACCAATAGAGCACCTTGCGCTCGTCCGTCGGTGCGGAGCTAGGCAGTAGCTCGTGTTTGGCTTGCCGCTGGGCCAGCCAGTAGCCACCGCCCGCCGCGCCAATGCCCACGGTCAGCACGGCGACCGCAAAACCAAATGTCGATATCTTCATTTCAGGCCCTCCACATAGGCGTAGTACAGGCTTGCGGAGAGCTGGCTCAACTTGCGCTGCTGTTCAATCTGCCGCAGTTGCGCATCAATCAGGTCGCGCTGGGCAGTAATAACGGATGTGAGCTGGCTGTTACCGGCTTGGTAGGCGGCCAGTTCGAGATCGGCACGTTTGCTTGCAAGCGGGATCAAGGTTTTTTCGGTGCGTGACAAGGTCCTGCGCAGTTGCTCAAGCTCGGCAATACCGCCTTCCAGCTCAGCCTGATGGGCGCGCAGTAATGCTTCCTGCTCGGCTTCCATCTGCGACACGCTTTGTTGTCTGGCGTTGATCTTGGGCCCCTGACGTGTGCCTACGAACAACGGCAGGTCGAACGTGAATTGCACCATCACCATATCGCCGAACTGGTTGTCGCGATTGTTGTAGGCAAACTCAACACCCCAGTCGGGGGTCTTCTCGGCGATGGCCTCGTTCAGCTCGGCGCTAGCCTCGCCGACTCGGGCGGAGGCAGCGCGCAACTCAGGGTGTGAGGCAATGCGTTGCTGCAGGTGCGGTGCCACCAGGTTCAGATTGGGAACATCTCCTTGCAAAGGCTGGTCAGCCTCGTTGCCTATCCAGCGGCGCAGCTTGGCACGAGCTACTGCCACATCGCGATTCAGTTCATCTCGCCGATCTTGTAACGCCAAAGCTTCCTGGTCGGCCTGCAACAGCTCGCCAGGCTGAGCACTACCGCCGGCAATCAGCGATTGCACGGTCGAGCGGAGCATCTCGATCTGACGGTCCAGTTGATCGAAGAGGCCAACACTGCGTTCGGCGTAGTATACGTCCAGCCAGCTCACTGCCGTCTGGCGCTTGATTTCCAACTGCATGGCACGCTGCTCGGCCTCGGCCCGCGTCATGGAGGCTTCGGCCAGTTGGCGACGGGCCAGACGCTTGTCGCCGTTTGGTACCTCCTGCATGAGTCCAATGCGGCGCATGGTCATGGAGTCACGATTAAGTGTGTAACGGTCAGGGCCTTCGATCGGCAGGTTGTCGATGCCTATAATCAGCTTGGGATCGGGCAAGGCGTCTGCGGGCCCTACAGCCTGCTGTGCCGATGCCACCTGCGCCTGGCGCGCGAGGTTCTCAGGGGCACTCTGTTCGGCCAGAGCTTGGGCTCGTTCGAAGGTTAGGGGCTGTGCCTGCGCGGCAAGCCAGGGAGCTGCCCAGAATGCGGCAGCCAACACGCCGAGATAGCCACGGCGTGGAAAAAGGAAAGCGGACATGCTTTCGCCTCCAATGCGATTGATCGAGGTCGCAGCTACGAAACGTGGTCGCGACGATGCGCCTGACTGTAAGGCGCGGGATGATCACGGCATTAGACGAAACGAGGAGGGCGCCAGAGTCCTGCGGGCTCTCGCTTAATCACCGACTGGGTCAGCAATATCTCGGGGCGTGAGGGGAGAGGGGATATGCTCTTGATCACGGTGGTCTGGAGAAGTCCTCCGGTCTTGCATTCCTGGCCGGATTTGCAGGGGGACTTATTGGCCACCCCATCAGACGTGTCCATTTGCTCGCAGCACGGAGCATCGGCCATTGCATGGCCCTGATGATCGGCGCTCTGCATCGGGCAAGGTTGTGCCGGCATGCTGAAAGCCACACCGCCGAAGGTCGGCAGCACGAGGCTAGCAATCATTAGCAGGATCAATCCAATCCGACGCACAGCAATTCACCAGTCGGGGCAATAGGCCGACGATAGCAGATTGCCCCCGAGCCATGAATGCTCCTTTTGACGATAACAGCACTTCGTTGATTTGGATCAAATAGAGTGTCTAGTCTCACAGGGCGAGCTGATTTTGTAGCGGGTGAGATTTCAATCGAGCAAGCGATAGAGTTCAGGCCAAAGAGGATTCTATAATCACTCCACAATTAGCTATAAAGCTCATTAGTGCACAAAATGCAGCGGGATGTGGAACCCTGAGGTGCCGCTGAATGAACGCAACGCAGGGTATCGGCTGGCATGGCAGAGCCTGGATTTCACCCGGGCTGGGCATTTTTCTGGGGCAGGCGGGTAGCCAAGATTGGCATAGCCACATGGCGCATCAAATTACCGTCAGCTTGAACGGCAGCTTGACTGTGAAGTGTACATCCTCGTCGGTGACGGCAAGGGCCATCTGCATCAGGGCAGGGGTGGCCCATCAGATCGAAGCTGACGAAGTGTTGTCGATCTACCTCGACGCGCTGTCCGATGAGGCGCGAGCACTTCCCGATAACATCGGGGAGGGCATCACTCCGATTCAGATGGGCGATACAGCATCGCTGCGAAAATTGCTGAGCAGCTCCGATCCGTCAGCCCAGCAAATTCGGGAAATGGTGCGCCTTGTTCTCAACCTTACGACTCCGCCGGCCTCCGATCCGCGACTGCAGTCGGTCCTCGCTGCGTTAAAAGAGCCGATTAATGGCAGGCAGGCGTTGGCCAAGCGCGTTCATCTGTCGCCTACCCGATTCTCACATTGGTTCGTCGAACAGACCGGTCTGCCGCTGCGCAGCTACCGGAAATGGAATCGCCTGGTCATAGCGCTCCAGCATATCGCCAGCGGCGCCAACCTGACTGCGGCCGCCCACGCTGCCGGCTTCGCTGACGCTGCCCACTTTTCCCGCACCTTCCGCGACCTGTTTGGCCTCGACCCCTCATCTGCCTTGGGTCATGTCAGTCTGAAAGGCTGAATTCAGCTTTTCTGTTCAAGCGCCATCACAGGTGATTGGCACAAAGTGGAGTCATCTCAGGGAGGGCTTCACGATGGGCAATTCACTCAGGTTCATGATCCGCTGGCTCAGCTACCCAACAATCTTTGGCGGGGCCGCAGCTTGGATGATCTGGTTGCTCTACACGGGTATTCCGTATTGGCCCAGCACGCCGATCATTGCCGCCCTAGGGATTCTGCTGGTGGCGCTGCTGGAACGCGTGCAGCCGTTCCGTGACGACTGGTTGGAGGACCACCAGGATACCCTTACTGATATCATCCATATGGTCGTGAACCTGTCCGTGATCCAGATTACGGCGACCGTGCTGGCCCGGCTGGGCGATTGGGTGCCCGCAGAGTTCCGTGTCTTCCCAACAGAGTTACCGCTGTGAGCTCAGCTAGTCATTGTCGCCGCCGTGCTGGACCTTAGCTTGTACGCCATGCACCGCTTCAGCCATCAGGTTCCATGGCTGTGGCGCTTGCATGAGCCACATCATAGCGCTGAGCGGCTCTACTGGATGAACGGCGAGCGCCGGCACCCGTTGCATGCCGCCATCATGGCAGGGCCTGGGCTGCTCGTGCTCTTTGCGATGGGCACTCCTTCTGCACTCGTGGCCACCTGGTTCGGCATCCTGACGGTACATTTGGCCTTCCAGCACTCAAATCTGGACTACTCGTTGGGCTGGCTACGGCGCGTCATCGGCGTTGCAGAAACACACCGCTGGCATCACAAACGCGACTTCGAGGATGCGCAGGTCAATTTTGGTGAGTTCTTGCTGGTGTGGGATCAACTGCTTGGAACCTTCTATGACAGCGCAAGCAAGCCCAGCAGGGGTCATGCCGAGATAAGGGGAAAATTCATTCATTTGGAATGTAAGCCATTGCTCTGAAAGGCTTTCTATCCGGCAAGCGCTGGCTTGCACCTCATGGTCTATCTTTTCCGTCTGGTTCAAGGAAAGGAGTGACACATGGCATCCCTCGAACGTACCGCCTACCCTGTTTTGTCGCGCTCCTATTCGAGGGCCGAGCTTCAGCGTGAATTCAGCTTCTCCGAGGAAGAAGTCACGTGGGTCAAAAGTCGCTCTAATGCAGCATTCCGACTGAATCTCGCTGTTCTGTTCAAGACTTTTCAGGTACTCCGATACTTTCCAGAAATCGCTGAAGTGCCGGAGCCAGTTGTCGATTTCATCCGCACACAAATAGGTCTACGCAGCAAGGTTGCGCTATCACCCTACAAGTGGATGCAGCTTTACCGCCATATGAGTGCCGTTCGGGAAAAACTTGGGGTTCGACCGTTCTACGGCTCGGATGGTCAAGACATAGCATCCACGCATGCACAGTTGATGGCTCCCCTCCTCGAACAGCGCGCTGACATTATTAATGCGATCATTGACGAGTTGCTGCGCCAAAACTACGAGCTGCCCGCCTATTCGACCTTGAATGACCTAGCAGAAGCCGCTCGTGCAGAAGCACAAGAGAAAATCTTCAACCTTGTGGTAGCCAGAGCTCCAATCAAGGTGATCTATAAGCTAAGGGATCTTCTCGACACGGACTTCGGGCGTCGGCAGAGTGACCTCAACACACTCAAACAGGCACCCAAGAAACCCTCGCGCAAGCATCTGGAGGTACTGATCGACCACCTAGCCTGGCTAGAGAGTTTCGGGAAACTGGATGCCATTTTTGATGGGATCGTCGATACGAAAATTCGCCACTTTGCTGCCCAAGCTGCGGCGTCGGATGTATCTGAACTGAAGGACTGCTCGCTGCCGAAGCGTTACACGCTGATGCTTGCTTTGATCTACCGTATGCGGGTGCGAACCCGAGATCACCTGGCCGAGATGTTCATCCGAAGAATCTCCACGATCCACAAACGCGCCAAGGAGGAGCTGGAGCAAATCCAGGCACGTCAACGTCAGAAGTTGGAACAACTGGCGGCCACCCTGGACGGCGTGGTGCAGATTCTGGTTCAAGAGCCGGATGACCAGGAGGCTGGTAGCCTGATTCGAGAATACCTCTCCCCCGATGGCAACATGGATCGGTTGCGAGAGGTTTGTGCTGAAGTTCAGGCCACAGGAGGTAATAACTACTTGCCGCTGATCTGGAGGCACTTCAAGTCCCATCGTTCACTGCTGTTTCGCCTCAGCCACCTTCTCCAGTTGGAGCCCACCACCCAGGATCGCTCACTTATCCAGGCGCTTCAGCTCATTCAGGACAGTGAGAATCTGCACCGTGAATGGATCGATGAGCATGTCGACTTGTCGTTTGCATCAGATCGCTGGGTGAAGATCGTGCGTCGCCCTACCAGTGAAGGGCCGCCTACCAACCGACGTTATCTGGAGGTCTGCGTGTTCTCCTACCTGGCCAGTGAACTGCGCTCGGGTGATCTGTGCGTGCAGGGATCGGAATCCTTCGCCGACTACCGTAAACAGTTGCTGCCTTGGGAAGAGTGTCTCCAGCGGCTACCGGCATACTGCGAGAAGGTGGGCCTTCCTACCACAGCGAAGGAGTTTGTCGCCTCGCTCAAGAGCCAGTTGGAGGAAACCGCGCAACAGTTAGATGACAAGTTCCCTTCCTGTCGAGGGGATGTGTCGATCAACGATGCAGGCGAGCCGGTACTGCGGCGGGTGATGGCACGGGACATCCCGCCTTCAGCCATCTCGCTACAGACGGCGCTTATGCAGCGTATGCCAGCCAGGCACGTGCTGGACATTATGGCCAACATTGAGCACTGGATTCAGTTCACGCGGCATTTCGGACCGATGTCCGGCAACGAGCCAAAGCTCAAAGAGCCGGCCGAGCGCTACCTGATGACGATCTTCGCCATGGGCTGCAATCTCGGTCCCAGCCAGGCCGCGCGGCATCTGGCCGGTAATGTCACACCGCATATGCTGTCCTATACCAATCGCCGCCACCTCTCGCTGGAGAAACTGGACAAGGCTAATCGCGAGTTGGTGGAGCTCTATCTGCAACTTGACCTGCCCAAGCTTTGGGGCGATGGCAAAGCAGTGGCCGCAGACGGTACCCAGTTCGACTTCTATGACGACAACCTACTGGCCGGCTACCACTTCCGCTATCGCAAGATGGGGGCCGTGGCGTACCGACACGTGGCCAACAACTACATTGCAGTGTTCCAGCACTTCATCCCGCCAGGCATCTGGGAGGCGATCTATGTGATAGAGGGACTGCTCAAAGTCAGCCTTAGCGTCGAGCCCGATACGGTCTACTCCGACACCCAGGGCCAGTCGGCCACAGTATTCGCCTTCACTCATCTCCTGGGTATCAATCTGATGCCGCGTATCCGCAACTGGCGCGACCTAGTGATGTGCCGACCGGATCGAGGCGTATCGTACAAGCACATAAACCGACTGTTCACCGACACTGCCGACTGGCACCTGATCGAAACTCACTGGCAGGATCTGATGCAGATTGCGCTGTCGATCCAGGCCGGCAAGATTTCCTCGCCCATGCTGCTACGTAAACTTGGCTCTTACAGCCGGCGCAACAAGCTCTACCTCGCAGCACAGACGCTGGGCAGTGTTATCCGCACGATTTTCCTGCTCAATTGGATTGGCAGCCGAGAGCTGCGCCAGGAGGTCACTGCGAACACCAACAAGATCGAGTCCTACAACGGCTTCTCCAAGTGGCTCTCTTTTGGCGGCGATGTAATTGCCGAAAACGATCCGGACGAGCAGCAGAAACGTCTGCGTTACAACGACATGGTGGCTTCGTCGGTGATTCTGCAGAACACCGTGGACATGATGCGCATCTTGCAAAAACTAGCCCGCGAAGGGTGGCAGTTTACCGATGAGGACGTGTCCTTTCTTAGCCCCTACCTGACCAGTAACGTCAAGCGTTTCGGCGAGTTCAACCTTAAGCTCAACCGACCGCCGGAGCCCTGGATCAAGGATTCGGTATTCCAACAGGCTGCCGGCTCGTTGCGAGTCAACTCGACCAGTAAGGCCGCGGCCGAGGAGGCAATATGATCGAGATTGCGTCAGCGTCTTTTCGAGTCACACCCTACGGTGAGGTGGACATCGCAGCACTGGACAGAATGCGAGCCGGATTCGATACATCCCAACTTCTACGGCTAGTTGAAGGTCTGGATGCATGCCTCTCGGAAATGGGTGGTATCACCGCCTTGCGTGACGAACTGCTGAAATTGCACGCAATGGCACTGACTATCGTCGAGGGGACTGCCCCGGCTGCGCCCACCGAGAACGCGTGTATCTGGGCTGAAGCAGAATCTGTGCAGTTGGGCCTAGAAGCGCTGGCGACGTGGATTCGCTCCGCTCAGGGCTTCCTAACTCCCTTGACCAGTCTTGAGCCTGAGCATCAGCAGTAGCTCGTTAAACCGTATCAAGCCGAGCCGGAATCAGCCCGGCTTGATCAGTGACCTAGCGATTCGGTAGCCGCTGAGCGATCACGACAAAGAAACGCCGGCATTGCCCGAACGTCGACCAGTTCAGCAGCCAATTTGACAAGGGGCTGCGTAATCATAAAAATGTATATCTTTACTTGAGACTATGACTCATCATAACGAATCGCTCGCGAAATTCGAAACCTGACTTCTTATAAAGACTTACTGCTTTAGGATTATTTTCGTCCACTTCTAGATGAACTATTGCGGCACCTTGAGACTTCAAGAAGGACTTGACCTTTTCTAGAATCTCACTGCCAAATCCCTGTCCTCGGCACTGTTCATCGATATAAAATTCATCAATCCAGACCTCAATCCCCCTGAACTCGATACTGTAGCAATTGCAAGTAGCAATATATCCAATCTGCTTGCTGCCAAGACAAATAATCCAAACGTTGCCCTTTTCTGAAGATGACAAGAGAGGGCGAAGTGCAGCCAGCCTGTCTTCGTCAGTCATCTCAATACCATCGTATAGGTGGTATTTTTTCATTAGCTCCACGAGTAAGAGCTCATCATCTATTGAGGCTGAGATCAACTTGATATTTGAATTTTTGCTCATGGCATCTTCAGATCTTGGTCATCATTATTACGCCGGCAACGATTACGACTATGGCGCTCATGCGCTTATATGCGTCCGACGAGCTAAAGTTTTCGCTGAGTATCTTTGGGTCAACTATTGCTAGCCAATGACTTAAGGCTAGCACATATACCGGGTGAAGACTGACCAAAACCGAGACCACCGCAACGTTTCCACCAGCAGATAATGCGCCAATAAAAAGCGCGTATCCACCGGCGTCGAAGAGATTGCTCAGCGCATACACCGCCCAGCCCTTTGGTGGCATTTCGGAGACATCCTTTGCGATGGAATGGCGCCATTTCGGAACCAGCAGCATCAGAGTCCCGCCAAGACCGTAGCCTGCATAGTTAAACATAAGAACCGAGGGCAGGCTGTGACTCAGGAGCAGGTGATCGTATAGTAGCGTAGCCACCGCCCCAAAAACTGCTGAACCTATTAGAAGCAATACTGCTGATAAACTTATCGAGCCTGGTCTCCCTTTGCCGATTGCCACAGCAAAGTAAACCCCGACAAAAACCAAGGCAATGCCGAGCAGCTCAATCCCTGTTGGCGAATAGCCAAGCAAGAGGATCGATACGACAAGCACCAGCAAAGGAGTTAACTGATGAAGCGCAATCGCAGTAGAGATATCGACCGACTTCAGCGGCATTGCGTATAGGAAATACATTCCAAAAATGCATAATCCTGACAGCAGGTTCAGAAGCGCTGAGGTTGTGTCAAAGTCAGATGGTGTAAAGAGAAGAAAAATCAGCGCAGAATAAAGAAGATTTCCAATGCTCAGGAGAAATATAAATGTAGTCCAGTGATTCGCATGATGGATCACTGCCAGCTTGTCCAGGATATTTGAAAGGCTCCACAGCAGTGGAGCCATAAGTGCCATAACTAACCAGGTCATTTTCCTCGAAGTACCTCTAATATGGTATCGCGACTATCCTTCAATAAAACATGAGAAAAGTCGTCGGTGTCATGGTCAAATATAAAGGTTCGCTGATAGTCGAAGCTCTCTGAAGTTTCGAATTCCACAATCTTGTCTAGAATCGCCTCAACCTCATCAAAGCGATGAGAGTGATTAAGGCGAAGAATTTTCATTGCATTACCGTAATGGGCTGCCTCATCACGGGCAGCATATCTAATCCAGGTTGAAAGAGACTCGTTTTCAAACGAGTCAAAGAAGCTTACATCTTGCTTGTAGGCTCTTGTGCTGGTCACTTCATCAAATGCGATAGAGAGAAGAATTGTGAATTCATCCTTCATGAAGTCTTCGATATGAGAAAAGTCCGGAGAGTTCGATCTAATCTCGCGATCAATCATGTCTTCCGGCATGGAGTAAAGTACGCTATTAATCTTTCTCAGTCCGCGATAATGATTTTGCTCATCGAGATGCCACAGGCATACGAACTCGATAAATTCATTGCTAAATTGAATGTCGCGACGGCCAAACAAGTAGCGCAAGAAGTTTATTGAATCAAATTCAGAGCTCATGTCATGCCAAAAGAAAGGCCGACGCTCCTCGAGCTTTGAGGGATTCGACTTTATCTGTTCAATTGACAAACCCTTCAGCAACTCCAGGGATGACCATTCGTAGCTTTTAAGACCAATACCCGACTTAACATTTGACACTTGAACGCTCCTTGTTCAGAGGACAAAATTTGAGAACAGCCAGGGAGAGTCGCTATCTATGGCCGAAAAGGTGCCTGGGTTGTTTTTGGTAGGATTCCAGTCCGAATAAACCCCTTTTAGTTCGCCTAGATACTGTGAAATATAAGATAGTGCCACTTCATGATCCATGTCTTCGGCTTCAATTATTCCTGCCGACGGATGGCTCAGTATCCATAAGTAACCGGAAAGAACTCCGGCTGCTACCTGTAACGTTGTTGCAGTGTTGAGAGTGGCAAGTTCCTTGGCCTTTTCGATGCTTAAGATAGATCCATACCAATAACTAGATTTTTCGTGCCCCATAAGAAGAACACCGAGGTAATCAGAACCCGACAATATATCACCAGGACGAAGTACTTTTGTCTTTTCTGGAGTCATGCAATCATTGCCGAACCATTCATGTACAGAGAGAATTGCTTCATCGCTTGGGCGATAGGCATAATGGACAGTTGGTCTATATGTCTCATCGGCAGTTCTGAGCGTCAAAAAGTCAGCAATTGAAATTGCCTCGTGATGAGTTACCAAATAACCTAAGCTAGGGCCGTTAAATGGCGTCCATGTCTTAACTCTAACAGAGGCCCCTGGCTTCTCAATATAGATTGCTGCTCCGCATCCATCTGTATGCATTGACGCATCCGTGGGTAGACTTCGCTCGTGACTTCCCCAGCCCAACTCTGCCGGTTGTTGCGACTCACTTATGAACCCATGCACTGACCAAGTATTTACGAACTCACCCCTCTCCCTAGATTTCTGAGAAATTTGCGAGTCGTACTCTGCGACATGGATTACTTTGACACCCAATCTTTGGCTTAGGATAGCCCACTGCTCTTTATTAGAGGGCTTTTTACAATCACCCAATATCTCTTCCGCTAAATCTAAAAGAGCACGTTTAACGAAGTGGGATACCAACCCAGGATTCGCGCCATGCGCCACGAGAGCCGTCACCCCTGAGCCTAGCCTCTTTTTCAGAGACAGCATTTGTTCTCTTAAGTGATAGTTAGTTCGCTTATGCAGTGGTATGGTTGGGTCATCATATCCGCCCTTCCACGGCTCAATGCATGTGTCTAAATAAAGAGCCCCTGCGGAGCGGCATAATTCTATCAGGGCAAGACTTGAGACATCGGTTGATAGATTTATTAGAACCGTCCCTTCACCAAGAATCGGCACAAGAATGTCGCGATAGTTGATTTGATCAATTGCAGAGTTGATAAATTTTAAGCCAAAACTGTTAGCAAAGTACTCAATAAGCGGTGGTGTTTTTGGATCGATCGCGTAGATTTCTAAAGTAGATAAGTCGTGAACCTTAGAAAGGAGAGGAAGGAAGGACTGGGCAATCGTTCCTAGTCCCACAAAGACAATTCGCTGGGGGGGATTAATTGAAAAATCCATTCAAGCATCCTTACTGTCTATTATGAAAATCTGTTTCCCTATGCCTGCATGTCTACTTTGAACTTGGCTGGCATGTCAAATTATTTTTCTGGATCGCCTATATTTTCTTTTTAAATCAAATACTTAATCGATAGTTAACTTCGGAGAGGGAGGTGCCAACTGGGCAGGTTTTAGTCAGCTCCGTGGCAAGTGACAATGATTTTCACTTGCACATCACGCACTATGCAGTTTTTGGGCTTGCCCGCTTGAAACTCCCTTCTTATCGCCGCACTCGTTGGAGCTTGCAATCAAGACTGGCAGCCAGGCCCAGAGAAGGGGCCAGGCCTTAACCGCAGTGGAGCGCTTGACCAGCGTTTCGGTCGACAAGGCCAGGATCAGATCTAACACTGTTGGCGGCAGCGGTGTTGATGGTCATGTGTCCCTGGACGTCTTCTTCTGTTGGGGAAAGAAGAAAAACGTCTTCTGCGGCGGCGCGATCAGGATATCGGTGGACTTGATGCTCGTGCCTTTGCGCCGCCTGCTCTTGCCTTCCTTGTCCACTGCCTGGATATCGCCGTTGGCCACCGCGACATCCAGGGCCAGCTTCACGCGACTTTCGTCTGCCATGGTGAAGTTGGTGAGCTCCGTCATGAGCTGGATGAAGGGACGACGCTCGACTTCGAATACCTGTTTGGGTAGCAGCTCGGACAGTTCCCCGCGAATCCGGGTATCAGTCACTTGGTCGAACTGGTGTTCTCCTTCGCAGAGTAGGTCCGGCTGGCCGGTCACCCCCACATCCCGGTTAGCGTCGTAACCAAAGAAGCAGGACGGTGATAACAGGTGGGAGAAATTGTTGCCGTACTTCCAGTGTATGGCTTTCATCACGTCGTTGGCGCGGTAGCTGTTCGCCAGGTGGATGAACCAGTAGGCCATGGGGTTGGTGCCGTGTGGGCGAATGAAGAACACCGTCATGAACTGCGCGCCGCTTTCCTGCTTGATCCCGTCCGACAGATAGCGCTGGATCAGGTACTGCCAATCCTGGGAGCTATGTGCTTTTAAGTGCCGTAGCTGTTCCCAGGGGACATACTGTTCTAGACCGATACTGGCAATAGCCTTGCGGTTGGCGTGGCGGTCCGCTAGGTACGTGATTAGAAAGTCGACATTGAAGGTCAGCAGGACCTCAGCATTGCTGAGGTGCTGGAAGATCCATTTGATCTGGCCGAATGGCACGTCTCCGTAGCCGTACTGATCGAGCAGAAACAGAACGCGCTCGCTTTTTCCAAAGGCCTTGAGGCTTTGCGCAATGGCCGGAAGAGCTTTGGTGAACTCGGCGGTATGCAGGTGAATGTCCTGTCCAATGCGGGCCTGATGTCCGCGGCTGGCCAGGACGGCGTGCAAGCAAGCAGTATTCTTCGGCTTCACATCCACAAAGTGATGCTGCGAGCAGATCGGTCGATACTTGATGCGCCCCACGTTGTTGCGCACTTCCGACTCCTGGATTGCTTCCAGGGCGATCACCGGGGAGCCGAAGTGGTGACCGCCTGCGCTGTCGTTATATATACCTCCACCGCTGAAGCCATCGACAATTGATAGGCCAAGCAGTGGCATTTGCTGATTCCGCATCAGGACATCGATGTAGGCCTGGATGTAGTCGTCGATGATCTGGTGCTTGATCTTGCTGTGTGGGTCGATGGTGGGAAAGGTTTGGGTTGCCCAGTCCCAGCGGTACTTCTCGTCATCCTTGGCCATCGGGTCGTCCTTGTTTTGGTATCAGGCGAGGGTCAGCAGCGGAATTTCATCCCAGGTCTGGCCCTTCAGCAGCCGGCCATTAGCTTTCTTTGAACGCTTCACGCCATCGGAGCCCCAGCCGCCCCATTGTTTGAAAAAGAAAGCAGCGCCAAAGGCATCGCACTGGCGGTGGATGTTATCCACCCACTCCTGCTTCATTGGCCGGGCCTTGGCGCCGGACTCGCCGCCGACGATGACCCAATGGATGTCAGTCAGGTTCAGTTCACCCAAGTCTTCTAGTAAGGGTTCCGCGGAGAGGAAACGGATCGCGGCGTTGATGCCACGCAGGCAGTCGATTCTGGGCACGCCGTACTCCCGGTCCTCGACCGAGACCCCCAGCCAAGCGTTGGCCGGCGGTGTGCGCTGGCTGAAATAGTCGGCCAGGCGCTCGGCCCGCTTAGTGAGGATCTGGAAGGTGTGCTGTGAGGCCTGGTGGATAACCGCGAACACCTGGTCGATGTAGGTGTCCGGCACCTGCTCATGGAACAGGTCAGACATGGAATTGACAAAGTAGATGGTCGGCTTCTTGCGCTGCAGAGGCTCCTGCAGTTTCTCTGGGCGCAGGCTGAGGCGAAAGCCGTTCTCGTAGCCGGGCGTGCCCATGGCCTGCAAGCGACGCGCCATGTTCTCGGCATAGCAGTGTTTGCAGCCCGGCGACACCTTGGTGCAACCCACCACCGGGTTCCAGGTCATTTCCGTCCATTCGATGCTGGTCTGCGTACTCATTGCACCGTCACTCCTGTCGTGCGTCGATGTTAGTGAGAAGCTGGCACTTGAGTCAAAGTGCTGGCATTTAGTTCGAGAGCAGGCCTCGCAGCGAGGCCGCCAAAGGAGATGGCAGGGTCGATGTAGCGCATCGCCGATTTGATGTCCTTCCACCCCACGTAGGTCATTAACGCCTTAATGTCCCAGCCATTGGCCGTGGCCCAGGTGGCGAAGCCTCGACGCAATGAGTGGCTGGTGTAAAGGTCAGCCTGGATCCCCGCACGCTGGAGTATCTGCCGCAGTAGGACGATCAGACTGCCAGGATTCAAGCCAGCCTCGTTCAAGTTGCCCCAACGGTCCAGCCGACGAAAAACCATCCCTCGAGCAATCCCTGCTGCACCGATCCAGTCGAGATAGGCCTGTACTGGGCACAGCCGCCTCAGCGCAGGTACGTAGTGAGTGGTGCCAAGGTTGTCCCGGTCACCCTTGCTCCAAGGCAAAAACAGCGTCATGCCAGCACCGGCTTCGGCTTGAATGTGCTCCACCTGCAAGCGGCACAGTTCATCGCTACGAAAGCCTCGCCAGAAGCCGATTAGTAGCAATGCCGTATCCCGCCGACAGCGCAAATATCCCGCCAGGTCTTCGGCTTGAAACAGACACATAGCCTCCTGCTCCAACCACTCAACCGCATGCTCCAGATGCTGTAATTGCAGCGGCGCGGCCTGCTTTGTCTGGCTCGGGTGCAGGGTGCGAATTCCCTTCAGTACCTGGTGTACGGTCGGGGTCTTGGTGGGATCGGGGAAGCCGTGCCTGATATGCCACTGCGCGAGGGCGGCGAGGCGCTGCTTTAGCGTGTTGAGGCTCAGCGTGTCGGCGTAGTCCACCAGGTAACGCACGATGGAGTCACTCGTGGCCGGCAAGAAGCCGCCCCAGGTCACCTCGAAATGTTCGACGGCCGACTGGTAGCTACGCCGGGTGTTTTCCCGCGTGCCGGCTTGCAGGTAGCGCTCGACGTCCTTCATCGCCCGTGCGTGCCCTTTGTGTACTGGGAAACGACCGCGAAGCAGCCGTTTTTGCCAATCATATTGAATAATGCTCCATTATTTTATCTGATTTATTTGCTTTAAACGCGCTTTACATCAATTAAATATAGTATATAAATACATAGTATGTAATCTAATACGAAATCGTAGGAGCAGATCATGGCCCGCGGCGGCATCAACAAGGCACTGGTTCAGAAGGCGCGGCAGGCAATTCTGGCGCGGGGCGAGAACCCCAGCATCGACGCGGTAAGGGTCGAACTTGGCAATACCGGCTCGAAAACCACCATTCACCGCTACCTGAAAGAGCTCGAAGACGCCGAGCGCGGCCGAGATACGGCCTCGATCCCGCTCAGCGAACAGCTGGCCAATCTGGTCGGCCAACTGGCAGATCAGTTAAAGGAAGATGCGCAGGCGGCCGTGGCCCAGGAGCGCGAACAACTGGCACATGACCGGCTTGATTTCCAGAACCAAGCGCGGCTGGCCGAAAGCCGAATCCAGCAATTGGAAAGTCAGTGCAGCGGGCTCACAGAACAGCTCCAGGTTGTCAAGCACGCGCTACAGCAGGAGCAGCAGCGACGCCAACAGGGCGAGGTCGAGAATGCCCGCCTGTTGCAGGCCAACCGCGACCTGGAGGAGCGCCTGCAAGACCGCGATGGGCAGATTCGCTCGCTAGAGGAAAAGCATCAGCACGCACGTGACGCCTTGGAGCACTACCGCCAAGCCAGCAAGGAGCAGCGTGAGCAGGAACAACGTCGACACGAGTCGCAGATGCAGCAACTGCAACTAGAGCTACGGCAATTGCAGCAGACCCTGATCGTCAAACAGGACGAGTTGACCCAACTGAACCGCGACAATGCGCGCCTGCTCGCAGAAGCGCGGCAGTTGCAAAAAGAGCAGCATGCGCAGCAACAGCTACTGGCACAGAAAGCTCAGGCCCTGGAGGCCTTGCAAAACACGCTGACCGGCGCCGAGCGCTTGAATGAAACCCTGGAACAGCGTTGTCGCACATTGCATGAGGAGGTGTCCCGGCTGGGTGAAGCCTCCGCGATCCAGACGCAACAGGCGCAAGGCCTGCAGGAGCGCCTGATCGAAGCCACTGCACAGCTGAAGCTACTCGGGGCGCCGCTTGCGAACAGCGATGGCGCACGTAGCCCATGAACCGGCACACTGAGCCTATGCGCTGAGTGGAGGTGAAGATGACACTACTTGAGACTGCCAGTGAGGGGGCTGCGGAACCTGTCCGCTTGACTACGCCGCTGGGCCAGGCCATTGGTAATCTGTTCGCCCGGGCCTTGCCGCTACTGAATGGCAATCCGCCAGGCTCGCTCAAGGTCTTCATCTTCGGCGGCTGCGCGGTGCACCTGCTCACCCATGCGCGTGGTAGTGCGGACATCGATGCGGAGATCGAGGCGGCCCGTGTGCTGCGTAAGGAAGAGATCATGGCCGTCTATACACCGCCAGAGGGTTATGAGGACAGCGACGGCCGCGACTTGCAGGTGTACTTGGATCAGAACTACACCAATGCCCTCGGGCCATTGCACGAGGACTACCGTGAGCGTGCCATCCCCATGCAGGGTTTCGAGGGTGAGCAGCCGCTGCATGTTTTCGTTGCTGCCGGCGTGGATCTGGCAATATCCAAGCTCGGCCGCTTTACGGAAAACGATCAATCTGATATCGAACAGCTCATCGAATGCGGCCGTGTCGATGTCGGCCAGTTTGTTACACTGGCAACAGAGGCAATCGATTATGCTGTGGGCAACCGAAGCGCAATGCTAGGCTGCCTGAAACTGGTCACAGCGAAGTACCTGGAGGATCGGCGAGATGCCACGTCTGGATCGTAAACAAAGCTTTGGCGCGCTCCTGGAGACTGTCACTCAGCAGCGCCTTAGCCAAGTTGCGTCCGATGCTCTCGTGGAGCTCGCCAAGCAGTTGTGGTACGAAGAGCGCGACCTCGTGCCGGTATTGCAGCGTGAAGTGGCGGGCAAGCTGCGCCAGCCTGAACAGAAGCTGCGTGCCCTCTATCTGGTCGACCTGCTGCGTCGCTTTCCCTGTGTATCAACGGACAAAGCCGCGCGCCTAAAAGGCTTTGTCAGCAGCTGGTCGAACCTGAAACCGGCAGAACGCTCGCCGCGGGCGACCCAGTTGGTCTCTCGCTACAAGCTCGACAAGCTGGCCTATGAGTGGGGGCTGGAAGAAGACGTCAGCAAGCAGATGCAGGATGTTCTGGCTTTCCAAACCCGCCATTACGCCGCCACTCAGGGCGTGAAGACGGGCTATTCAGAGCCAGCGCCCATCGGCTAGCAGCCGGGCACGGCAAAATGGACGCGGAATGGCCAACTCGAATGACGACCGAAGATTCGCTGATCTAACACACGAGGCATTAGCTGATGTGAGCGAGGGTTTGGTGATCGATCACGCATTGGTCGAGACCTGGGCCCAGAGCCTTGATACCGACACCCCAGTGCCTTTGCCAACTCCAGATCGGCCTACTTAATTCGCAGCAGGCCGAACTCATCCTGAGCGGTATCGGGCTCCTCATCAAACATGGTGTTGACCATGCGCTTGCGGCGAAGATGGCTCAGGGTTCTGAAGAAGCAGACTTCGCACAGCCGAACCTCATAACGCTCACCGTCGTGCTTGGAACCATGCCCCCAGTTTGCCTGAAGGGTTCCAAACTGTTGGCCATAGCCTTCTGCGCGAATGCTCTGGCAGCAGACATCACAAGTGATGTCTATGACCGTTTCAGGCGGTGGAGTATTGGTATGCTCCATGGTCAGTACCTCCAGCTGCGGGCGGGCGGTGGCCATCCAAACCTTAGAATCGCTTCACTGCTCCAGAACTCCGATAAGGGTCACACTGGCAGGCCATATTCAATCGCATGAATAGCCTGCTGCACGGCGCGCGTACCAGCTTCTGTTGCCAACAGTTCGACCGGCCTCTCATTGGCCAACACCACATTCGGTGCCGTTAGCCAGCGGAGTGCACCTTCTAGGTCCCCTTCGTACAGCTCCAGTAGCGCATCGAGAGTCTCAACAAGGCGACAGAAAACCTCACTTGCCTGCAAAGACATTGCCGCACTGAGGGAGGATACTCCGACCCATTCCGCTATCTGGACGGGCGATCGCCCAAGCGCCTGGGCCAGATCAGAGACCAACGAAGCAGGCAGACCCGTCAGTACCGCCACATGCAAGCGGTAGTGGGGGTCGTCTCAGAAAACGGAAAATAAAGCACGCTAAGGCATAGCCGAACCTGCCAAGCTTGCTCCACCCTGTAGTGACGCGATCAGCGGGCAGGAAACGTTCCCCCTTCGCGCATGGCAGGCGCACACCAACTCAGACAGCACGGCCTCCATGCGCGCCAGGTC